>NZ_JBHSKO010000006.1:0-367083 GCF_042657305.1 Pseudonocardia zijingensis | reverse complement strand
CCGGCTCCGGCCACGGCGTCGGCTGCACCGACATCACACACACCATCCCACGGCCGGGACAGGGATAGGGGCCGGCCGTCAGATGATCATGAAGCCAAAACCCGCCACACCGACACCGACACGCCAAGCCCCACCAGCACAACACTCGCCGCCGAATTAGCCAGCAGGGTCACCTGGCGTCGGGAAACGCGCCAATCCGCCGATCAAGCCCCAACATGGCGCTCCACACAGTCATCCACACGCACGAGATCGACCTGACGGTCCGCCTCCCAAGATCGAATAGCAGTGGTGTCGACGTCGAGCGTGTGGACTACCCGCTCCTGGCATCCGGACCACCGGACAGTCGCCCCGCAACCGACGAGACGTACTCGTCCACGAGCCCGGGAGGGCGCGATGAGCATCTCGCAAGGCGCTCACCGGATCGGTTGATCTCCCACCCGGCCCGGCACGCCACCGCAGCGCGCGAAGCGCATGCCCGCCCACCCGAGGACCCGGTGGTCACGCCCCGCAGCTGGCGGTGAGGCCGAAGGTGGTGCATCTCCGACAGGCCGACGCGAATCGCGGTCGAGAATCGCGCCACCCCACCCAGGCCGCGTTCCGCGGAACCGCGTGCTGATCTTGCGGTTGGCGAGCCGGGTCATCCCGCTGCGAAGGCCTTCCTGGGTCGCCCCCGGCCGGGTTCCGCGGAACCCGGCGCCCCCTCGCCGGGCGACCGCGTGATCACCGGGTCCCGGCGGGCGCGGTCTGCTCGAGCGCGCGGATCAGGGACTGGGCGTCGTGCGGGCCGGTGTGCCGCTGCCCGTTGACGAAGAACGTGGGTGCAGTGGTGATGTTCATCGTCTCGGCGTCCACCATGTCGTCGCGGACCCGGGCGGCGACGCCCGGTGAGGCCAGGTCCGCCTCGAAGCGCTCGACGTCGAGCCCGAGCTCCGACGCGCGCCGGACGAGGTCCGAGGGGAGCTGGTGTTCCTGATCCGCGAAGAGGCTCCGCTCGTAGGCGAAGAACTGGCCTTGCAGGGCCGCGGCCTCCGAGGCCTCGGCGGCGGCGACGGCGTTCGGGTGGTAGCGGACGAGCGGAGCGTGCCGCCAGACGTAGCGCACGCGGTCGCCGAGTTCACGCTGCACCTCCTCGATGGCGCCGGAGGTCTTCGAGCAGAACGCGCACTGGAAATCGGCGTACTCCACGAGGGTCAGGGGCGCGTCCGCCGGGCCGAAGACGTGGTCGCGGCGCGGGTCGACCGGGCGCACCAGCGTGCGCCCGACCTCCCGCACCGGGTGCGTCGCGTCCGAGATCCGGAAGATGACGGTGGCGAGCGCGCACGCCAGGACGGACGCCGCGAGCACGCCGACGCGTGCCTCGTTCTGCACACCCGGGTCGTCGATCGCGAGGTCGACGATGAACAGCGAGATCGTGAAGCCGATACCGCACAACGCTCCCCCGCCGGCGAGCCGATCTGCGGTCAGCCCGGGCCCGAACTCGCCGACGCGCAGCACGCGCAGGATCGTGGCCGAGCCGAAGATCGCGACGATCTTTCCGACGACCAGGCCGGCGACGATGCCCCAGGCCACCGGCGAGCGCAGGGCCGCGGCGAGGATCTCGCCGTTGAGCTGCACGCCGGCGTTGGCGAGCGCGAAGACGGGGAGGATGACGTAGGCGACGTACGGGGCGTAGGCGGACTGCAGCCGCTCGTTGATCGAGATCGATTCGCGGAGCCCGTTCGCGGCCGCGCGTGCGTACTCGGAGTTCGGCGACTGGCGGAACATCCGCGCCAGTCCCAGGGCGTGCTCGACGTCGCGCCGGCTGGGGCGGTACACGGGCACCAGCAACGCGATCGCGACGCCGGCGAGGGTGGGGTGCACGCCGGACGCGAGGAACGCGAACCACACGATGATCGCCAACGTGGCGTAGACCGGGCCGCGGCCGCTGGGGGCGTACCGGGTGAAGTACACGCCCACGAGGCCGATCGCCGCCACCACGAGCGGGAGCGGGTCGAAACTCTCGGTGTAGACGAGAGCGATGATGCTCAGCGCCCCGATGTCGTCCACGACGGCGAGCGCGAGCAGGAAGATCCTGAGGCCGGCCTGCGCCCTCGGCCCGATCAGGGCAAGGGCGCCGACCAGGAACGCGGTGTCGGTCGAGATGACGATGCCCCAGGCGTACTCGTAACCCGACCCCCGGCTGACGAGCACGTAGAGGACGGACGGCACGACCAGCCCCGCGACGGCGACGACGACGGGGACGACGGCCCGCGACCACGTGGTGAGCTCACCGATCGCGAACTCGCGCCGGACCTCCAGGCCCACGGTGAAGAAGAACACCGCCATCAGGGCGTCGTTGACGAGGGCGTGCAGGGTGAAGTCGAGCTGCAGGTCCCCGACACCCACGGTGAAGTGCGTCTCCCAGAGGTCGTGGTACGACTCGAAGGAGAGGTTGGCCCACGCGACCGCGACGACGGTGCCGAACAGCAGCAGGAGTGCACCGGTCCGGTTCGCCCCGAGGTTGCGGATCCGATCCGCGATCGAGGGCTCCCGTTCGGTGCGTGGCCCCGGGCTCTCCGGATCGGGCGACCGTTCGACGACCGTCAGATCTGCCATCCGCGCGTCCTGTCCGATCGATGCTGAACGACCATTCCGAACGGGATCCTGGTGCGACCACAGCCGTGATCGCACGCCCGCATCCCCCGCGGCACACCGCTCGCCGGCGAATGACGCCACTCCGGCAGGCGATCATCTGGGCGTATTCGGAAACGAAAGCCACACATCCACCTTTGGACCCGACCCCGGTCCTAGGTTCGCCGCACCGTCCGGTCGAAGATCTGCTGGTTCCCCCGCTGCCGGTGCTCGAGCTGGCGGACGAGGTGGTACTCGTAGTAGCCCACCTGCGCGCTCATGGGAACAGCAGCAGCTTGCCGGTGGTGGCGCGCGACTCGATGTCGGCGTGCGCCCGGGCCGCCTCGGCCAGCGGGTAGCGGCCGCCGATCCGCACGGTCAACTCGCCCTTCTCGACGAGCGCGAACAGCTCCCCCGCGTGCGCTCTGAGCTCCTCCGGGGTGCGGATGTGATCCTCGGTCACGCCGTAGGTGATGCGGGTGCTGCGCGGGATCTCGTTCATCGCGATGCGGGGCACCTCGCCGATCAGGGGACCGTAGAAGACCAGCGTGCCATGGGTGCGCAGCACGTCCAGCGACGCGGCGAAGGTGGTCGCGCCCGCGCCGTCGAACACGGCGTGCACGCCCGCGCCCCCGGTCAGTTCGCGAACCGGCCCGACGAACGCGTCGCCGGTGGAGATCAGGACGTGATCGGCGCCGGCCTCGGTGGCCACCTCGACCTTCTCCGGCCGCGACACCAGGCCGATCACCGTGCCGCCGCGCGCCTTGACCAGCTGCGTGAGCATCAGCCCGACCCCGCCGGCCGCGGCGTGCACGAGCGTGACGTCACCGGGCTGCACGGGGTGCGAGACGGTGGTGAAGTGGTGCGCGGTCAGCCCCTGCAGCAGCAGCGCGCCGGCCGTCTCGTCGTCGACGGCGTCGGGCAGCGCGACGGCCAGGCCCGCCGGGAGCACGACCTGCTCGGCGTAGCTGGAGTGCGTGGTGGGCGTCAGCCAGCCGACGCGATCACCCGGCGCGAACTCGTGCACCCCGTCGCCGATCTCCGCGACGACGCCGACTCCCTCCGCGCCCGGCACCTCCGCCACGCGCTCCCGGCGGATCCAGGTGTCGAAGAAGTTCACGCCTGCGACGCGGACGTCGACGAGGATCTCCCCGGGCCCCGGCCGCGGCGATGGCAGCTCGCGCAGCTGGAGAACGTCGGGCCCACCCGCTTCGTCGATCACGATTGCCCTCATGCCGCCAACGTATGTGTCGGAAATTGGACCAGCAAGTACAATCGTCACCGTGCCCACGACCACCGCGAAGGGCGCCGCGACCCGCCGGCGCATCGTCGAAGGCGCCGCGAGCGAGATCCGGGAACGCGGCCTCAACGCCACCACGCTCGACGACGTGTGCCGGCGCAGCGGCACCGGCAAGAGCCAGCTCTTCCACTACTTCCCCGACGGCCGCGAACAGCTCCTGCACGCGGTCGCCGAGCTCGAGGCCGAGCGCGTGTTCCACGATCAGGAGCCCTACCTGAGCGAGCTCACCTCCCGAGCGGCCTGGGAGAGGTGGCGCGATGCCGTCGTCGAGACCTCGCGCAGTCAGGGCCTGCACTGCCCGCTCGGGGTGCTGATCACCGACATGGGCCGGCACAGCCCGACCGCCCAGGCCGTCACGGCGCAGCTGATCCGGCAGTGGCAGGAGTGCGTCCGCACCGGGATCGCGGCGACCCAGGCGGCCGGGGAGGCCGACCCGGCCCTCGACGCCGACCGCACGGCCGCAGCCGTGATCGCCGCGATCCAGGGCGGCGTCAGCGTGCAGCTCTCCACCGGCTCCGTGGCACACCTGGAGGCCGCGCTGAACCTCTGCCTGGATCACATGCTGTCGTGACGGCGCGCCCTACGCGGTGCCGAAGTTGACCAGCTCGGTGATCCCACCGTCGTAGCGGAAGCCGGCCCCGGTGAGGGACGTGTTGCGGGGATCGGCCAGGTACACGATCGCGTTGGCGATCTCCTCGACGTCGATGAGGTGCCCCAGCGGCGTGCGCTCGGTGAGCATCCGCACGGCCGTCTCCCGATCGGCGTCGTAGCGCCCGGTGACGTCGGTGTGGACGGCTCCCGGGTACACGGCGTTGACCCGGATCCCGTCGGCGATGTGGTCGGTGGCCATGGCCCGGGTCAACGCGGCGATCGCGCCCTTCGACGCGCTGTAGACCGCCCGCTGCGGCGTGCCGGCCACGGCGGTGGTGGAGGCCACGTTCACGATCGCGGGCGCATGGCCGTGCCGCAGCAGCGGCAGCGCGTGCCTGCTCACCCGGGCGACCCCGAACACGTTCACGCCGAACACGCCGAGCCACTCGTCCTCGGTGGCGGTCTCGACGGTTCCTTTCGCCCCGATCCCCGCGTTGTTGACGAGGGTGTCGAGCCGGGAGTGGGTCGCCGCGATCTGCGCGAACGCCTCCCCCACCGAGGCCTCGTCGGTGACGTCGCAGCCGATCCACGTCACGCCCGGCGTCGGCGGTCCCTCGCGGAGGTCCAGGCCGGCCACGGTCGTCCCGGCCGCGGTGAACGCCCGTGCGGTGGCGAGGCCGATCCCGGCCCCGGCGCCGGTCACCGCGACCACTCGAGGGGTCGACATGGCGTTCACCCCTCCCCTCGGCGCACGGCGAAGGCACTTCCCGCCGGGGCGAGCTCCTCGGCCACCAGCCCGTACGACGAGTCGAGGCCGACGGGCACGAGGAACAGCTCGATGGAGATCCCGTCGGCGATGCGCAGGTACACCGATCCCGTGGTGTCCGGCACGTCGCCGATCGTCGACGCGCCGGCTGCTTCCGCGACGGCAACGGTGTCGACGAGCGCCGACCGCTCGCGGTAGCCCATCGCGACGTTCATGATCCCCTGGTCGCTGAGCAACGCGTCCGCAGGCGGCTTCGGGGTGGGTGTCTCGTACTGCACCGCCTCGAGCAGCAGGTCGCCTGCCTGGAAGACCGCGCAGGTCCGCCTGGCACCGGCGAGCCCCCAGAGGCTCTCGTGCTCGGGCAGGTGGAGCGTCTCCGGCTCGAGCTCGGGGAAGCCGAACACCTTCCCGAAGTAGCGGCGCGCGCTGTCGAGGTCGGACACCGAGACCGTCACGTACGCCACGGCCGACTGCGGCGCCGCCGACCCCGCCAACGCCGCGGGCAACGCCGGGTCCTCCTCCATGATCTCGACGATGGCGTCGGCGCCGGGTTCGCGGAAGCACACCCGGCGGTGGCCGTCGACCTCGATCGGCTCGGTCATCGTCGCGTACCCGGCCGCGCCGAGCCGCTCCAGCGTGGCGTCGAAGTCGGGCACCACGATGCCGAACCGCGACCAGCCCAGGTCCGACGGTTTCCAGTCGGCACGGCGGGGGCGCTGAGCCGGGCTCGTGTGGTGGAACAGTTCGATCTGGCCGCCGAACTCCTGGCGGCCGACGAGCCACCACAGCATGACGTAGGTGTCGTCGCCGGTCGGCAGTTCCTGCAGCCGCGCGGCGTGCTGCCCCCGCGGCCGGCCGCCGGCACTCGAGAAGCCGAGCACCTCGACGAACGTGCGGATGGTTCGCGGCATGTCGGACGTGCAGAGTGCGACCTGGATGAGCTTCGTCATGCTGCGGGTGATTCCTCTCGGTCGGACAGGAACGGAAGGATCTCCTCGACGAACCGCTCGGGCTGCTCCTCGGCCACGAAGTGGCCCGCGCCCTCGATCACGATCTGCCGGAGGTCTGGCGCCGCGGGCTTCAGGTCCTGCGCCACCTGGTCGCCGAGGGAGAGCCCGCCGCCCACCGCGGCGACCGGCATCGGGAACCGGCCGCCGCCGTCGAGCCATGCCGTGTTGACGCGGCCGTCGTCGAGCAGCGCCCGGTAGTGGCCGAAGCTGCGGTCGAGCGCGGCGCGACCCCGGTACGTGGCCGTGGTGGCCGCGACCTCCTCCGGCGGCAGGGCGTCCCGGTTGCCGGTGAGGCGGCCGAACCACCAGGCGAAGAACTCGTCCTCGGTGCCCGCGACGAGCATCGCCGGCACGTCCGGGGTCATGAAGAAGCCGTGGTGCCAGCGCCCGCCCCGCGCCACGTTCATGACCTCTTCGAGGCCCAGGCCCGGCAGGGCCGTGTCGACGACGGCGAGCCGGACCACCTCGTCGGGACAGCGGCGGGCCCAGGACAGGGCGACCATGCCGCCGATGTCGTGGCCGATCACCCGCAGCGGCGCCGCGCCGGCCACGTCGTGGACCACGCTGCGCAGCGCCTCGGCCACCGTGTCCTTCGCGTAGCCGCCGGGCAACGGGTCCGAGTGACCCAGGCCGGGCAGGTCGGGCGCGATGACCGTGTAGCCGGCCGCGGCGAGCGCCGGCGCAACGCCGTGCCACGTCCGTGAGGTCTGCGGCCAGCCGTGCAGGAGCACCAGTGGCACGCCCTGGCCGCCGACCAGCGTGGCGATGCGCGCGCCGTCGACGGTGTGCGTCTCGCGCCGGAACCCGGCCGGCAGCGCGTCGACGTCCCTCACAGCCGCCGCCCCGCGAGCAGGCCGCCCTCGACGGGCAGGAGCGATCCGGTCACGAACGACGCCTCGTCGGAGAGCAACCAGCGGGCGAGGTACCCGATCTCCTCCGGCTCCCCCATGCGGCCGAGCAGGTGCAGCTGCCGGGTCCGCTCCAGCACCGCCGGGGAAGCCGCGGAGCCGTGCGCGGCGACCTGCATCTGGGTGCGGACGGTGCCCGGCAGGAGCGCGTTGACGCGGATGCCGCGCTCGGCCCCCTCCACGGCGGCCGCGCGGGTCAACCCGCACACCGCGTGCTTCGAGGCGATGTAGCCGGCCTGGTTGAGTGCGCCCATCACGCCCAGGCCCGACGACGTGTTCACGATCGATCCGCCTTCCGTCATCGCGGCCATCTGGTGTTTGAGGCAGTGGAAGACGCTGACGGTGTTGATGCGCAGCACCTTCTCGAAGTCCGCCGACGCGAGGTCGACGAGCGGCGTGCCGGCCTGGGAGATGCCGGCGTTGTTGAAGGCGCCGTCGAGCCGGCCGAACCGGTCGAGGGCGTGCGCCACGACGGCGCGCACGGCGTCCTCGTCGGTGAGGTCGGCCGGGGTGAACGACACGTCCCCGTGTGCGGAGAGCTCGTCGGCGAGCTCCGCTCCGCCGTCGCGGACGACGTCGGTGAGCACCACCCGGGCACCGGCCTCCACGAGCAGCCGGGCCGTCGCGCTGCCGATCCCGCCGACCGCGCCCGTGACGATGATGACCGACTTGTCGAACGTGCCGCTCATCGCTGCGCGCTCCCTTCGCTGTCGGACGGGTGGGCGGGCCGGGCCAGCAGGGCGATCGCGGACACCACGATCAGCAGCGCGCCGTACGCGGTGACCGCGCGGACGTCGCCCCCTGCCAGGTCGAGCAGCCACGCGGCCATCAACGCGCTCGTGCCGCCGAAGATGGTGTTGGTGGCCGAGTAGCTGATCGACGAGCCGAAGTAGCGCATCCGCACCGGGAACGCGTAGGCGTAGAACGACGCCTGCGCCGCCAGCATGACCACGACCGACGCGACGAACCCGACGATGCAGAGCCCGACGAGGACGACGTTGCCCGTGTCCACGAGCGGGAAGAGGGGGACGAACGCGACCGCGAGGACGGCCAGGCCGGCGAGCATGGTGTTCCGCGCTCCGATGCGGTCGGTGATCCGACCACCCATCAGGGCGGCGCCGATCGCCAGCAGCTGGGCGCACAGGAACAGCACGAACGTCGTGCTGGGGTCGATGCCGCCCGCCGAGGTCATGTAGGCGACGCCGAACGCGGTGACGATGGGGTAGATCCCTGCGGGGGCGCAGTAGCCGAGCAGGAGCAGCACGATGGTGCCGGGGTAGCGCCGCAGCACCGCCAGCGGGCCGGACCGCGGTTCGCTGCTCTTCTCGGACGCCACGAACTCGGGGGTCTCGCCGACCCCGGAGCGGACCCACGCGGCGAACGCGAGCAGGAGGATGCTCGCCACCAGCGGCACCCGCCATCCCCAGGCGACGAACTCCTCCCTGCTCAGCCCGGCGGTCAGCCCGGCGAGGACCAGCGTCGCCATCGCCTGTGCGATCGGCGACGCGAGCGCCACCGAGGACCCGGCCCGGCCGCGGCGCTCGGCCGGCGCGTGCTCGAGCGCGAGGATCTGCGCCCCGCTGATCTCACCGCCTGCCGCGATCCCCTGGACGAACCGGAGCACCACCAGGATGAGCGGGGCCGCGATCCCGAGGGTGGCGTAGCCGGGGAGCAGGCCCATGAGCACCGTGGCGAGCCCCATGATCCACAGCGTGGTGATCAGGACGTTCCGCCGTCCGCGCCGGTCCCCGATCGCGGAGAAGACGACGCTGCCGATGGGCCTGGCCGCGAACGCGACCCCGTAGGTGGCGAACGAGGCGATGAGCGCCCCCGATTCGCCCAGTTCCTGGAAGAAGACGGCCGGGAAGACCGTCGCTGCGAGCAGGCCGAAGATCGCGAAGTCGAAGTACTCGAGCGCGGTGCCGCCCGTCGCGGCCAGTGCGGCCCGCCGCTCCATGCGCCGGTCCTTCTCCGGCACCGGTGCGGCCGGCCCGGCGACTGCGGGCATCGTGAGATCGCTCATGAGGTCACTCCTCGGCGATGAGAAATGGGATCCGCGCGGACCGTGCGGTGCGCGCGGGCAGAGCTGCAGAGCTGTGGTGCGCAGAGCTGTGGTGCCGGCCTATGCGGCCGGTGGGTTCGGCTGCGGCACGAAGCCGTACACCGCGTCGAGATCGCGCGGCACGAGGAGCTGTTCGAAGGGGAGACCCTCGGCGAGGCGCAGGTAGACCGAGCCGGCGACGCTCGGCACGTCCGTCGAGGTCGTGGCGCCCATGGACGTCACCGCGGTGTGTGCGCGGACCAGGTCCGAGCGGTCCCGGTAGCCGAACGCGGCGTTCATGATGCCCTGGTCGCTGAGCAACGCGTCGGCAGCGGGCGGCCGCGGTGCGGGCGTCGTGTACTGCACGAGTTCGAGGAACGCGTCGCCGATCCGGAACGTCGCGCAGACCCGGTGCGCGCCCTCGAGTCCCCAGAGCGATTCGTGCTCGGGCCGGTGCACGGCGTCCGGGTCGGTCTCCGCGAGCCCGAGCCCCTCGCCGAAGCACCGCCGCGCGGTGTCGAGGTCGGCGACCGACGCCGTCGCGTACCGGAGCGCGGGGCCGGGCGAGCCGGCCTCCATGACCTCGACGACCGCGTCCGCGCCGGGCTCGCGGAAGCACACGCGGCGCGCGCCGTCCACCACGGCAGGCGCGGTCAGGGTCGGCAACCGGGCCGCGCGCAACCGCTCCATGACGTGGTCGAAGTCGGCCACGGCGACGCCGAAACGGACCCAGCCCATGTCGGAGGGCCGCCAGCCCGGACGCCGCGGTCGCTGGGCCGGGACGGTGTGCTGGAACAGCTCGATCTGGACGAACTCCGGCCCGCCGACGAGCCACCACATCATCGCGCGGGTGTCGTCACCGGTCGGGAGCTCCTGGATGCGCGCCGCGTCGGCGCCCCACCGGGGCTTTCCCCCGGCATTGGTGAAGCCGAGCACCTCGACGAAGGTCCGCGCCGTACCCGGCAGGTCGGCCGTGCACAGTGCGACCTGGGCGAGGTTGGCCCCGCTCATGGCGAGACGAACCGGTTGGTCATGCTGCCGACGCCCTCGATCGTGCTGGTGAGGACGTCACCGGCCTTGAGGAACAGCCCGCGCGGACCGCCCACCCCCGCCGGGGTGCCGGTGAAGATCACGTCGCCGGGGTACAGCGTGACGATCCGGGAGAGGTCGGAGATGATCTGCTCCACCGGGAAGATGAGGTCGGCGGTGGTGCCCGACTGCAGGGTGACGGACGGCGCGCCGTCCGCGCCCGGCCCCTCCAGCACCGCGGTGAGGCGGAGCTTTCCGGGGTCGTCGAGCTCGTCCTCGGTGACCACGGCCGGGCCGAACGGGGCAAAGTTGGGGTAGGACTTGCCGAGGCTGAACTGCGGCGCCGGGCCACGCAGCTGCACGGCGCGCTCGCTGTAGTCCTGCCCCACGGCGTACCCCGCGATCGCCTGCCGCGACGCGTCGAGGTCGGCGTCGTGGACCTCCCGGCCGATGACGACCACGAGCTCGATCTCGTAGTCGACCTTGTCGCTGGGCAGCGTGACGGTGACGTTCGGCCCCGCCAGCGACGACGCGAACTTGGTGAACACGACGAGGTGCTCCGGGTGCTCGAGGTTCGCCTCGTCGGCGTGGTCGCGGTAGTTGAGCCCGATCGCGAAGACCTGACGGGGGTCCGGGACCGGGGCGCCGAGCTCGGCGGGATCGAACGGGCGGCCGTCGCCGAGGTCGGCGGAGGCGGCCCACTCCGTGAAGGCGTCCCACTCCTCGAACACCGCACGCGGCGCCGGACCGAACCGACCGGCGCTCGCCTCGTCGACGTCGACGGCGGTGGTACCGCCCTCCCCGTCGACGACGAGGACGGCCCGGTTCGCGAGGTTGGCGATGCGCATGCGGTCACGTCTCCTGGGTCGGGGGGAGCGGCACGCCGTCGGCGAGTGCCGGATCCGCGGCGAGCCGGGCAGGCCACGGGTCGTCGAAGGTCACGGTGGTGCGCGGCTGGTCGGGCACGAACTCGCCCGCGCGGGCGCGACGGTGGACCTCGTCCTTGGTGGCCCCCTGCCGGTACGCCGCGAGCACCTTCTCCGGGTCGAACTGTGGCCCGACCTGGTCCTCGCTGAACTCCTGCGAGGCCCACATCCACTCCTTGGACACGGCCCAGTCCTCGAACATGTCCACCTGGATCTCGACGCCGTTGCCGTCGGGGTCCTGGTAGTACATCGACATCGTCATGCCGTGGTCGAGGCTGATGACCGGGGTGAGCCCGGCGTCGCGCAGCCGCTCGTAGTTGTCGATCCAGCCGTCGAACGAGTCGTACTCGAAGGCCGTGTGGTGCAGCCCCACGCTGTGGGGCTTGTCGGTGGGCGGGTGCAGACCGGGCAGCCGCAGCAGCGCGATGCGGTGGTTCGCCTCGTCGTTGGTCAGCCAGGCGGCGTGCTGCGCGTAGTAGACGGGCTGCAGGCCCGCCACGAGCTCGTAGAAGGCCACCATCGCGTCCACGTCCATGGTCATGAACGTGGCGTGGTGCAGCTTCGGGGGTCTGATCGGGCGCGGCTTCGGCGTCCGGAAGTACTGACTGTGTTCCGTGGTCACGGCCCCTGCTCCCTGCGTGCTCGCCGTCGAGTCCTGTCCACTCTGGCGTAGAATTCCCGACAGCACAAGAGAATCTCGAAACTTGGCGTTATTTCGAAGACTCGACCGGTCGTCCGACCTCTACCCGGCGGCGCGAGGGGGAAGCGCCGGCCCAGCCACCCGCGGTACGCGGAATTCACCGAGCGGGGGTGCTGGGTCCACACCGCGACCCCGGCCTGCAGCAGCAGCGGCACCAGCGGGTGGTGCGTGACGTCCTGGCGCGGGTGCATCAGGCAGACCACGGTCTGCGCGCCCGGCACGCCGAGCTCCGCCTTGCGCGCCAGGGCGAGCGTCAGACGTCGAGGATCCGCTCCAGGTGGTCGAGGTCCTGGCGCAGGAGCTTGATCGCGGCGGCCGGGCCGTCCCCGCCGGGAACCTGGTGGTCAGGACGCTGCAGGCTCGCGACGGCCATGTCGGCGAGCTGCCCGGTGACGCTCTCCGCGGTGTCGCGACCACCCGGCTGGAACCACCACGCCACCCAGTTGCACATGCCGAGAACACCGAGGGCCGCCACCCGGGCGTCGACGGGCCGGAACACGCCGGAACGGACCCCGGCGTCGATCGCGCCCGCGATGGTCTTGAGCACGGCCCGGCGGCTCTCCTCGTGGGCCGCGGCCAGCGGCTCGGGGAGCTCCGACTCGGACCGGATGAGCAACCGGAACCGCTCGGGCTGCGTGGCCCTCCGGCGCACGATGATGTCGACGATCCCCCGCAGCGTCGCGACGGGGTCCAGGCCACGGGCGACCAGGGCGGTGAGCTCGTCGAACGGCCCGTTGGTCACCTCGGTGACGAGCCTGGCCAGCAGCTCGTCCTTGCTCTTGACGTAGTAGTAGAGCGCGGGCCGGGTGATGCCCATCGCGTCCGCGATGTCCTGGAGGCTGGTACCGGCGAAGCCGCGCTCGGCGAACAGGCGCGTCGCGTGCTCGTAGAGCTCGTTCTCCACCAGCTCCCGGCGGGCGGTGCTCGCCCCGGCGCGCTTGCGCCCGCCCCCGTCGTCACTCATGCGCCAATGGTAGGGGCGGTCACGTCACGGACCCGGTGCTCACCTTCTGCGCGATGTCGGCGGCCAGGCGCATCTTGTCCGTCTTGCCGACCAGCGTGCGCGGGATCTCGGGCAGGTGCTCGATGCGCTCGGGCCACTTGAACTTCGCGACCCCGAGCGCGGCGAAGTGCGCCTGCATCTCGGACATCGTCAGCTCCGCACCCTCCACCACCACGTAGGCGCAGGTCCGCTCCCCGAGCCGGGGATCCGGCATGGTCACGACCGCGGCCGCGGCAACCCGCGGATGGCGCAGCAGGAGCACGGGTGCTCCGCGGCGCGGTAGTGGCCCGGCCCGAGCAGCACGTGCGTGGCCGCCTGGCGGGCCATCAGCGGGAGCGGCTCGTCGAGGCCGGGTGAGCCGAGCACGAGGCAGGCGCCCGCGCTGTGCGGGCCGTGGACCCCGCAGACGATCCCGGCGTTGTGGACCACCGGGATCAGACGGGACGAGTGTCATGGAACTCCCTGCTCCGAGGTCGACCGATCAGCTGAGGCGTTCGTAGACGACCGCCATCCCCTGGCCGCCACCGACGCACATCGTCTCCAGGCCGATGGTCGCGTCCCTGGCCCGCAGGCCGTTCAGCAGGGTGGTGGTGATGCGGGCACCCGTCATGCCGAAGGGATGCCCGAGGGCGATGGCGCCGCCGTGCACGTTCAGCCTGTCCCCGAAGGGATCGACGCCCAGGTCGCGCGCGGAGGGGATGACCTGCGCGGCGAAGGCTTCGTTGATCTCCACGAGGTCGACGTCGTCGATGGTCATGCCGGCGCGAGCCAGCGCCTGCCGGGACGCCTCGACCGGGCCGTACCCCATGATCTCCGGCGACAGCGCGGTGACACCGGTGGACACGACGCGGGCGAGCGGGGTCAGCCCGAGCTCGCGCGCCTTGCGGTCCGACATCACGACGAGGGCGGCGGCGCCGTCGTTGAGCGGACAGCAGTTCCCCGCGGTCACCAGCCCGCCGGGCCGGAACACCGGGTCGAGCCGGGCCACCGCCTCGTAGGTGACGCCGGGACGGGGTCCGTCGTCGGCGTCGACGAGGGTGCCGTCGGGGAGGGTCACCGGGGTGATCTCGCGGGCGTAGAAGCCGTCGGCGATGGCCTTCTCGGCGAGGTTCTGGGAACGCACCGCGAAGCGGTCCATCTCCTCGCGGGTGACGCCCTTGGCGCGGGCGAGGTTCTCCGCGGTCTGCCCCATGGCGATGTAGACGTCGGGGAGGGCGCCCTCCAGCCGCGGGTCGGACCAGGTGTCGGCGCCCGCCTCGGCAGCGGCGAGGCTGCGAGCCTCCGCGTCGGCGAACACCGGGTTGCGGGTGTCGGGCAGCGAGTCGGAGCTGCCCTTGTCGAACCGGGACACGGTCTCGACACCGGCGGAGACGAACACCTCGCCCTCGCCCGCCTTGATCGCGTGGAAGGCCATCCGGGTGGTCTGCACCGACGACGAGCAGTACCGCGTGACCGTGGTCCCGGGCACGGTGTCCAGGCCGAGCAGCACCGACACGACCCGGCCCAGGTTGTTGCCCTGTTCCCCGCCGGGCAGGCCGCACCCCAGCACGAGGTCGTCGATCTCCGTCGGATCCAGCGCAGGCACCTGGTCGAGGGCGGCCCGCACCATCTGGACGGTCAGGTCGTCCGGGCGCATGCCGACGAGCGAGCCCTTGCGGGCGCGGCCGATCGGGGAGCGAGCGGCGGCCACGATCACTGCCTCGGTCATGTGTGAGCTCCTCTCGGGGCGTCAGCCCGGTTGCGAAAGGTCCTGGTAGAAGCGCAGGAGCTCGGGGCGGTCCACGGCGCCCGCGCTCGCCACCGCGGCAGGATCCGCGCCCTGCAGGATCCGCTTGAGCGGCACCTCGAGCTTCTTGCCGGTCTTCGTGTGCGGGATCGCCTCCACGGCGAACAAGTCGTCGGGGACGTGCCGCGGCGAGCCGTGGGTGCGCAGGGCCGACCGGATCCGCTCGCGCACGGCGGAGTCGAGTTCGATCCCGTCGGCGAGCACGACGAACATCGGCATCCAGTAGCCGCCGTCGGGCTGCTCGACGCCCAGCACGAGCGCCTCGGCCACCTCCGGCATCGCCTCGACGATCGCGTACAGGTCCGCCGACCCGATGCGCACGCCACCGCGGTTCAGCGTCGAGTCCGACCGGCCGTGCAGCGTGAAACCGCCACCGCTGTGCCGGGTGGCCCAGTCGCCCTGCCGCCAGACCCCCGGATAGGTGCTGAAGTACGCCTCCCGGTAACGCGTGCCGCCGGGGTCGTCCCAGAACCCGACCGGCATCGACGGTATCGGCTGCGTGACCACGAGCTCGCCGACCTCGTCGGCCACCGGACGGCCGTCGCCGTCCCAGACGTCGGCGGCGACGCCCAGGACCGGACCGGCGAGCTCACCGGGCCGGACGGGCAGGCCCGGCGCCCAGCCGAGGAACCCCGAGACCACGTCGGTGCCGCCGCTGGTGGACCCGACCACCACGCCCGGCGACACCGCATCGGCCACCCACGCGTTCATCGACGGCGGGAGCGGCGACCCGGTGACCCCGACGTGCCGCACCCGGCTCAGGTCGTGCTCGACACCGGGGCGGTGGCCCGCCGCCGCGCAGGCCTGCAGGTAGCCGGGGCTGCACCCGAACACGTCGACGGCACAGCCGGCCGCGACCTCCCAGAGCCGGTCCGCCGACGGGGAGGTCGGGCTGCCCTCGTACGTCACGACCGTCGCGCCGACGGTCAGCGCCGAGACCGCGAGGTTCCACATCATCCAGTTCGTGGTGGTGTACCAGAACAGCCGATCGCCGCGCCCGAGCCCGAGATGGAGGCCGAGCATGGTCATGTGGACGGCCGCCACACCCGCGTGGCCGTGCAGGATTCCCTTCGGGATCCCGGTCGTGCCCGACGAGAAGAGCACCCAGAGCGGGTGCTCGGCGTCCACCGGGACCGGCCACCGTCCGGAGTGCGGCCCACCGGGTTCGATCGCCTCGGCCCACGTGCGGACGGCGCCGGGCATGCGCAGTCCGAGCCGCGGCACCTCGATCACGGCGACCGGCGCACCCTCGGGCGTCGTGAGCGATCCGGCGAGCTCCTCGACGACGTCGCGCCGGTCGAACTCCTTGCCGTTCCACCGGTACCCGGTGGTCGCGACCAGCACCCGCGGATGCAGCTGAGCGAGCCGGTCACCGGCCGCGGCGGCGCCGTAGTCGGGCCCGCACGCGGCCCAGATCGCGCCCACGCTCGCCGCCCCGAGGAAGGCGACGATCGCCTCCACCCCGGCCGTCAGGTATCCGCCGACCCGATCGCCCGGCCGCACGCCCAGCCGCCGCAGCGTCGCCGCGAAGGCCTCCACCTGCTCGGCGAGCGTCGCCCACGCCACCTCGGTCCGGGTGCCGTCCTCGTCCACCGCGATCACCGCGGGCCCGGGGAGGCGCCGGTGGCGCAGCACCAGGTCGGCGTAGTTGAGGCGGGCACCCGCGAACCAGTGGGCGTGCGGCATCCGTCCCGAGACGATCGCGGTGGGTGGCTGGGCGAACGGCACGCCGAACCACGACAGCACCTCGGCCCAGTACTGCGCCGGCTCGTCCACCGACCACCGCCACAACCGGTCGAGGTCCGAGAGGTCGCGACCGGTCCGGGTGGACGCGGCTCGCGCGAACGCCCCCATCCGCGACGTGTCGAACGCCGCCCGGTCGAACCGGGCCGTGTCACCGACCTGCGTCGGGGTCCCGTCCTGCACGCCGCCTCCTCGCGATCATGGGCTTCGCTCCGCCCAGTGGAACCCTCGTCAGATCGCAATGTCAACCCATTCTCGAAATTCTCACGCCACAGATCTGCGCGCGACATCTTTCGAAGATTCCGCTGATCACCTACCATGCCGGCATGGCACGCGCCCGATCCACGAGCCCCACCCGCTCCGACGTGGTCCTCGCCCGGATCCGCGCCGACATCCTCAACGGCCGGTTGACGCCGGGCTCGCGACTCGGGTTCGCCGACCTCGGCGAGCGCTACGAGGTGAGCAGCGGCGTCCTGCGCGAGGTCCTCCCCCGGCTCGTCGAGCAGGGCCTCGCCGAATCGGTGCCCCAGCAGGGCTTCCGCGTCATCGACGTCTCCATCGAACGCCTCACCCAGCTCACCGACGCCAGGGTCGCCATCGAAACGCTGATCACCCGGCGCGCCGTCGCCGAGGGCGACATCGCGTGGGAGTCCACCGTGGTCGCCGCACACCACGCCCTCGCCCGCATCGGCGACCTCACCTCCGGCGCCGACATCACCGACGACTGGCTCACCGCCCACGAGGCGTTCCACGCCGCCGTCCTCGGCGGCTGCCACAACGCCTTCCTCCTCGACACCGCAGTCCGGCTGCGCTCGATCTCCGAGGTCTACCGCTGCTGGTCACGCCCCGAGCACAACCGCACGCACCGCAACCTCGCCCGCGAGCACCGCGAGATCATGGAAGCCGCGATCGGCCGCAACGCCGACCAGGCAGCGGAACGCACCGAAACCCACATCCGCCGCACCACCGAACTGCTGATCGCCGGGCTCCCGTCCGAACACGCGATCGCGTAGGACGAGAACTCGAGGAGTGCTCGTGGACGATCCTGATCGCGCCATCCGGTCCGTCGTCGAGAGATGGGCGGTCGCGCGCGACGCGGGCGCGTGGGACGAGCTCCGGTCGACGTGGCATCCCGGCGGCCGGATGAAGACGACGTGGTTCCGCGGGACCGCCGCCGACTTCGTCGAGGCCTCGCGCCGCGGCTTCGACGCCGGCGTGCTCGTCCACCACTTCCTCGGCGGTTCGCTGATCCAGGTCGCGGGCCCGCGCGCCGTCGCGCAGACGAAGATGTCCATCTCGCAGCGGCTGGTGCTGGACGGCGTCGAGGTGGACGTCACGTGCGTGGGCCGGTTCTACGACTTCTTCGAGGACCGCGACGACGACTGGCGGATGGTGCTCCGCGAGCCCATCTACGAGAAGGACCGGCTGGACGCCGTGGTGCCCGGCGAGGTCCCGCCCGTCGACCGAGCGGCGCTGAAGGCGTTCCCGTCCGGGTGCCGCCACCTCCTGTACTGCCAGTCCACCGCGGGGATGAAGGTCCACCTCGACGTCCCCGGCCTGCACGGCCCCGAGGTCGAGGAGCTCTACTCGGCCGGCAAGCGCTGGCTGGCCGGTGAACCCCTCCCCCGCTGAGGGTGCCGCCACAGCCGGTTGAGTGGCCGCCCACCGGAACGGCGCGCCGGGACGGGCGTGGCCCCGCGCCGGGGACGGCCGTCAGAGCGACCACGGGATCCGGCGGTGATGCCCACTCGGCCACCGGCTCGCCGGAGGGCGACGCGGAACGGTGGGCTCGCCCGCGGGACATGGCCGGGCAGGAGGCCGGGTAGCCGGCCGGGTACGGCGCGCCCGCCGCAGCGCTCCGGTTCGGGTCGGCGGGTTCCGCGGAACCCGGCCTGCCCGCGCCATCCCCTGATCACTGGATGGGAGCGAAACCCGACGCCTACGCCTACCGTCGGGAAACGCGCCAATCCGCCGATCACCGAGGTCGCGGGCATCGACGGCGTGTCGGGCGGCCGCCTCACGCTGGGCGTGGGCGTCGGGTCCCGCGAGGAGGAGTTCACCGTGCCCGGGCTCGGACTCCGCGATCGCGGCGCCCGCCTGGATTCCGACCTGGCCACCTACCGCGACGTCTGGGCAGGCAAGCCGGTCGGCGACGGAGGCAGCCCCGCCGTGCCCGCGGGCACGCGGCAGGTCCCCGTGCTGTTCGGCGGGTACTCCCCCCGCGCGCTGAGCCGCATGACGCGCTGGGGCGAGGGCTACATCGGCGGCGCGCTCCCACCGGCCCTGACCGGGCCCGGCTTCGAGGCGGCGAGGTCGGCATGGCGGGACGCGGGCCGCCAGGGTGCCCCGCGGCTCGTCGCGCTCGCCTACTTCGCGCTGAGCGACACCGAGGCCGCGCGGGCGAACATCCAGGGCTTCTACCGATGGGCCCCCGCGGACATCGCCGCCGAGGTGGTCCTCCACACCTCTCCGCGGTCGATCGAGGATTCCGTCGCCAGGTACACCGACCTCGGCGTGGACGAGTTCGTCTTCCTCGCGGCCACGGACGACCTGGACGACGTCACCCGGCTCGCCGACATCGTCACCTGACGAGACGGATCAGCGCAGCGCCGACCCGGGCGTCGGCTCCATCCGGACCACGGACTCGGCCCCTGCCACCAGCCCGGACACGGTGTCGATCAAAGCCGCGCACCGGGGGTGTCGGTGGACGGCATCCAGGACCCGTTCGCGGTCGGCGGCGTCCTCGAAGCGCCGGATCCAGACGAACGCGTCGTCGTCGCCGATCACCGTGAACGACCCCACCACCTGCATCCCCACCTCCTGGTGGAGCGGGATGACGCTCTCCTCCATGTATCGGGCCAGTTCGGCACCGTGGCCTTCGCGGGCGTGCTCGGTGCGGATCTCGTAGAACACGGGCGTCCGTCCTTCGCGGCGGCGGTCATGACAGGGTGGTGCTGCGTGCGGCAGCGAGCGCGTACACGTCCGGGGATCCTTCCCACGGCCCGGTGCGCAGCACGGCCCACCGGGTGATCAGCCAGCGCCCGCCGGTCCTGCGGAGCCCGAGGCGCCAGTAGCCGCGCATCGTGCAGTGGTCGACGACACCGGGTTCGGCGGGGACGTGGTGGTAGGCGAGCACGTGCGTGCGGCACTCGGCCTCGTCCCCCGACAGGTGCACCACGAGGTTCGACGTCGCGTGGTGGGTGCAGTCGAAGCCGGCCAGGGTGGCGCGCGCCAGGTCGACGAGGTCGGCGGCGGCCATGGTGGTCGCCGGCCTGCCGAAGTGGTGGGTCGACAGGTCCAGGACCACCTCGTCGACGAACAGTCGCCGCAGCGCGGCCCAGTCCTGGTCGTCCTGGGCGTGGGCGAGACCGGCGACGACGTCGGCGACGGCCGTCCGGTCCGCCAGAGCCTCCGGGCTCATCGCTGCACCTCCGCTCCCGGCCGCTCGATCACCGGCAGGACCAGCCTGCTGGGACGGGCCGGCCCGTGGTGGACCCGGTTCACCGCGACGGCCAGCTCGTCCTCGCCGTCGGCGGCGATCGCCCCGCCCGTGTTGGTGTTGCGGTCGTAGCGGGGGAAGTTGCTGCTGGAGACCTCGAGCCGGATGCGGTGCCCCGGGAGGAACACGTTCGACGTGACCCCCAGGTCGATGGTCAGGTCGTGGACCGCGCCCGGCTCGAGGAGCTCGGGTCGGGTGAGCGACCTGCGGTAGCGGGCGCGCTGCACGCCCTCGCACAGCAGGATCGCCTCCCCGCCCGGGTGCACGTCGACGAGCTTGCCGGTGAAGTCGGTGTCCGGCGCCGACGAGGAGACGTGCAGCACCAGGGTGACGTGGCCGGTCACCTCGAGGGGCCGCTCCAGGACGGCGGTGGTGAAGCACAGCACGTCCTCGCGCGACTCGACCGCGGCCTGGTCGGCCGGGCCGGGGTACGCGCCGGGCACGGCGGCGAGCACGGTGCCGCCGACGGTCGGGACGGGCCGGCGCGGGTCGTAGAGGAACGTGTCGGCCGCTTCCACGGATGCGCCGTCGCACGTCAGGACGCCGTCACCCGCGGCCGTGTTGGCGCGGCCGTTGCCGGCGAGGAAGAAGTCGGCGTAGCGGGTATCCGGGAGCGGCCAGTCCGCCTCGGCGCGCCACCGGTCGACACCCATGACGAAGATCCGGACCCGGTGCTCGTCATCGGGTACGTCGGCCCTGCCGCGGACCCAGCGGTCGAAGAACCGCAGGTGCGCGGCGGTGATGTCGGCGGCCTTGATGCTGCCCCCGAGCCCGAACGACCGGTCGGGGAAGGTGCCGAGGTCGGTGCCGTCCGCGTGGCTCCAGGGGCCGATGATCAGGCGCTGGCCCTCGCGCGCCTCGGCGCTGCCCCCGTGGCGGCGCATCATCGTGTAGGACCGCACGGTCTCGCCGATGAACACGTCGTACCAGCCGCCGACGTGCAGGGCGGGCACGGTGATGCGGTCGCACCGGTCGATCGCGGCGATCCCCCGCCAGAACTCGTCGCGTTCCGGATGGGCGAGCACCTCGCGTACCCAGGGCAGGTGGCGGGTCATCGCATCGCGTTCCGCGACCGGCAGCGGGTCGTGCAGCAGCCGGGGATCGGCGAGACCTGCCGTGAGCGCTCCTACGTCGGACGCGACACCGTCGCCGCCTGCGCGCCGCAGGTTGCGCAACGCCGACAGCGTGCCCCAGGTCAGCACGGCGTCCTGCGACAGCGCGCCTCCCGGCGAGTACCACGGCGCCCCGTACGGGTCGGCGGAACTCATCACCGGCGCGATCGCGCGCAGCGCCGGTGCGCCGCCCACGGCCGCCTGCCACTGGGCGAACCCCATGTAGGAGCCGCCCCACATGCCGACCGCACCGTCGCACCACGACTGCGCGGCCAGCCATTCGAGCGTGTCGACACCGTCGCCGCCCTCCGACGCGTGGGGCACGAACGTGCCCTGGGAGCGGGAGGTCCCGCGCACGTCCTGCGCGACCACCGCGTAACCGGCCTCCACGAACGCGAACACGTCCGGCAGCTTCGGGTTGCCGAACGTGCCGGCGTCGTCCTTGCCGTACGGGGTGCGGACCAGCAGCGCGGGGAACGGCCCCGGCCCTTCCGGCCGCCACACGTTGGTGGCGAGCTCGACCCCGTCGCGCATCGGCACGGGGACGTCCACCTCCACGACGAACGTCATGCCTGCACGGCCTGCTTCTCGGGCTGCTGCGGCTGCGGGCTGAGCATCCAGTGGCTGAAGGCCGCGTAGTGCCGGGCGAACTCCTGCGGGGTGGGCGCGTGCTCGACCGCCGCCGACAGCTGCGCGACGTGCGCGTACCGCGGGATCCGGTCGGTCTCGTAGGCGGACAGCGCGGCGGGCACGTCGCCCCCGGGCGCGAGGAGGCGGCCCAGCAGGGCGGCGTCCTCCACGCCCAGCGTCGCACCGGCGGTGATGTGCGGCGACATCGCGTGGGCTGCGTCCCCGGCCAGCACCACCCGCGCGGACGTCCAGTGCGGCAGCGGCGGCACGAGCATGATCTGGTTCTGCAGGATCTTCTCCTCGGGCGTCGCCGCCACCAGATCAGCCAGGAGGGAGGGCTGCCCGTCCTCCTGGAGGTGGACGACCCGTTCCAGGACCTGCTGCTTCGAGGTGCCGGTCAGCGGGGGCGAGTCGAACTGGTTGAGCAACCAGTAGACGTGCCCGTCGTGCGTGCGGACGTACCCGCCGCGACACCGGTTGTGGCCGAGGATCAACCGGTCGTCGGGCACCGTGAAGCCGGCGGCCGGGATGACCGCGCGCCAGACGCGGTGCCCGCGGTGCTCCTGCGCCGGGAAGCCGGGCACCAGCTGCGCGCGCACGGCCGAGTACGCGCCGTCCGCCCCGACGAGCACGTCGGCGTCCTCGCTGGTGCCGTCGGCCAGGCGGACCGTGACGCCGTCGTCGTACTCCTCGTAGGCGTCGAACCCGCTGGCCAGGCGGATGTTGTCGCGTCCCACGGCGTCGGCGAGCAGATCGTTCAGCTTCGCCCGGTGCACCAGCAGGTACCGGTGGTCCTCCGCACCGAACTCCGGTGTCTCGAGCAACCGCCCGGCCGGGTCGTGGAAGTACATCTCGCTCGGCTTGCCGATGGCACGCACCTGGTCGCCGATGCCGAGTTCGTCGAACACGGCCAGCGCGTTGGCCCAGAGCCCCAGCCCGGCGCCCGCGGCGCGGATCTCCGGCGCCTGCTCGTGGACCACCACGTCGATTCCGGCGCGGCGCAACGCGATCCCACTGGTCAGTCCCACGATCCCGGCGCCGATCACCACAGCTCTCATCACAGATCCGACAGTAGGAACCCACGTCGATTAACTCCAGTGCAACGTTGATACGTCCTTCTTTCGTCTGCGATAATCATCAGCGTGGACCACGTCGACCTGAACCTGATCGAGGCGCTCGACGCACTGCTCGCCGAGAACAGCGTCACGAAGGCCGCGGCGCGCCTGCACACCTCGGCACCGGCGATGAGCCGCACCCTCGGCCGGCTGCGGCGCGCGTTCGACGACCCGCTCCTCGTCCGCGCGGGGCGGGATCTCGTGCCCACTCCCCGGGCGCTGGAACTGCGCGGGGAGGTGCACGCCATCGCCACCCGCGCTCGCGCGCTGTTCGCGCCGTCGGGCAGCACCGATCCACGCACCGCGGTGCGCATGTTCGACCTGCAGGTCGCCGACATGCTCTCCGCGACGTTCATCCCGTCGCTCATCGACGACCTGAGGGTCGAGGCCCCCGGGATCTCGCTGCGGTTGCGGCCGGAGAACCTCGGGGACACCCCGGCCCTGCGCGAAGGACTGGTGGACCTGGAGATCGGGGTCATCCGGCCCGGCGCCCCGGAGATCCACTCGGAGCCGCTCGTCACGGAGACCCTGATCGGGGCGGTGCGGCCGGAGCACCCGCTCGCGGGAGCGGCCGCCGTCACGCCGCAGCGGTTCGCCGCGGCCGACCACGTCGTCGTGTCCCGGCGCGGCACGGTCCACGGCCCGATCGACGATCAGCTCGCCGACCGGGGCCTGCACCGGCGGGTGGTGGCCGTCGTGCCCAGCTTCGCGAGCGCGTTGTTCCTCGCCCGCGAGACCGACGTCGTCTGCGTGGCTCCGGCGGGGCTGGGCCGCCCGCTGCTGGAGACGCTCGGGCTGCACACCTTCCCGATCCCCCTGGCACTGCCGGCCGTGCCGATCGCCATGGCGTGGCACCCGCGCAACCACCACGACCGCACGCACCAGCTGCTGCGCGAGCGCACCCGCCGGATCATGGCCGGCTGATCGCGTTGCGTCAGTCGACCGCCGGGTCCGGCGCGGCGACGCCCCGGCGACGGCGCACGACGCGGACGGCTTCGATCACACCGGTCACCACGAACGCGAGCCCGACCCCGACGGCGATCCCGAGCAGCGCGTTGTCCTGGAACACCACGCCGCCGAGGTAGCCCGTGAGCGCGGTGTAGGCACTCCAGCTGGCCGTGGCGAAGCCGACGAACAGCATGTACTTGCGCAGCGGGTAGCCGACCAGGCCGGTGGACAGGGTGGCCAGGTAGCGCCCGACCGGGATGAACCGCGTGGTCACGAGGACGAAGCCGCCGCGGGCCTCGAGCTCGCGGACGAACCAGTCGTGCGCCTTCCGGCGCCTGGAGCCGGGTGGCATCCGCGCGAGCACGCGCGCACCCAGGAGCCGCCCGACGGCGTACGGGAGGAGATCGCCGAGGAACGCGCCGAGCGTCGTGGCCGCGATGACGAGCACGATGTCGGTCTGCCCGGTGCCCGCGTACACGCCGGCGACGATCACCACGGGCTCGCTCGGGATCAGCGGCAGGAACGAGTCGAGGAACGACACCGCGATCAGCACCGCGTACAACCACGGCGACGCGATGAGCGATTCGGCGAGGGCAAGCCAGTCGATCACCGTGCCGACGCTACGGTCGAAAGCCGATTCACTCCAGTGCAACCTCAGCATGAGGTCATTCCACGGACAGCAATCCAGGTTCAGCAGACAGCCCCGTGCGCGAGGACGGCGTGCACGCCCCACGTCCCGTTCGCCACCTGCGTGATGCGCAGGTCCACGACCGAGCTGGCGAGCGCCGTGGCCGTGCCCCGGTCGACGTCGTAGAGGTGCTGCATCCACGTGACCATCGCCGCCAGGGCTTCCGCCATCGCGGCATTGAGGTCGGCATCGAACCCGAACGTGATGCGCCCGTGCGGGGTGACCGCGTGCGGGCCGCGAACCGGAGCGTCGGGGACGAGGTCGAGCGTCACCCGCGTGGTCATGGGGCATTCGATGGCGGTGCCGGACACCTCGCCGTCGCCCTGCGCGGCGTGGCCGTCGCCGAGGTGCAGCAGCGCCCCGGGCACGGTGACCGGCAGGAACAACGTCGCGCCCGCGATCAGCTCACGGCAGTCGATGTTGCCACCGCCTGCGGCGCGCGGCGGGATCGTCGAATGCAGGCCCGGCTCGTCGGGCGGCATCCCGATCACGCCGAGGAACGGCGAGGTCCGCACGGTGTGGCCGCGGTCGTCGGTGGCCGTGCCGGCGTCGGCGTCGATCTCCCACAGCAGCCAGGTGGGCTCCCCGGCGAGCCCGAGCGCGCGGTTCACCGCGGTGTCCCTGGCCCCGGCCACGGTCCAGCCCCACTCACCGGGTTCGACCGAGACGATGTGCACCGCGAGCAGGTGCCCCGGTTCCGCACCCCGCACCGCGATCGGACCGGTGAGGCAGTGGCCGCGCCGCTCGTCGAACATCCTGGGGCGCTCCTCCCCCGGCGTGCGTTGCCGCTCGAGGAACCCGGACGCGTCGAGTGACCCTGCGACGACGGTGTCGCCGGGTTCCGCGGTCAGAACGGGCGGCGCGCTGCGGTCGAACACGTCCGTGGTGGTCCCGAGCTCGGGGTGCAGTTCGTGGGTGGTCACGTCGATCCACCTTCCCAGGGCCCGACCACGATCTCGGCGGACCGGGCGCGCGACACGCAGGCCACCATGCTCGCGTCGCGCTCACCGGGCGTGAGCACGGAGTCGCGGTGCTCGACCTCGCCGTGCATGACCCTGAGGCGGCACGTCCCGCAGACGCCTGCCTCGCAGGACGACGGGACGGGGACGCCGTCGCGGCGCAGGGCGGCGAGCAGCGACAGGTGCGCGGGAACGTCCACGCGGCGCGCGTCCGGGGCCCACACCGCCGTGAACGGCACCGACACCCCGCCCTGCGGGGCCGTGAACTCCTCCATGTGGATGCGGCTCGCCCGCCAGTGAGCGGTGAGCGCCTGCACGGTGCGCAGGAGCGGGGCGGGCCCGCAGCAGTAGATGCGCACGTCGTCGTCCGGGACCGCGAGGTGGGGCCACAGGTCGAGCCGGCCGCGGCCGGCACCGTGGTGCACGAGGTCCTCCGGCCCGTCGAACTCCTCGAGAAACGGGGTCTCCGCGGCGGACCGCGTCAGGTAGAGCACCTGCACACCGGTCCGGCCCTCCGCGCGCAGGCGGCGCACCATCGCCCGGATCGGTGTGATGCCGATTCCCCCGGCGATGAACAGGTACCGGGGCGAGGGCCGGAGCGGGAACCTGTTGGCCGGTGCGGAGACGACGAGGTCGGTGCCCACCGCCACGTCGTCGTGCATGCTCACCGAACCGCCGCGGCCGCGACTGTCGCGGCGCACGCACACGGCGTAATCCGACGGCCGCGCACCGCCCGGATCGACGAGGCTGTAGCTGCGCCGGTGCCCGGCCGGGGTGGTCACCACGATGTGGGCACCCGGCTCGTAGCCCGGCAGCGCGATCCCCCTGCGGTCCTGGAGGACGAACCGGCGGACCGTCGGCGTGAGGTCGGCCGTCGCGGTGACGCGCAGACGCAGCTCAGACAATGACCTCGGCGCCTTTCTCCAGGACGCCCGCGGTGAGGACCTCCAAGTAGATCCCCATGAACCGGTGCCCGTACGTCCTGTCGATCATGGACACGACCGGCAGGTCGCGACGGCCGGTGCCCGGACCGACCTCGGTGGCGGCACAGCGCTTCGTGCGGTGCACGGCACGCACGCGCACGCCGCCCAGGTCGAACTCCTGACCGATCACGTCCAACTCGGACCACGCCGGCAGACCGTCCACGAGCACGTTGGCCCGGAACCGCGCCGGGTCCACCACCGTGCCGGTGCGCGACTCCAGGTCGCGGACCGAGGCCAGGTTCACCATCGACACCCAGTGCATCGCCGGGTCGCCCGCCGCGGCCGCGTCGGTGAACCTCCTGCCCGGCTCGCGCGCGAGCACCGGCGCGACGCCCGCGGGCAGGTCGAGGACGCGGGCGAAGAACCGCACCGCGTCCTCGCGGCCCGCTTCGGTGCCCAGGTCGACCTCCAGCACCTCGTGCCCCGCGACGCGCGCGGTGAGGACGTCGGTCTCCGGGTCGAGGTGCGTGTCGAGTCCGGCGAGACGGTGGTCGGAGACCAGTGCGAAGAACTCCTGCTTCGGCAGCCCGACCCGCGTCCCGGGGCGATATCTGCCGTCCGGACGCGCGAACGCGAACACGCGGTCGTTCGGAACCCCCCGGCCCGGACGGAGCGCGACCCTGTTCAGCGACTGCGCACTGAGCCCTTTCACCGGGTGCACGAACAACGCCGCCACCGAGCCCCGGCCGGACACAGAATTCCCGCCTCCTGCCGCTGACGATCGCTTCCAGCGCCGGAAGCCTAGGCACGCCCCCGCCGGACGACCAGTGCGTCCCCGGCAACACATGATTTTCCGTCCTGGAATCCAGCAGGCTCAATGATGTGTTGCCGGTTGTGCAATTGATGCCTGCTGCCGCGCGCCGTAGCGTTTTCGCATGAATTTGACCGTCCTCGCCGCCTCCGGCCGCACGGGACTCGCCCTCACGCGGCAGGCGCTGCTCCGGGGGCACACCGTCATCGCCATCGCCCGCGATCCCGCGCGCATCGCCCTCGCCGATTCCGCGGGCCTGCACAAGCGGGCGGCTGACGTGACCGATCCGGCGAGCATCCGCGCGCTCGTCGACGACTCCTCCGTCGTCCTCTCCGCGCTCGGCACGGACCGCGCGGGGGTCCTGCTCGCGGGCGCCGAGGCGCTCGTCGCCGCCGGGCCACGACGCATCATCTGGCTGGGCGCTTACGGAACCGGTGCGTCCGCCGCCGCTGCAGGAGAGGCAGCCGGGATCCTCGGAGCGCTCCTCGGTGACCGGCTCGCGGACAAGGTGGACGCCGACAAGACCGTCCTCGCCGCCGGCGGCACGGTGTTCCACGCCGGCGTGCTCGACGACGGACCGGAGAGCGCCGACCGGCGCACGGTCGGCCTGGACGCCGGTCCTCCGCTGGACCTCGGCGCGACCGTCAGCCGGCAGACCGTCGCCGCCGCGATGCTCGACGAGGCCGAGACGCCCCGCTTCCCCGGCGTGGTGGCTTTGCCGCTCGCGCGTTGGGCCCGGAGGGTTTAGGCGCCGTCTCCCACGGGCGCCCACCCCCGCCTGAGCAGCTTGATCACTGGATTGGCGCGTTTCCCGACGCCATGCGTCGGCTTTCGCTCCCGATCAGTGATCATGGTCCGGGTGCTGGGCACGCGGCAGGGGTGGGGTCGAAGGCAGGGTGCCTACGCGACTGTCCTGTGGTCCCGAAGCCTCTCGATCGACGTCCTCGGAGAGGGCTGCTTCCCGGTCGGTTCCGCGGAACCCAGCCCCGCGTGTAGCGATCTTGCGCAGGCAAGCCCCGCGGGCGCGGGCCTCATGATCACCGGCCGGGCGCGAAAACCGACACCTGGCGTCGGGAAACGCGCCGGTCCGCCGATCAAGCTCCACAGTGGCGCGCCATACGGTCTGGACCACGGGATCGTCGCCCTGCAGCCCACGGGACGTGCTCGTCCACGAGCCCGGGAGGGCGCGACGAGCATCTCGCAGCGCGCCCACCGGATCGGTCATCCCCAGACCGGGCCCAGCACGGCACCGCAGCGCGCGAAAGCGCGGCCAGCCCAGACGAGGACCTGTGGTCACACCCCGGCGCGGGGCGAGGCCGACAGGTGTGCAGCTCCGACAGCCCGACGCGAGCCGCGGTCGGAAACCGCGCCGACCCACCCCAGCCGCGGTCCGCGGAACCCACCGCCCGCGTGCTGATCTTGCGGTTGGCGAGCCCGGTCATCCCGCTGCGGAGGCCTTCCCGGGCCCCGGCCCGGCCTGCCGTGCAGCCACCCGTGTCCCGAGCTCCGCGTGCGTGAGGCCGCGGTCGGGTCGGGATCACTACCGAACCCCGTGGTGGCGCGGGCAGCCGTCCCCGACTGGAGGGCACGCCCGTTCCCGACGAGCCCGTCACCGCCGGGTGCCTACGCCACTGTCCTGTGGTCCCGACCCACCCCGATCAACATCCCTGAAACTGGATTGCCTCCCCGCCGAGTCCGCGGAACCCGCCTTCCAAGAATCTTCACCGAAGCCGTCCCCGACGGCCCGGAATTCGCCCGTCCCGACGGGTCAGCGATCCCGGCCACCGCGCCGGCGCTGAGCGGGAATCTCGAGGACCTCGCCGAGCGCCATGCGCGCATCGATCACTGGACGTTGACGCCGGACTGGTACGGCGACCGGCTCGACCCCGGCCCGATCCTGGACGCCCTGCTGCCCAAACGGCTCAAGGCGGCTGCGGCGTGACTGGGTGCACCGGCGCCCGGCGGGCGATGCTTTCCCGATGCTCCCCGGATCGCGCACCGCTCCCGCCACGCCCCGGCTCCTCCTCCGCGAGATGACCGACGCCGACCTCGACGACATGGCCGCGCTGCTGGGCGACCCGGAGGTGATGCGCCACTACCCGGCACCGAAGCGCCGCGACGAGGCGCAGGCGTGGATCGACTGGAACCGGCGGCTCTACCGCGAGCGCGGGTTCGGGCTGTGGGTCGTGGTCCTGCGCGCCACGGGCGAGTTCGTCGGCGACTGCGGTCTGACGCCCCAGCGCGTGGACGGTGTGGAGGAGGTCGAGGTCGGCTACCACATCCGGCCCGCATTGCAGGGCAACGGCTACGCCACCGAGGCGGCCGCGGCCTGCCGCGACTTCGCCCGCGACACCCTGGGTGTGCACCACCTGATCGCGATCATCGCTCCCGCCAACGTCCCGTCGCTGCGCGTCGCCACCAAGATCGGGCTCACCCGGGAGCGCCGCATGGTGGTCTCCGGCCTGCCGCGCCTCGTCCGCAGCGGCGAGATCTGACACCCCTTCCCACAACGCGCCGCCGGAGTTACAGTCGGCCCCGATATCATTCGGGTACCGAACCGTACGGGGGCCTAAATGATCAGCCGCGACGCCGAGACCTTCGACGGCCTCGGACCGGACGCCACCCTCGGCGAGGTCCTCCTCGCGCTCGGCGGGCGGCTCACCCGGCTCCAGACGGAACTGCTGGCGGGGCTCGAGCAGCCGCTCACCATCCGGCAGTGCCGGATCCTGTCGAGGGTCGGAGCCGGGCACACGTCGCTCACGGCACTGTGCAAGCTCGCGCACCGCAACCCGTCGACGATGTCCGAGAGCGTCGACAAGCTGGTCAACCAGGGCTTCCTGTCCCGCAGGCCGTCGGCCACCAGCCGGCGCACCATGCAGCTCGAGCTCACCACCAAGGGGCTCGACGCCCGCGACGCCGCACGGCGCGCGCTCGACAAATTCGCCGCCGAGCTGACCGCGGCCCTCGCCCCCGAGGTGCGCGACGAGCTCGCGCCCGCTTTCACCCGGCTCTACTTCGGCATCCAGGGCCACCTCGACGACCAGTAGTGGAGGCACGATGACCATCGGCCACGCCCCGGCGCCCGCCGGCACGGCCCTGTCACCCGACGATCGCGCGGAACTCGAGTCGCGCCACCGCAAGGTCCGCGAGGCGATGGCTGAGCAGGGCCTCGACGTGCTCCTCGCCTACGGGCCCGCGTGGCGGCGCGAGAACATCCGCTACTTCACCGACGTCACCCCGGGCGGGAGCGCGGCGCTCGTCGTGTTCCCCGCCGAGGGAGACGCGGTCGCGTTCTCCACCCGGCCGTCGGATCTCACCGCGTTCACGGCGCAGGGCTGGGTGGGCGACGCCCGGCGGCTGGACCCGGCGCACCCGGCCGAGCTGGGTTCGGTGCTCGCGGAGCTGGCGCCGCGGCGCATCGGCATCGGGCACCACGAGCTCGTCCCGCTCGTGGTCATGGACACGATCCGCGCCGCGGCACCGGGTGCCGAGGTGGTGTCGGCGACGGCGCTGCTCGACACCGCCCGGCTCGTGAAGAGCGAGTGGGAGCTCACCCGCATGCGGCGCAGCGCCGTGGTGTGCGCGGCCGGCTGGGAGGCGTTCGTCGAGGTGCTGGAACCCGGACTGCCGGAATACCGGATCGTCGCCGAGGTCGAGGCGAGGATCAAGAACCTCGGGGCCGAGGACAACTTCATGCTGATCGCGTCGGGCCGCGACGAGGTCCGCGGCATGACCCCGCCCGGTGACCGGCTGCTCGAGGCGGGCGACCTGGTGCGCACCGAACTCACGCCCAAGATGGACGGCTACTGGCTGCAGATCTGCCGGTCCGTCGTGGTCGGGAAGGCCGACGACGGGCAGCGCAGATCGTTCGACCTGTTCAACGAGGCGGTCGAGGCCGGCATCTCCGTGGTGCGGCCCGGCATCACCGCGCACGAGGTGGCGGTGGCGCAGAACGACGTGTTCCGCAAGCACGGCTACGGCGAGTACTGCACGAGTCAGTACACCCGCGTACGCGGCCACGGGCACGGCCTGCACTGCGACGAGACGCCGATCATCGAGGGCAACCACACGGTGCTGCCCGAGAACTCCGTGTTCATCATCCACCCCAACACCTACACGCCGCTGGCCGGCTACTTCGTGCTCGGCGATCCCGTCCGCGTCACCGCCGACGGCTGCGAAGTGCTCATCACGACCGAACGGAAGCTGTTCGAGACGGGGGACGCGGCGTGAAACGAGGTCTGCACGTTCTCGACCCCGCGGAGATCTCCGAGCAGGAGTGGGGGGAGCGCGTCGCCACGGTGCAGCGCGCCATGGCGGAGCAGGGCGTCGACATCGGCCTCGTCTACGGCGATGTGTCGCGCTCCGACGACATCGCGTACCTCACCAACCTCTGCATCTACTGGAACGAGGGGGTGCTGGCGGTCCCCGCCGAGGGGCCGGTCACGTTCCTCACGAAGCTCTCGCTGCGCGTGCAGAACTGGATGAAGCGCTCGTCGACGGTCACCGGGTTCAGCGGCGGCAAGAACTTCGCCGAGCTCGTGGCGAAGTACCTGGTGGGCAGCCAGGAGGGGGTGCTCGGTCTGGTCGACGCCGCGTTGTGGCCCGCCGCCGTGGCCGACGAGATCGTCGCCGCCGTGCCCGGCTGGGAGGTGCGCAGGCTCGACGGGCTGGTGCGCGAGCAGCGGCTGGTGCCCTCGCCTGCCGAGGTGGAGCTGCTGCGCAGGGCAGGCCGGATCGTCGACGACGCGATCACCGAGGCGGTGGTCGAGGGCAGCACCGCAGGCAGCCGCATCGAGGCCGTGGAACGCGCACTGCGCAACGGCGGCTTCCTCGACGTGTACCCCTACCCGCTGTCCACTTCGGACGGTGTGGCGTCGGTGGTGGTCACCGGCCAGTACCGCACGACCTGGGTGCACGCGAGCCGGGTGCTGGGCGGCGGCGCCGGGTGGGCCGGCCCGCTGGAAGAGGCGCTCGGCCGGGCGATCGCGGCGGTCACGGCCGGGGCGACCGTCGGTTCCCTCGCGGACGCGGCCGCGCCGCTGCCGGCCACGCTGCCCGCGGGCGCCACGGTCGAGGTCCGCTGGGTCAACCAGGCCGACCTGTCCACCGGCGGCGAGTTCCGCACCGACGACCCCGCCGTCGAGCTGGCCGACGGAGAGGTGGGCGCGGTGTCCGTGCAGGTCGCGTTCGCCGACGGCGGCAACGCGGCGGTGGCCGAGACCGTGCGCGTCACCACGGGCGCACCCGAACACCTGACAGGAGCACAGCGGTGAGGATCCTTTCCAACGGCGACATCGAGCAGGTGCTCACCGCCGACGAGACGCTCGACGCGCTGGAGACCGCGTACCGGGAGCTCTCGTCCGGGCAGGGTGCCAACCGGCCGCGCAACCACACGTACTTCCCGGTGGAGGACAGCCGCCACCCCGGCTTCCGCTACCGCTTCAAGTCGCAGGAGGGCGGCAACGTCTCCAGCGGCGTGTGGGCGCTGCGGATCACCTCCGACATCGCAGGGGTCGAGACCCTGCCCAGCGGTGTGCAGCGCCGCAGGCTGATCCCGGCCGCGCCGGGCGGCCGCTACGTCGGGCTCGTCACGCTCTACAGCATCACCACGCTGGAACCGCTCGCCGTCATGCACGACAGCTTCATCCAGAAGATGCGTGTGGGCGCCACCTCCGCGCTCGGCATCCGGGAGCTGTCCGATCCGGACGCCACGGTCGCGGGGATGTTCGGCTCCGGCTGGCAGGCCGAGGCCCACCTGGAGTGCCTGCTGATGGTGCGCCCCGGGATCGAGGAGGTCCGCGTCTACAGCCCCACGCCCGAGCACCGCGAGGAGTTCGCGCGGGTGTGGAGCGAGAAGACCGGCCGCAAGATCGTGGCCGTCGACGAGCGGCGCGACGCCGTGGCCGGCTGCCAGATCGTCACCTGCGCCACCGCCGCGATGGACCCGTGCTTCGACGGCGCGTGGCTCGAGCCCGGCACGCACGTCACGGCCATCACCTCACCCGACGGCACCGCCACTCGGCGCGAACTCGACGACACGACGTTCGACCGCGCGGCCCGCATCACCGTGCTCTCGCGCGAGCAGGTGCACCACGACAAGCAGTTCGACATCCTCGGGCCCGTCGAGCGCGGCCTGAAGCAATGGGACGACATCCGCGAGCTCGGGGACCTGCTGCTGGGCAACGCGCCGGGCCGCGCGAGCCGCGAGGACATCACCGTGTTCGCCAACAACACCGGTATGGGCGTGCAGTTCGCGGCCGTGTGCGCACGCGCGCTCGCGCTGGCCGAGGAGCGCGACCTCGGGCACACGGTGCCCACCGACTGGTTCCTGGAGGAGACCAGCCCCTGAGCCCGCGCGGCCACCACCGGACTTTCGAGCGGAGACATCCATGGGCAGTGAACACCGCGTCGGGGGCAAGGTCATCACCTTCGGCGAGAACGTGAACACCGACGTCATCATCCCCGGCCGCTACCTCGTGAGCATCGACCCGGCCGAGCTCGCCGAGCACGCGTTCGAACCGCTGGGACCCGAGACGCAGGCCCGGCTGCGGGCCAGCGACGTGGTCGTCGCCGGCCGCAACTTCGGCTGCGGCAGCGCGCGGGAGCAGGCGGCCACGTGCCTGATCGGCGCCGGGATCACGGCGGTCGTCGCGGCGTCCTTCTCCCGCGTGTTCTTCCGCAACGCGATCAACACCGGGCTCATCGCGGTCGAGTCGCCCGCCGCGGCGGAGGCGGCCGCCGACGGCGACGAGATGTGGATCGACTACGACGCGGGCACGGTCGAGACGGGCGGGCAGACCTTCCCGTTCAGCCCGTACCCCCCGGTGCTGCAGGAGATCATGGCCGACGGCGGCCTGATCCCGCACCTGATGGCGAGCTTCTCGGCAGGAGGATCACGGTGACCGGCCAGACCTTCGCGCAGAAGGCGATCGAGCGGGCGTCCGGGACGACCGGCCTCGTGCCCGGGCAGATCGTCGACGCGTACCCGGACCTGTACATGAGCCACACCGCGAGCTGGCGGTGCATCCGCACGCTGGAGAAGATGGGCGTCGACCGGCTCTACGACGTCGACCGCGTGGCGATGGTGATGGACCACCTGTCCCCCGCCATGAACGCGAAGACGGCCGGGCACCACGCGCTGTGCCGCGAGTTCGCGCAGAAGATGGGCGTGAAGCACTTCTTCGACGTCAACAGCGGCATCGCACACATCGTGCTCATGGAGCACGGGCTCGTGCGGCCCGGGCAGTTCATCATCGGCACCGATTCGCACTCCACGATCTACGGCGCTCTGGGTGCGTTCGGCACGGGCGTGGGGTTCAGCGAGATCACCGCCGCGTGGGTCACAGGCAAGCTGTGGATCAAGGTGCCGGAGTCGGTGCGGATCGTGATCGACGGCGAGCTGGCCCCCGGCGTCTACGCCAAGGACGTGATGCTCAAGCTCATCGGCGACCTCGGCGCCGACGGGCTCACCTACGACTCGGTCGAGTTCACCGGCTCCTACGTCGCGGGCATGTCCGTGTCGGAGCGCATGACGTTCTGCAACCTGGCCATGGAGATGGGCGCCAAGAACGCCTACGTGGCCCCGGACGACGCCACGCTCGCCTACCTCGACGAGGCCGGGGTGCCGCGCGACGAGCTCGAGGTCCTGCTGCCCGACGCGGACGCGACCTACCGGTCCACCGTGCACCTCGACGGCCCGACGCTCGCGCCGCAGATCGCGGTGCCGCACACGGTCGACAACGTCGTGGGCGTCGACGACGTCGCGGGCACCAAGCTCGACCAGGTCTTCATCGGCTCGTGCGCCAACGCCAAGTACGACGACCTCGTCATCGCGGCCGAGGTGCTCGCGGGCCACCAGGTGGCGCCGGGCCTGCGGCTCATCGTCACGCCCGCGTCGGCCACGATCATGGCGCGCGCCGCGGAGAACGGGGTGCTCACCACGCTGATCCAGGCCGGGGCGATGATCACCAACCCGGGTTGCGGCGCCTGCGCGGGCGCCGGGGGCGCGATGACCGACGGTGAGACCACCCTCTCCACCGCCAACCGCAACTTCCAGGGCCGGATGGGCAGCTACGACTCGAAGATCTTCCTCTCCAGCCCGGCCACGGCGGCGGCGTCCGCGATCCGCGGGGTCATCACCGACCCGCGCGAGATCGTGGCGGAGGTGGTGGTGTGAACCTCGTCGAGAAGATCCTCGCCCGCGCGAGCGGCCGCGGGTCGGTGGAGCCGGGCGAGATCGTGGTGGCGAAGGTCGACCGGCTGATCATGCACGACCTGTCCGCGTACCTGACCTCGCAGGTGTACGAGAAGCGCGTCAACACGACCGTCCCAGATCCCGGGCGGGCCGTGACGGTGTTCGACCACCTGTACTCCCCGCCCACCGAACAGCTGGCGGACGTGCTGCAGCACAACCGGAAGTGGTCGCTGAAGCACGGCACCACGCTGCACGACTGCGGCAACGGCAACCTGCACCACGTCGCGGTCCACAAGGGACACATCAAGCCGGGCATGATCGTGGTCGGCTCCGACAGCCACACGCCCGTGCACGGCACGCTGGGCGCGTTCGCGGTGGCGCTCGGCAACGACTCGCACGCCGGCACCGTGCTGCCGCACGGGAAGGCGTGGTTCCGCGTGCCCGCCACCACGCGCGTGCACCTCGAGGGCACCCCGAACCCGGGCGTCACGCCGCGCGACGTCGCGCTCTGGTTGGTGGGCCGCATCGGCGAGGGTGAGCTGAACTACCGGGCCGTGGAGTTCGCGGGACCGTACGTGCGCGGGCTGTCCTTCTGGGACCGGTGGCTCTTCCCGCTGCTGTGCGTCGACCTCGGCGCCAAGTGCAGCTTCGTCGAGCCGGACGAGGTCACCGAGGCGTTCGTGCGCACGCTGCCTGGCGGCGCCGTGCCGGAACTGCTGGTGCGCGGCGACGGCGACGAGGCGGAGCAGGTGCTGCGCTTCGACGTCGGCGAGGTCGACGCGCAGGTCGCGTGCCCGCCGACCGTCGGCAACGTCAAGCCGGTCGGCGAGGTCGCGGGCACCCCGATCCAGCACGCCGAACTGGGCGGTCACGGCGGTGGACGGCTCGAGGACTTCCGCGCGGCGGCGGAGGTGCTGGCCGGGCGGCGGGTCCACCCGGGTGTGCGCTTCAACCTCGTGCCCTCCAGCCGGGAGGTGTTCGCCGCGGCGGTCAGGGAAGGTCTGGTGCTCGCGTTGCACGAGGCGGGCGCGACGTGGTTCCCACCCAGCACCGGTTCGAACCAGGCCTACAACATGGGCGCCCTCGCCTCGGACGAGGCGATGATCTCCACCCACGCCCGCAACTTCCCCGGCCGCAACGGCAGCCCCGACGCGTCGATGTACCTCGCGTCGTCGGCCACCGTCGCAGCGTCGGCCGTCGCCGGGGTCATCGCAGGCACCGTGCACGAGGGGGCGAAGGCGTGAGGTTCGAGGGCCGTTGCTGGCGGTTCGGGGACAACATCCCGACCGACCGGCTCGTGAAGACGCAGTACGTGCTCGAGCCGATGGACGTGATCGTGCAGCACGTGCTGGAGGACCTGAACCCGGAGTTCCCGAGGGCGGTGCAGCCGGGCGACATCGTGTTCGCAGGCAAGCACTTCGGGCAGTCGTCGGGCCGCGCGATCGCCGCCAAGGCGCTGCAGGCCACCAGGATCGGTTGCGTGGTCGCCGAGACGTTCGCGCGCACCTTCTACCGCAACTGCTTCGAGATCGGGCTGCCCGCGCTGGAGGTCGGGCTGAACCCGGACCTCGCCGCCGACGGCGACCGGGTGCGGGTCGACCTCACGTCCGGCGAGTTCACCAACCTCACCACCGGCACCACGGTGCGTGGCGCGGCGGCCGACCCGTTCCTCGTCGACATGCTCGAGGCCGGCGGCCTGATCGACCTCGCGAGGAGCCGGCCGGAGGTGTTCCGCTGAAACCCGAGGTCCGGGCAGATGTCGTGGTCGTCGGCGGGGGCACCGCCGGCGCGATCGTCGCGGCGCGGGTGGCCGCGCACGGCGATCGCTCCGTGGTCCTCCTCGAGGCGGGCCCCGACTTCCCGGGCCCGGACGAGACGCCACCCGTGCTCCTCTACGGCGACTACGCCGAGGGCCGGGTCACCACCCGCGACTTCGCGTGGGCCTGGGACACGGTGCCGTCCGCGCCCGGCGCCGCGCCGTACGTTCTCTACAGCGGGAAGGTCATCGGCGGCGGGAGCTCGGTCAACGGCCAGGTCTGGCTGCACGGGCTGCCCGGTGACTTCGACGGCAACTGGGCGGCGCGGGGCGCGAGCGGATGGGGCTGGCGCGAGGTCGCGCCGTGGTACGCGGCGGTCGCGCGCGACCTGGACTTCCCCGCGCGCGGCGGCTCCGGCCCGGTGCCGGTACGGCGGGTGCCCCCGGCGCAGTGGCACCCCGTGCACGCAGGCTTCCTGGACGCCTGCCTGGACGCGGGCTTCCCCCACTGTCCCGACCTCAACGCCCCGGGCGCGAGCGGAGTGGGCCCGCACCCGCTCAACAACCTCGACGGCGTGCGGGTGAGCAGCGCGCTGTCACACCTGCGCTCCGCGCGCGACCTGCCGACGCTGCGGGTCCTGGGCGACCGCGACGTCGAGCGGGTGCTGTTCGACGGCGATCGCGCGGTGGGCGTCCTCGCCCGCACCCCGGCCGGAGCACCGGTGCGGGTGCTCGCCGAGCAGGAGGTGGTGCTGGCGGCGGGCGGCGTCGCCACCCCGTGGCTGCTGCTGCGTTCCGGTGTCGGCGATGCCGATCACCTGCGGCGCAACGGCGTTCCCGTCGTCCTCGACAGCGCGGGGGTCGGTGCGTCGCTGCGCGAGCACCCGCGGGTGATGGTGCGCTGGCGGGCGCGGCCCGGGTACGAGCTCAACGCCACGTCGGTGCGCGCCCCCGTCGCGCTGCGCACCACGGCCCCCGGCTCGGCGATCCCCGACGACCTCAAGCTGTCGATCGCCGCCTTCGAGGACGAGCAGGGTGCCGGGATCGAGATGACGATCTTCCTGATGCTGGCGGTGGGATCGGGCCACGTCCGGCTGGCCGAGGGCGAGCCGGCCGCCCGTCCCGTGGTCGACCCGCGCTTCCTGCGCGAACCGGAGGACGTCCGCCGGCTGCGCGAGGCCGTCCGGTTCGCGGTGGACCTCGTCGAGTCGTCGCCCGCGCTGCGCGAGGTCGTCGCCGAGCGCGTCGCCCCGGCCGGTGCCATCGACGACGACGCCGTGCTCGACGGGTGGCTGCGCCGCGCCGTGCGGGGCACGTTCCACGCGTCGTCGACGTGCGCGATCGGCCCGCCCGGGTCGGGGGCCGTCGTCGACCAGGTGGGCCGCGTGCTGGGCGTGCGGGGGCTGCGCGTCGTCGACGCCTCGGTGATGCCCGACTCGGTCCGCGCCAACATCAACGCCACCGTGGCGATGATGGCCGAGCGGTTCGCGGCGGCGATCATCACGCAGAGCGCATTGACAGGTTAGGCGACCGAACTCTATCGTCCCGAACAATTAGGGCCCCTGACCATAGGCCACGCTGAGATCACCGGAGGGCACGTGAGCATCGACCTGACCGGAAGGGTCGCGATCGTCACCGGATCGGGACGCGGCCTGGGCCGCGCGTACGCCGAGGCGCTGGCAGCGGCCGGGGCAGCGGTGGTGGTCAACGACGTCGACGCGGAGGTGGCCGAGAAGGCGGCGGCCGCGATCACCGCCGCCGGCGGCACCGCCGTCGCCCACGTGGGCGCGGTCGGCCCGACCGGGACGGCGGACGCGCTGGTCGAGCGTGCCGTCGAGGAGTTCGGCCGGCTCGACATGATGTGCACGAACGCCGGTGCCCTCCGGGACCGGACCCTGCTCAAGCTGAGCGACGAGGAACTCGACGTCGTCCTCGACAGCCACATCCGCGGCACGATCACCTGCGGGCGCGCGGCCGCGCGCCGCTTCCGCGATCAGGGCGAGGGCGGCCGCCTGATCCTGATCGGCTCCCCGGCGGGCCAGTACGGCAACTTCGGCCAGACGGCGTACGGCGCGTCCAAGGCGGCGATCATCGGGCTGGTCCGGGTGTGGTCGGTGGAGCTGGCGAAGATCGACGTCACCGTCAACGCCGTGGTGCCCAAGGCGCTCACCAGGATGGCGGCGACCATCCCTGCGCTGAAGGACATCGTGGCCGATGTCGAGGCCGGCGGGCCCGTCCCGGCGCACCTGCGCCACGAGGGCACCGGCACCGTCGAGGACGTCGCGCCGCTCGTGGTGTTCCTCAGTTCAGCGGAGTCGGCCGGGATCACCGGCCAGTACTTCGGCTTCGGCGGCGACCGGCTCGCGATCTGGGCCCACCCGAAGGAAGCGTTCGTCACCCACCGCGAAGGCGGCTGGACCGCGGACGACCTGCTGGCGGACCTCGCCGAACACGCCGGCCACCTGCAGCCCCACCCCCGCGAGGCTCAGCGCCGATCTTGACAGCTCTTGACCACGGTCAATCAGAACAAGGGAGTTCACATGATCGACTCGTCGACTCCTGATCGCGGCAGCCCGTCGTGAAGTCGGCCGAGCTCCTGCACCGGCTCGCCGGCGGGATCTTCGTCCTGTGGCTGGTCTCCGTGCTGGCCTTCCTGATGGTGCAGCTGGTGCCCGGCGACGCGGCGGACATGATCGCCGGCGAGGGCTCCACCGAGGAGCAGGTCGCCGCCATCCGCGCCCAGCTCGGCCTCGACCAGCCGGTGATCCAGCAGTACCTCGCCTGGACCGGGCGGGTCCTGAGCGGCGACCTGGGCAGCTCGGTGTTCTCCCAGACACCGGTCACCGAGCTCATGCTCGAGGCGGCCCCGGTCACGCTGTCGCTGGCGGGCGTCGCGATCGTGATCGCCATCGTGCTCGGGGTGACCGCAGGCGCCGTCGCCGCCCGCAAGCCGGGCGGGTGGGTCGACGGGATCATCTCCTCCATCGCCACGGTCAGCCTGGCGATGCCGAACTTCTGGGTGGCGATGATCCTCGTCTCGCTCCTCGCCATCGCGAACCCCTGGCTGCCCGCCACCGGATTCGCCGGTCTCGAGGAGGGCGTGGACGTCTGGCTGGCGCACATCATCATCCCGGCCGCGGCACTGGGCCTGCACTCCGCGGGAGAGCTCGCGCGCCACACCCGGGGCGCGGCCGCGGACGTGTTCGCCCGCCCCTACGTCCGCAGCGCCCGCGCGCGCGGCGCCACCGGCTGGTGGCTCGTGCGCCACCACGTGGTGCGCAACGCGTCGATCCCCGTCCTCACCATCCTCGGGCTCCAGGTCGGCCGGCTGCTGGCCGGGGTGATCGTGGTGGAGGCGGTCGCCGGGATGAACGGCATCGGCACCCTCGCCGTCACGGCGATCTCGCGCCGCGACTTCCCGGTGATCCAGGGATACGTGCTGTTCTGCGCCGTCGTCATCGTCTGCGTGAGCCTGGTGGTCGACCTGGCCTACACGTGGATCAACCCGAAGGTCCGGAGTGCCGGCTCATGACCACCTCCTCGCTCGAGTCCGCCGAGCCCGTCCGGCGCACGGCCCGCCGCGGCCTCGTCCGCACCGCGTTGCGCCGGCCGCTGCCGCTGATCGCGTTCGTCTACCTCGTGCTCCTGACACTGGCCGCGCTCGCCGCCGGGTGGATCGCCCCCTACGACCCGGACGTGCAGTCGCTCGCCGAGGTGAACGCCGACCCCAGCTGGGAGCACCTGTTCGGCACGGACCAGTTCGGCCGCGACGTCCTATCCCGGATGCTCTTCGGAGCCCGGATCGCGCTGATCGCACCGGTGATCGCGTTGACCGCGGCCGTGCTCATCGGGGTGCCGGCCGGGATCTGGGCGGGGCTGCACCGGGGCTGGCTCGACGCCGTCGCAGGCCGCCTCGCCGACACCCTGCTCAGCCTGCCCGGCCTGGTGGTCGCCCTCGCCGTCATCGCGATCCTGGGCCCCGGGCTGTGGAACGTGATGCTGGCGATCGGCATCCTGTTCGCCCCGTACCTGTTCCGCATCGTGCGGGGCGTCACCCTCGACGTCGCCGCGGAGACGTACATCGAATCCGCCCGCGCCGTCGGGTGCGGCACCTGGCGGATCATGTGGGTGCACGTCTTCCCGAACGTCGCGGCCCCCCTGCTCGTGCAGGTCAACATCCTGATGGGGATCTCCCTGCTCCTGGAGGCCAGCTTGAGCTTCCTCGGCCTCGGCATCGCACCACCGGCCTCCGACTGGGGATCGATGTTGGGCGACGCCTACCGCAGCCAGTACCAGGCGCCGCTCGCGGCGATCCCACCCGGCCTCGCGCTGTGCATCACGGTGCTGGCCTTCAACACCCTCGGCGACGGCATCCGCGACGCCCTGGCTGCCCGGAGGAGCCGATGATCGACACGGCCGGCGCGGCGTCCCCGCGGACCGACCGGGACGCCGGGGACTCCGCCCTGCTCGACGTCCGCGGGCTCTCGATCGACCTGGTGGGCGACGAGCAGCAGCGCGGCCTGGTGGAGGACGTGAGCTTCCAGGTCGGACGGCGCCGCAGCGTCGCCCTGATCGGGGAGAGCGGCTGCGGCAAGTCCCTCACCGCGTTCGCGCTGCTCGGCCTGCTCTCGCGCGCCACGCGGGTGTCCGGCGGCTCGGCCCTCTTCGAGGGGGTCGACCTGCTGACGGCCGCACCGCAGCAGTTGGCGCGGATCCGCGGCGGGCCGATCGGCGCGATCTTCCAGGACCCGATGACCAGCTTGGACCCCACCATGAAGGTGGGCGACCAGATCGCCGAGTCCCGCCGGCTGCACCTCGGCGAGTCCCGCAAGACCGCCCGCAAGCACGCGGAGCGCCTGCTCGACCAGGTCGGGATCGCCAACGCGCCCGAGCGCGCGCGGTCCTACCCGCACGAGCTGAGCGGCGGCATGCAACAGCGCGTAATGATCGCCAGCGCGATCGCGTGCGACTGCAAGCTGCTGATCGCCGACGAGCCGACCACCGCGCTCGACGTCACGATCCAGGCCCAGATCCTCGAACTGCTGGCGGACCTGCAGCGCGGCCTGGGCCTCGCGGTCCTCCTCGTCACCCACGACCTCGGCGTGGTCGCCGACTTCTGCGACGACATCGTGGTGATGTACGCCGGGCACGTCGTCGAGCGCAACTCGGTGGACGAGGCGTTCGCCCGTCCCCGGCACCCCTACACCAAGGCCCTGCTCGGCGCGGTGCCCGAGGGGCGGGAAGCCCGGGCGAAGCTCCCGACGATCCCCGGACGCGTCCCGCCCGCCGGTTCCTTCCCCGAGGGCTGCCGCTTCCAGCCGCGATGCGAGTTCGCGGTGGCCGCCTGCGGCGAACCCCAGCGAGAGGTCGAGATCGAGCCGGGCCGGCACACCCGGTGCGGTCGCGTCGCGCACGACCTGCTCCAGCTCGAGGCGAGAGGAGGAACGCACGATGAGAGCAGTGCTCGCACCTGAACCCGTCACCGACGACGACGTCGTGGTGAAGGCCCGCGGCCTGCACCGCAGCTTCCCGGTGGGCCGCAGGCTGCCGGGGCGCCGCCGCGAGCGGGTGCACGCCGTCGACGGGGTGGACGTCACGATCCCGCGCGGCCGCACGGTCGGGGTGATCGGCGAGTCCGGGTCCGGCAAGACCACGCTGGGGCGGGCGATCGCCCGCCTGACCACGGTCGACTCCGGTGCGATCGAGATCGCGGGCCGCGACGTCGCCAAGGTCCGCGGCCGCGAGCTCAAGCAGCTGCGGCGCAGCGTGCAGGTCGTGTTCCAGGACCCGTTCAGCGCGCTCGACCCGACGAAGACGATCGCGCACGCCCTGTTCGAGCCGATCCTGGTGCACGGTCTCCGGGGCGGCAGGCGGCCGGCGGACATCGCCGCCGAGCTGCTCACCCGGGTGGGTCTGCACCCGAGCCTGGCTCCCCGCTACCCGGCCGAGCTGTCCGGGGGGCAGCGCCAACGCGTCTGCATCGCGCGCGCTCTCGCCCTGGGGCCCGAGATCCTCATCGCGGACGAGCCGACCTCGGCGCTGGACCTCTCGACGCGCTCGGAGATCTTGAACCTGCTCGTCTCCCTGCAGGAGGAGACGGGGTTGTCGATCCTGTTGATCTCCCACGACGTGGCGACGATCCGGCACCTCTCGCACGAGGTCCTGGTGATGTACATGGGGCGGGTCGTCGAGTCCGGCCCGGCCGCGGAGGTGATGACCGATCCCCGCCACCCGTACACCGAGGCGCTGCTGTCCGCCGCTCCGATACCGGATCCGCAGCGGCAGCGCCTGCGTCAGCGGATCGTGCTGCACGGCGAGATGCCCAGCCCCGTGCACCCGCCGCAGGGCTGCAACTTCAGCACCCGCTGCCCGCTCGTCGTCGACGCGTGCCGCACGATGGACCCGCCCCTGGTCTCCGTGGCCGGGGCCCGCCAGGTCGCCTGCATCCGCCGGGACGGGGAGGGCCGTCATGTCGATCGATGAGTTGCCCACGCGCGCTGCCGGGCCGGTCTCGAAGGCCTGCGGCACGCTGCGCGAGGCCCTCGCGCACGTGCGCTCCGGCGCCACCGTCGCGGTGGGTGGCTTCGGCGCCTGCGGCACGCCGATCGCCCTGGTCGAGGCGCTCCTCGACCTCGGGGTCGACGACCTGCACATCATCTCCAACAACTGCGGCCAGGACGGGAGAGGACTCGCGCTCCTGCTGAAGGAGCGCCGGATCCGCAAGTTCACCGGCTCGTTCCCGGGCGCGGCGTTCGCCGAGCACTTCGCGCGTGGTGAGGTCGAGCTCGAGCTGGTTCCCCAGGGCACGGCGGCCGAGCGGCTCCGGGCAGGAGGCGCGGGAGTGCCGGCCTTCCTGCTCGCCACCGGCGTCGACACGGCGTACGCCGACGGCGGGGTACCCGTGCTCATGGACGCGGAGGGTCGCCTCGTCAAGGAGTCGGAGCCCAAGCAGAAGCAGGAGTTCGGCGGGCGCACCTACGTCCTGGAGGAGGCCCTGCGGCCCGACGTCGCGCTGGTGCACGCCCACCTGGGCGACGAGGCGGGCAACCTGCGCTTCCGGCTCACGGCCCGCAACTTCAACCCGCTCGCCGCCATGGCCGCCCTGCACACGGTCGCCCAGGTCGAGACGCTCGTGCCGACCGGTTCCATCGATCCCGACGACATCCACCTGCCCGGCGCGTTCGTGGACCGGATCGTCATCGCGGACGCGCCGCTGGGAGATGCCGATGAGTGAGTCCGTGATCGCCCGGACCGGCCGGGCACTGAGCCGCGAGGAGCTGGCGGCCCGCATCGCGCGCGACCTGTGGCCGGGCGCCACCGTCAACCTCGGGATCGGCATCCCGCTGCTCGTCGCCGACCACATCCCGGCCGACGGCTCGATCGCCATCCACACCGAGAACGGTCTCCTCGGCATGGGCCGCGCGGCCACCGGCGAGGAGATCGACCCCGACCTGATCGGCGCAGGCAAGGGGTACACCACGGCGGTGCCCGGCGCGTCGGTCTTCGACTCGAGCATCTCGTTCGGCATGATCCGGTCCGGCCGGCTCGACGTCACCGTGCTCGGTGCCCTCGAGGTGTCGGAGACCGGCGACCTGGCCAACTGGTACGTGCCCGGCGGCAGGCCGGGTGTCGGCGGAGCGATGGACCTGGTCAGCGGGGCTCGTGAGGTGTGGGTGGCCACTCAGCACGTCGACCGCGCCGGCACGCCCAAGCTGGTCCGGCAGTGCCGCTATCCGCTCACCGGTCGCGGGGTCGTCACCCGCGTCTACACCGACCTGGCGGTCTTCGAGGTGCGTGACGGCCGGCTGGTGCTGCGCGAGCTCGCTCCTGGCGTGGGCGCCGACGAGATCGCCGCGAAGACGGAGGCGGCTTTCGTCACCGACCTGTCAGGTTGACTGCCGGTCGAACCCCCAAGGTAATATGGCTCCCGAACCATTCGGTTCCCAGAGCGAGAGGAATCAGGCGTTGACAGATCCTGAAACGGAGGCCCTGGGCGACGCCGAGCTGCTCTCGGTCACAGCCTCGCGGCTGGTCCGCCTGCAGACCGAGGTGTTGGAGAACCTCGAGATCCCGCTGACGTACCGCCAGGAGCGCACGCTCACCCGCGTCCAGCAGGGCTACACCTCGGTCATCTCGCTGGCTCGACTGGCGAACCTCACGCTGCCCACCGTGTCGGAGACGGTCAGCGTGCTCGTCCGCCGCGGCCTGATCTCCCGGCAGGAGGATCCGAAGGACCGCCGACTGAGCCTGCTCGAGCTCACCCCGCTCGGCGTCAAGGCGCTCGCTGCGGCCCGCACCGCACTGGAGGAGGCGATGGGCGGCCTCTTCGACGGGCTCGACGATCGCGCACGCCGCGAGTTCCTCGCCTCGCTCGAGCACATCAGGCTGAACGCCCGCAAGTGGTTCGCCGGTCATGAATAAGGTGGCGGCTCCCCGCGAGCACTGGGACGCCCTCTTCGCCCCCAGTTCCTGCCTCGTGATCGACACCACCGTCGACGAGGCGGGCAGGATCAACGCCGCCCCGCACGCCACCTGCGTGCGGGTGGTCCACGAGCCGGTGTCGTTCGCGATCACGGTCAGCGAGTACTCCGACACCGCGGCCAACATCCTCGCCACCGGCGAGTGGGTCATCAACGTCGTCCCCTTCGACCTCGAGGTCCTCTCGAAGGTCCGCACGCTCGGCCTGCCGTTCGCCCGGGAGGTCGACGAGCTCGAGAAGGCCGGGCTGACGCCCGTGCCGGGGCTCGTCTCCAAGGCGCCCCGGATCGCCGAGTGCAAGGCCCACTTCGAGTGCACCGTCGAATGGACCCACCTCTGGGAGGGCCGGCTGATGGTCGTGGGCCGCGTGGTGGCCGTCTCCATCGACGAGGACTGCTACGACCCCTCCCGCGGCCTGATCCGGTGGCGGGAGATGAAGCCGTCTGCCTTCTGCGGCTTCCCCTACGACGGCAACTTCGTCGCCGCCGACGACCCCGTCTTCGTGCCGATCGCCTACGACGGTCCCCCCGAGTGGCGCCCCGACCTCGACGAGATCGTCGCCCGGCGCGGCATCGGCCCGTCGAGCTCCCTCGGCATCCTCGACCTTCCCAACGTGCTCGAACAGGAGACCACGACCTGATGAGCGAGTCCGAGCCCTACCTGCCCGTCGAGGAGGGGGCGATCATGCTCTTCGCCCGCGCCCTCGGGGACGAGAACCCCGTCTACCGCGACCGCGAGTACGCGCGGAACAGCGAGTTCGGCGCCGTGATCGCTCCCCCGACCTTCGTCCAGAGCGCCACGCACTTCAATCCCGACAGCGGGTTGCGACCGCGGCCCGGCGAGCCGTGGCGGGGATCGGGCCGCACGCCGACGGGCACACCGTCGTCGTCCGAAGGCGGTGCGCTGCGGCTGCACGCCGAACAGCACTTCACCTACCACCGCGTGCTGCGTGCGGGCGACGAGCTCACCTGGACCACCCGCCCGGGGCGGACGTGGACCAAGCAGCGCCGCAACGGCGACACGATGACGTTCCAGGACCAGATCACCGAGTACCGCGACCGATCGGGCGAGCTGGTCATCACCGCCCGCAGCGTGGTCGTGGAGCTCCCGTCCTCGGGGGGCTCGCGGTGACCGCGGCCACCGATCTCGCCGTCGGCACCGTGCACGAGGTCGTGGTGGTGGACGACCTCACCCGCACCCAGATCGTGCAGTACGCGGGCGTCTCCGGCGACTTCAACCCGTTGCACTCCGACGAGGTCTACGCCACGCAGGTAGCGGGCAACCCCACGGTGATGGCGCACGGCATGCTCGTGATGGGCCTGGCAGGCAAGGCGCTCACCGACTACTTCGGCGACGGCAGGCTCACGCAGTTCGGTGGCCGGTTCAAGGCATCGGCCTGGCCGGGCGACACCCTCACGGCCCGGCTGACGATCACGGCCGTCCACCCGGGTGAGGGCTCCGACCCGCCGAGCGCCGACGTCGACGTCGAGGTGGTCAACGCCGACGGCGTCGCGGTGTTCGGCGGCACGGCGAGCGCACAGCTCGACCCGCCGGCATGAGCGCACCCCAACCGGACCTCGACCGCATCGTCGCCATCGACGTGCACACCCACGTCCAGGCGTCGGTGGACGAGGCCGATCCGACCCCCAGCGAAGGCGGCAAGGCGCTCGCCGACTACTTCGGCGCGCCGCCGGTGGTGCCGACGATCCCGGACCTCGCGGCCTTCTACCGCGAGCGGCGGATGATGTGCGTCGCCTTCCCGGTGAACACCTCCTGGGCCACCGGCCGGGAGCAGCGGGTCTCCAACGACGAGGTGTGCCGGCAGGCGGCGCTCGCCGCCGACGTCGTGATCCCGTTCGGCTCGGTCGATCCGCACGGCGGCAAGGCGGCCGCACGCGAGATCCGCCGGCTCGCCACCGAGTACCCCATCAAGGGCATCAAGTTCCACCCCAGCTCGCAGGCGTTCTTCCCCGACGACCGCGACACCTACCCGCTCTACGAGGCGATGGAGGAGACCGGCCTGATCGCGCTCTTCCACAGCGGTCAGACCGGCGTCGGCGCCCGGCAGCGCGGTGGCGGCGGGATCCGCCTGAAGTACTCCCACCCGATGTGCGTCGACGACGTCGCGGTCGACTTCCCCGACCTCAAGATCATCCTCGCCCACCCCTCCTTCCCCTGGCAGGAGGAGGCGCTCGCGGTGGCCGGCCACAAGCCCAACGTCTACATCGACCTGTCCGGCTGGTCGCCGAAGTACTTCCCGCCGATCCTGGTGCAGTACGCGCGCACGCTGCTGAAGTCGAAGGTCCTCTTCGGCACCGACTACCCCGTGCTGACCCCGGAGAAGTGGCTCACCGAGTTCGACAAGCTCGGGTTCGCCGACGACGTGCGCAAGCTCGTCCTCAAGGACAACGCGGCGAAGCTCCTCGGCCTGGTCGCCGCCTGACCGCCTGCTCGGCAGGCGGTCAGCCGCGCACGGGCGGGTCCATCTCCGTGAGGGCCCAGACCTCGTCCGCGGTGAATCCCGGCGCCACCGATTCGATCGCGAGCGCCCCGTTGCGGCGGCGGAACACCGCCAGATCGGTGACGACGATGTCGGCGCAGGACTTGGCGGTCAACGGGTACGTGCACCGCTGCACCACCTTCGGCCTGCCCTGGCTGTCGTGGTGCTCCATGAGCACCATGACGGTGGCCGTCGACGCGGCCAGGTCCATGGCTCCGCCGATCCCACCACCGGCCATGCCGGGCGTGGCCCAGTTCGCCACGCTCCCCTCCGCGTCCACCTGGTAGGCGCCCAGCGCCACCACGTGGACCCGCCCGGAGCGGACCATCTCGAAGGCGGTGACGCTGTCGAAGAAGGAGATCCCCGGCTGCGGTGTGACCGGCACGCCGCTGGCGTTGAAGACGTCGGGGTAGAGCTCGTCGTCGTCGACGATCTCGCCGTAGCCGAGGATGCCGTTCTCGCCGTGCAGGACGATGTCGCGGTCCGCGATGAACGACGAGATGTAGCTCGGGATGCCGAGGCCGAGGTTCACGTACCCACTGTCCGGGAGCAGCTTCGCGGCCTGCTCGGCGATCTGCACGCGGGTCCAGCCCGGCTTGCCGCCGTACTCGCGGGCGACGTCGGAGGCCCGCCTGCGCGGCGTGTACTTCGGCAGGTCGTTGGCCAGGGTCTTCTGCACGACGCGGCTGACGAAGATTCCCGGCAGGCCGATCCGCTCCGGCGGCAGCTCCCCCGTGTCGACGATCTCGTCCACCTCGACGATCGCCACCCGGGCCGCCTTGGCGAAGCTCGGCCCGAAGTGCTGGTTGGCGCCCCGGAACTCCACGTTGCCCAGCCGGTCCGCGCGGTACGCCGAGATGAAGGCGTAGTCCGTGCGGATGGCCGTCTCGAGCAGGTAGGGCCTGCCGTCGAAGTACCGCACGTCCTTGCCGTCGGCGATCGGGGTGTTCAGCCCGGTGGGGGTGTAGAGAGCACCCAGTCCGGCTCCGGCCGCACGGAGCCGCTCCACCAGCGTGCCCTGCGGCACCAGCTCGAAGGTGAGCTTGCCGGCCGAGATCATCTCGTCGACGGTGCTCCGGCGCCCGTTCCGCGAGGTGAACGAGGTGATCAGGTGCCGGACCCGGCCCGACTCGACGATCTCCACCGCGCCGGGCGGGATGGTGTTGCCCACCAGGCACAGCTCCCGGCTTCCGCGCCGGTCCAACGCCGCCAAGAGGCTGACCGGCGATCCCGCGCTGCGGCCGAAGCCGGACACCGCGATGGACGCGCCGTCCTCGAGATCGCCGATCGCCGCTTCCGGCGATTCGCACACCTTGTCCATGACCGTCCTCTGATCAGGGCGTGGCCGAGGTCGTGACCTGGGTGAAGTCGAAATCACCGAGGACGGGGACCTCGAAGCCGTCGACGTTGTCGGGGAAGGCGTAGATCTGGGCGTTGACGCACAGCGGCGCCGTCGGCGCGCCGGCCTCGTAGACGCTGGTGACGATCTCGCCCAGGGCGGCCTGCTGCTTCTCCGGGTCGGTGCTGGCCCGCGCCTGCTCGAGGAGCTCGGGCACCCCGGGCTGGGAGTAGTCACCGGGGTTGTAGACGCCACCGGGCAGGTACATGTCCACGACGTACTGGGTGGGATCGGGCCGCGGGGCCATGATCAGGTTGACCTGCAGGTCGAAGTCCCCGGCCCGCGACTTCCGCGTGGCCTCGGCCTGGTCGGACACCTCGAGCTCGACCGTGATCCCGATCTTCGCCAGCTCCGCCTGCACGATCTGGGCGATGGCCTGCTGCTGCGAGCTGTTGGCGGTGACCAGCCGCAGCGGGAAGCCGCCGGGGTACCCGGCCTGCGCCAGCAGTTCCGTGGCCTGGGCGAGGTCGGGCTTCAGCTGCTCGTCGAGCGCGTCGACGTGCCCGACGAACTCACGGGCGAAGGGCTGGACGGTCGGCACACACCGGTCGGTGCCCCCGAACGCGGCCTGGGCCAGCGCCGACCTGTCGAGGGCCAGCGAGACCGCCTTGCGCACCTCCGGGTTCGCCAGGTGTTCCTCGCCGGTGTTGAGCGTGAGCTGCCAGATGCGGCCGGTCGGCCCGCTGACCACCTCGAGCCCGGCCTGCTCCGCCGCGTCGCGCATCTCCTGCGGCAGGTTGTACATGTCGATCTGCCCCGACTGCAGCGCCCGGAACTGGGTCGTCGAGTCGGGGTTCATCACGTAGACGAGCTCCTTGTTCTTGACCTGGCCGGCGTTCCAATAGCCGTCCCAGGTGACGTATCGGATCTCGTCCTGGCTGTACTTCTCCACCCGGTAGGGCCCCGCGCCGATGGGCTCGGTCGCAGCGGCCGGATCGGTCAACGATGCGGGGCTCATCATCATCCCGGCCTCGCTGGCCAGCACCCCCTCCAGCTGGCCCGCGGGCTCGGAGAGCTCCAGGCGCACGTGCGTGGGGTCGACGACCGTCACGCCGCTGACCGGGCTGAGGTTCGAGGCTCGCGCGTTGCCCGGCTCCTTCGCCGAGAGGATGTTCGCCTTCACCGCCTCGGCATCCATCGGCGAGCCGTCCTGGAACGTCACGCCCGCACGCAGCGTCAGATCGAAACTCGTGCCGTCGGCGGCGAGCGTCCACTCGGTGGCCAGGCCCGGCTCCAGGCTCCCGTCGGCGGTCCGCTTGATCAGGGCGTCGAAAACGGGCGTCAGGTAGATCGTGTCGATCGGCCCCGATTTGCGCGGATCCATCGACGACACCGGGTGCACGCCGACCCGCACCACACCGTCGTCGGATCGAGCGGCACCCCCGGAGGAACAGCCCGCGACGAACGCGCCGACGAGAACCACGCACGCCGCCGCCAGGACACCGCGGACGTTCCTCATCACGAGCCGCCTCCCCATTGATACGCGCCCCTAATGTTTAGGGAACCGTAGCATGCAGGTTTCGCACGTCAAGGGGGTCAGGAGGCGACGGAAGCCTTGCTGACCCGGGTGAAGTCGAAGTCGCCGAGAACGGGGATCTCGAAGCCGCTGACGTCGTCGGGGAAGGCGAAGTTCTGGGCGTTGATGCACAGCGGCATCGTCGGTGCGCCGTCCTCGTGGACGCTCGTGACGATCTCGGCCAGAGCGGCCTGCCGCTCCTCCCGGTCGATGTTTGCCTGTGCGTCCTCGAGGAGCTCGGCCACCCCGGGCAGGGAGTAGCCACCGGGGTTGTAGACGCCACCCGGCAGGTACATGTCCACGACGTACTGCGTCGGGTCGGGCCGCGGAGCCATGATCAGGTTGACCTGCAGGTCGAAGTCCCCGGCCCGCGACTTCCGCGTGGCCTCGGCCTGGTCGGACACCTCGAGCTCGACCGTGATCCCGACCTTCGCCAGTTCTGCCTGCACGATCTGGGCGATGGCCTGCTGCACCCCGCTGTTGCCGCTCACCAATCGGAGCGGGAAGCCCTCGGCGTGACCCGCCTGCCGCAGCAGGTCGCGGGCCTGGGCGAGGTCGGGCGCGACCTTGTCGTCCAGTTCGTCGACGTGCCCGACGAACTCGCGACCGAACGGCTGGACGGTCGGCACGCACTGGTCAGCGCTACCGAGAGCGGCCTGCGCCAGCGCCGTCCGGTCCACGGCCAGCGAGATCGCCTTGCGCACCTCCGGCTTCGCCAGGTGCTCCTCGCCGACGTTGAACGTCAACTGCCAGATGCGGCCCGTCGGCCCCGTGACCACCTCGAGGCCCGCTTGCTGCGCCGCCTCCTTCATCTCCTGCGGCAGGGCGTACATGTCGATCTGCCCCGACTGCAATGCCCGGAACTGGGTCGTCGCGTCGGGATTCATCACGAAGACGAGCGCCTCGTTCTTCACCTGACCGGCGTTCCAGTAACCGTCCCAGGCCTCGTACCGGATCTCGTCCGGGCTGTACTTCTCCACGCGGTACGGCCCCGCACCGATGGGCTTCGTCGCCGCAGCCGGATCGGTCAACGACGCCGGGCTCATCATCATCCCAGCCTCGCCGGCCAGCACTCCTTCGAGCTGCGCCGCAGGCCCGGACAACTCCAGCCGGACGTGCGTGGGATCGACCACCGTCACCCCGCTGACCGGGCTGAGGTGCAGGGCTCGCGCGTTGCCCGGCTCCTTCGCCGAGAGGATGTTCGCCTTCACCGCCTCGGCGTCCATCGGGGTCCCGTCCTGGAACGTCACGCCCTCACGCAGTGTCAGGTCGAACCTCGTCCCGTCGGCGGCGAGCTGCCACTCCGTGGCCAGCCCCGGCTCCACGCTGCCGTCGGGGGTCCGCTCGATCAACGTGTCGAAGACCGGCGTCAGGTAGACCGTGTCGATCGGGCCCGACTTGCGCGGATCCATCGATGACACCGGATGCACGCCGACCCGCACCACGCCGTCGTCGGAGCGGCCGGCACCACCCGAGGAGCAGCTCGCGACGAGAAGCAGGCTCGCCGCCACCAGGACACCGCGAACGTTCCTCTTCACGAGCCGCCTCCACGTTGATACGCGCCCCTAATATTTAGGGGACCGTAGCATGTCGCTTCCGCACGTCAAGGGCATGCGTGACACCTTGACGGGGATCGGCAGAGAAGTAAGGTAGCCATACACTTAGGTCCGCTAAGCATGCTCCGACTCACGACGAGGAGAGCCGATGGCAGAGGCCGAAGCCCGCGACGTCCTGCGAGGGGCGGTCGACCTGCACTGCCATTCGGGCCCGAACCCGCTGGCGCGCGAGTTCGACCACGTCGAGGCGGCGCAGGACGGCGCTCGCCTGGAGATGCGGGGCATCCTGGCCAAGTCGCACCACCACAACACCGTGATGGACCTGCTGGCGATGGCCGACCGGCTCGCCGGCGTCTCCACGCCGATCTTCGGCGGGATCGCCCTCAATTCGTGGGCGGGCGGCATCAACCCCGAGGCCGTCGCGATGTCACTGCGGATGGGCGGCCGGGCCGTGTGGTTCCCGACCCTGTCCAGCCACCAGCACCTGGCGCACCCACCGGGCCGGGCCACCCCGTCGCTGGTGGAGCTGCCGAACCGGGAGGTCACGATCTACGACGACCGCGGACGGCTCCTCGACGACGTCCTCCGCGTGCTCGACCACATCGCCGAAAACGATGCGCTCCTCTCCTCCGGCCACATGAGCTTCGACGAGGCGCGCGACGTGTTCACCGAGGCCCGCGCGCGCGGCGTCCGCCGCATGGTCATGAGCCATCCCAACCACGTCGTGGGCGCCTCCCCCGCCAACTGCCTGGAGCTGGTCGAACTCGGCGCCTACATCGAGCACGAAGCGGGCGCGTTCGACCCGCAGGGCGGCATCAAGTGGGATCCCGCGGTCCTGCACGAGTGGATCGACGCGGTCGGCGCCGCGCACACGGTGATCGCCTCGGACCTCGGCCAGCGCGGCCGTCCGATGCCGGTGGACGGCCTGACGCGCGTCTGCGCCACGCTGCTCGAACGCGGGGTGCCCGCCGCGGACGTGCGCACGATGACCGGCGCGAACCCGGCCTTCCTGCTCGGCGTCGACACCGAGCGCCCCCGACCCGCCGACCGCCGGCTCACCGCGGCGACCACGGCGTCCAGCGAGGAGGAAACGAGTGGGTGAATCCACCCTGGGTGCCTACTACCGCCACGACCAGGAGGACCCCGACGTGCGCGGGGACCGCACCGAGCACTGGTACGCGCCCGCCGTCAACTTCGTGGTCGAGACGATCCACGGACAGGTGGGCGCAACCTGCGCCGTCACCGATCCGAACGACGAGCACCTCGTCCTGCTGCCGGAGGGCTCGGCGGAGCTGAGCGTCTCGGCGGGCGGAACGCGCAAGCCCGCCCGGCCGGGCAGCCTGGTCGTCGTGCCGCCCGGCGAGTCCGCGATCGAGTTCCTGGACGAGGGCTACGCCTACCGCGTCTTCAGCGCGCTCTCCCCGATCCACGCCGAGACCAGACGGTTCGGGCGCCTCGCCGAGGGCGCGCCCGTCAAGCCCCTCTCGCCCGGCGCACCTCCACCCGGCGGGTACGCGTTGCGCGTCTACGACTTCGCCGACCACCCGGTCCAGCGCCCGAAGCGCGTGTTCCGGAGCGTGAACCTGATGGCGGTGTTCCTCGGCCCGATGCCACTCCCCCGCGGTGATCGGCTCAGCCCGCACTTCCACGAGGACTTCGAGCAGGCGAGCGTCGTCACCCAGGGCACCTACGTGCACCACATCCGCCGCACCTGGGGCACCGACGCCGCCGCCTGGCGCGACGACGATCACGAGCGAGTCGGAGCGCCGTCGGTCACGGTGATCCCACCGCCCGACATCCACACCTCGCAGACCGTCGAGACCGGGCCGTTCCAGCACGTCGACATCTTCGCTCCCCCGCGCGCCGACCTCGTCGCCTCCGGCGACGTGCTGAACGCCGACGGCTACCCCGGAGGGCCGGAATGAGCAGCCGCAAACCGGCGGCGTTCGTCGCGGGGGCCTTCGAGCACCCGCAGCGCCGCATCAGCGACAAGACGGTGCCGGAGGTGCTCGGCGAGGTCGTGCTCGGCGCGCTCGACGACGCCGGCCTCGGGCCCGGCGACGTCGACGGCTACTTCTGCTCCTCCGACGTGCCCGGCATGGGCGTGCTGTCCATGGCCGAGTACCTGGGCATGGACAACCTGCGCTACGGCGACTGCACGGAGGGCGGCGGCGCGTCCTACCTGTCCCACGTGGGTCACGCGTGCGCGGCGATCGCCGCCGGGAAGTGCAGCGTCGCGGTGATCTCGATGGCCGGCATCCCGAGCTCCGGGGCGCGGCACTCCTACCAGCCCGGGCCCGAGGATCCCTACGAGTCGTGGCTCGCCCGGCCCCCGGTCTCGCTCTACGCGCTCGCCGCCCAGCGGCACATGTACGAGTTCGGCACCACGAGCGAGCAACTCGCGGCGGTCAAGGTGGCCGCGTCCCGGCACGCGCAGCACAACCCACACGCCAGGTTGCCCCAGGTGGTGAGCATCGCCGAGGTGCTGGACTCGCCGCTCATCAGCGACCCCCTCCACCGCCTCGACTGCTGCATCACCTCCGACGGCGGCGGTGCCGTGGTGCTGGTGTCACCGGAGGTCGCGCGCACGCTGCCGCGGCGCGGCGCGGCCGTGCTGGGCCACGGCGAGGCGTTCAAGCACGCCAACAACGGCAGGACCGACGTCACCTTCACCGGCGCCGTGTGGTCGGCACCGGCGGCGTACGCCGAGGCCGCGGTCGGCCCGGCCGACATCAAGTACGCCTCGATCTACGACTCGTTCACGATCACCGTGCTCATGCTCCTCGAGGACCTCGGGTTCTGCGCGAAGGGCGAGGGCGGCCGGTTCGTCGGCGACGGGTCGGCCATCGGCCCCGGCGGCGCGCTCCCGGTGAACAGCGACGGTGGCGGCCTGTGCAACAACCACCCGAACTCCCGCGGCGGCATGATCCGGCTGATCGAGGCGGTGCGGCAGGTCCGCGGCGAGGCGCAGCCCGCGGTGCAGGTGCCCGATTGCGACCTGGCGCTGGTGCAAGGGGTCGGCAAATCCATCGGCAGCCGATCGTTCAGTTCGACGATCATCCTCGGAGCGGAGGGCGCGTGACCACGTCAGCGGCACGAGAGACGACGGGCAATGCGCCCGCCGACGAGTTCGCCACCCGCGCCGAGCAGGGTGAGCTGGCCCTCCAGCGCTGCCTGCGCTGCGAGGAGTGGGTCTGGTACCCCCGCCCGTTCTGCCCCGGCTGCGGCGGCCGCGATCTCGAGTGGCGGCAGACCAGCGGACGGGGCACGGTCTACTCCTTCACCGTGCTGCGCCGCCCGCCCCGCGGCTACGGCGACGATGCCCCGTACGTGCTCGCCTACGTGGAGCTCGACGAGGGTCCGCGGCTGCTGACCCAGCTCGTGGTCACCGGCAGCGAGCCCGTCCGGGTCGGGCTGCCGGTGACCGCAGAGACCGGTGCCGCGGAGGACGGTTCGGCCGTCGTCCGCTTCCGGCCCTCCTGAGCGGGGCTCAGCCGGGCAGGGCGGCGAGGGCCTCGAACTCCACGAGCGAGTCGTCCGACATCAGCTGCGCGATGACCATGGTCGAGGCCGGGTACGGCGCCCTGGAGAACCAGCGCGCCCGGGCCCGGCCGACCGCGGCGGCGTGGGCGCGGTCGCTGATGAAGACGGAGATCTTGATGACGTCGTCGATGCTGCCGCCGGCGGCCTTGAGCAGGCCGTCGATCGCACCGAGGATGTGATCGGCCTGCGCCTCCGCATCGCCCGGCGCCACGGGCTTGCCGTCGCCGTCCTTCGCGGTGAGACCGCTGACGACGACCAGGCGCGCGCCGGCCGGCACGACGAACGCCGACGTGAGCGGAGCCGGCATCGAGAGCGCGTCGACGCTCAGCGGCATCGCTCCCACCGCCTCGCCGCTCACGCGAACACCTTCGGGGTGCGGGGAAGCGTGCCCTCGCGCGTGACGATGGAGTTCGTCATCGTGGCGTCGTCGGACAGCAGGAACATCACCGGGCCGACCGCGTCCTCGGGCCGATCGAGCGTCGAAAAATCGGCGCCGGGATTCGCCGCGCGGTACTGCGGGGTGTCGATGATCCCGGGTCGGCAGAGGTTGACCCGCACACCGTACGGCGCGATCTCCTTGGCGAAGCTGCGAGCGAATCCGGCCACCGCACCCTTCGACGCCGCATACGGAGTGGAGTTGGGCTTGCCGATCTCGACGACCCCGGAGGCGAAATAGACGATCGAACCGCTGTTCTGCCGCGCCATCACCGGCGCCACCGCTTTCGACATCCACACCACCCCGGCCACGTTCACGTCGAACACCGCGGACAACGTCTCCGGCGTCAACTCCAGCACAGGAACGATCGGCTGGACGATGGCGCAGCACACGAGGCCGTCGATGCGCCCGTGATCGGCCATGATCTGCTCGACCGTCGCCAGCACCTCGTCGTGGTTCGCCACGTCGAGAGTGCGGAACGTGATGTTCACGTGCTCGTCGGCCACCGCCTTTCCCGCGTTCTCGTCGAGATCGAGGACCACGACGCGCGCACCCGCCTTCGCGGCCTCCCGCGCCGTGACCGCACCGATCCCGTTGGCGCCGCCGGTGATCACCACTACTCGGCCGGAGAAGTCATACCCGTGAACCACACCCACCCCCTGATCGCTATGATTAGGGAGCCTAACTGTCCGTCGGCGCATTGCCAACAGGTCGTCGACGAGGGCGCACCGCGACGCCCGTCCGAGCGCTCACACACCACCTCGGGCACTCACACACCGACTGCAACCGATGTGCCGGCACCACAACCTATGTGCGAGCCCGCGGCGCGGGCCTCATTTACTGGCGCCGCCGGCGATCATCCCGAGCGCGTCGGCCGTCGATCGGACGTCACCGAAGGTGCGGTAGACCGTCCGCAGCGTCGCGTTGTGGACCGAGTCGCGGACGTCCGCCGTACCGTCAGCGACGAACACGACGCGGTAGCCGAGGGTCGCGGCGTCGCGAGCGGTCGACTCGCAGCAGACGCTCGTCACCACACCCGTGATCAGGAGGGTGTCGACGTCCCGATCGGCCAGGCCCGCGGGGAGGGTCGACCGCCCCGGGAAGAACGCGCTCGATGCCGACTTCTCGGCCCAGACATCGCCGGCCCGCGCGTCGAGCTCGTGCCACAAACGCTCCCGCGGGGATCCGACACCACCGGACGCGGCGAACATCGCGGCAACGGAATCGCCGAAGAACCCGACAGCCCAGTCCGACGGCGGGCCGACGGCGGGTAGCACCCACGCCACCGTCCCGCCGGCATCGCGCAACGCACCGGCCAGGGCGTTGATGTTCGGCACGACACCGCGGAAGTAGGGCCCGGCGTCCGCGAAGAACGGCACCATGTCCACCACGACCAGCGCGGTACGCGCCGGATCGAGGTCGTCATAGGCGTAGCGGCGCCCCCGCCTGGCCTCCTGACGCGCGTACTCACGTCCCTCGATCGACCAGTCGTGAGGCCGCGGTGCGGCCATCCCCCCGTCATCCACCCGACGAATGTGCCAGAACCCGGGTTGATCGCACTCAGGTGGATGAACATGAAAAGCGAGGTCACGTTCGCATCCCTGGCCGTCGCCGGTGCCTGCCGACACGTCCGGCGTTCCTGAACGCCTCCGGCGGCGCCGCGCATCGTGCAGGGCCGCTCCTCCCGGGCATCCGCGTGGGCAGGCAGGGCCTGCCCGGTGGGCGCGCGGCGCCACCGGCGACCGGTCCCGCGGCCATGATCACGGCTTTGGCGCATTCCCGGGCGTTTTCGACACGGGAATGCGCCAACTCTCCGATCATGGGCCAAATTTGCGCCCCGAGGGCCTCGATCAAGGGGAAATGGTCGCTAGATGATCTCCAAGAGCGACCGTTTCGCCTTGATCGCCGCGAAACCTTCGGCTCCTCCCCAAGGGAAGCCGCCTCCTGGTGGCGCCGCGCGCCGACGGGGCAGGCCCCTGGCCTGCCCGCGAAGCCTGCCTTAGGGGCCGCAGAGGCTCGCAGCTCAAGGGTCCGCGCAGCGGATCGCGAAGCGAGGCGCAGCGCCCTTGACCGGCGAGGAGCGGTCCCGCACGATGCGCGGCGCCGCCAGGAGACCCAGGAACGATGGCATGATCATTGCTTTGGCGCATTAGCGGGCGAAATCGACCCGGGAATGCGCCAACTCTGTGATCATGGCTCCCCGGCACTCGTGTTCGGGCGCGCGTCCCGACGAACGACGCGTCGGGCACCGGGGCACGTCGTGAACCAGCAGCCCCGGCCCTCCGTGTGGGTCTATAGCCGGCGCGCGTACCGAACGGAGCTCGAGGTTGCCCGACACCCCCCTCATCGCCAGCCCGCAGTCCTACCCGCTCCTCTGCATCAACGAGCTCGACATGTGCTACTTCGTGGTCGGATGGACCGCCACGGGCACACCGGTCGGTGTCCCCGAGTCCGAGCTCGCGGCCATGGGCCACACCACCACGGGTGCCAGGGAGATCAAGGGCGGCGGCAAACTCACCTACGAGATGCCGAGGATGAACGTCTCCGCCACGGACACCTGATCACTGCGCTCAGCGAGCACGTCCTGCCGTCTCACTCCGGCGAGAACCGGGTCTGCGCGATGTGCCGGACGCCCCCGTTCATCTGGATCGGGTCGTCCTGCCGGTTGAAGTAGTAGATCGCCAGGCACGTGCCGGGCTCGATCTCTCGGACCCGCGGGTAGCCGAGGTCCCAGCTTCCCCCGTCCTGACGCAGGATGACCTCGGAACCCCAGGTCCTCCCCCCGTCCAGGCTGACCCGATAGCGGATCCCGTACGGAGGCAGGCGGTATCCGTACACGCAGACGATCCGGCCGTCGCCCAGCTCGCAGATGTCCCCCGGCGCTCCCCAGTCGTTCACTCGCGACAGGAAGTGCCAGGTGCGCCCGCCGTCCTCGCTCTCGAACAACTCCGTCCACAGGACGCTGGTGGGGTCCTGTTGGCAGCGCATGGACGCGATCAGCCGCCCGTCCCGCAGCGCGAGGGGGCGGGGGTAGAAGTAGCGGTGCGCCCCGAAGCGGGGCGAGCCGGACCGGTCGCTCACCGCCTGCCCGTCGTCGCGTTCGGGCGTCATGAACGAGAGGAAGTGCCAGTCGACGCCGTCGGCGCTCGCATAGAGCAACGGCCGCCGCTTCCAACCGTTCTCGGTCACGGCCGTCAGCGCCAGAAGGCCCATCCCGTCGGCACGCACCGCGAACGAGCCCTGTCCCGACAGCGACGGGATCCCGCGCAGCTTCGGGAGCAGCACGGGCCGCCGCCACACGCGTCCGCCGTCCGTCGACATCGTCAGCCACGGATCGGCGTTCGGCACGAACAAGGCCGGTACCCCACCGCTCGCCACGAGGACGTCCGGGTCGAGGAAGTTCACCGGGCCCTCGGGCGAATGCGTGGCCGCCCCGCCTGATCTGATCGCGTCCGCACTCGACGACAGGTCGAAGATCTCCGTGAACGTCTCCGGATCCCACGTCTCACCGTTGTCGTACGAGCGGACGCCGACGACATGACCTCGGGAGACCGCGATGTTGTCGTGGTGGATGTCGGCCGCATCGGAGTAGTTCGCAGGTATGCACTTGAAAGCGGCAACCAGCGAACCGTCACCGGTCTTCCAGAACCCGGAGATGAACGGCATGCCACAGAATTTGTCGTCCGCGCGATAGACAATGCCATTCCGAGCATTGCTCGACGCGCGCGGCACCCGCAATCGACTCAGCATTACCTCTCCCCACAGATTTGGCGCTAATCGGCGAAAGTTGGCGGATCAATCAATGCGTTCGCGGCGCTGTACCGACCGATGCGCCGGCGACGACAGCGGGAGGCAGCGGGGAGAATTCATCGACCTCGACGCCACGAACCCTCGAGGCGATGAAGTCCGTGGCGGCCTGCGCATGATCGGACAGCCGGACGTCCACGGTCGTCAGCGAGGGCGACGAGAACGCCGCGAGGCGGGTGTTGCCGACCCCGATCACCGACACGTCCTCCGGAACCCGCTTCCCGATCGCCGCGAGGCCACTCATGACGCCGATCGCCATCGAATCCGCCGTCGCCAGCACGGCGGTGGTCTCCGGATGATCCGCCAGGAGTTGGCGAGCCGCCGCGAACCCCGCCTGTGGCGAATGCTCGGCGTGCCCGATGCGCGCGTGGACCCCCGCGCGCCGCAACACGCCTTCGATGCCGACCAGTCGCTGGTTCGTGGCCTCACTGGACGTCGACCCGGTGACGACCGCGATCTCCGTGTGCCTCCGCTCCAGGATGTGCTCCGCCATCAGGGCGCCGACCGCCACGTTGTCGGCGGTGAAGGCCGGGACGTCGATCGTCCGCGGCGACAACGTCGCGACGACCACTCCCGCGGCCGTGATCTGCTGGATGAGCGCAGAGAACTCGTCGGCATGCGTTCGCTGGTCGAACCCACCACCCGCGAGGATCAACCCCGCGACCCGTTGTTCCCACAGTTGCCGGCAGTGCTTGATCTCCAACTCCGGGGACCGCTGCATGTTGGAGACGATGGCCATCATCGAATGCTTCGACTCGGCCCGCACGGTGACGGCCTCCGCGATGTCGGCGAAGTAGGGGTCGAGGATTTCCCCGATCACACAGCCGATGATGTTCCCACCACCACGCCGCAGGTTCCGGGCGACCATGTTCGGCACGTAATTCAGTTCTGCCGCAGCAGCCCGCACCCGCGCTGCCAGCCGTCGGTCGACCGACGACTCCGCCCGCATGACCCGAGCGGCGGTGGCCAACGAAACCCCTGCCCGCTCGGCGACATCAGCCAGCGTCGCCTGCTTACGACGCCGGCTTCCTTGCTGTGCCACCCTTACTCCTATCGCGTCGTCCGCCAGGACGACCCCCGACTTCCTGCGCGGCCCGAGCACCCGATGCCCGAGCCGGTTGGCTCATCGTCCCCGGAAACTCGGGGACCGCCCCTCGCTGAACGCGCGCCGGCCTTCGATCCGATCCTCGGTGTCGCGCAGGCTACCCCACACGAATGTCTCCAGTTCCAGCGCCGACGCCAACGGCAGGCCGACCCCTTCCCGCACGACACGTTTCGCAGCGCGAACTGCCAGCGGTGCGTTCTGCGCAATTCGGGATGCGATCTCCCGGGCGCGTGGCATCAGCTCGTCGGGTGGTGTGACTTCATTCACCAGACCCGAATCCAACGCCTTCCCCGAGTCGATCCGATCCCCGGTCAGCAACATGTACATGGCGAGCGAATGCGGGATCACGCGCGGGAGGTGCTGAGTGCCGCCTCCGCCCGGGATCGTGCCGTGGCGCACCTCCGCGAGACCGAATTCGGCATTGGTCGAGGCGATGCGGATGTCGCAGGCCACCGCGATCTCGAGTCCGCCACCGATCGCGAATCCGTTGATGGCGCAGATGACCGGCTTCGGCAGGCCCAGCAACCCCGTGAGCAGGTGTTGTGGCCGCGTGGAGTTGAACGTGACCTCCGCGAAGCTCTCCGCGGGCGGCATCGTCCGCTTCAGATCGGCGCCGGCACAGAACGCCCGCTCGCCCGCTCCGGTGAGCAGCGCCACCCGGACATCATCGTCATCCGCGATTCGCTGCCACGTGGCGTGGAGGCTCGCCCGCATGTCCGGATCGATCGCGTTGCGCGCCTCCGGCCGGTTCAGGGTGACCTCGGCAACCCCGTCCGTGACGACGACATCTACCGGCACGTCTCTCCTCCTGTCAGGCCCGACTTCTCGAGCGCGGCGGCGATGAGTTGCTTCCGTTCTTCGGTGACCGGGACGCACGGCGGGCGGACCCGTGACGACGGGATCACGCCCAGCTGCACGAGGGCCTCCTTGGTGGCACTCGCCTCGCTCTCGATGCCGCGGGGGATCTGGTTCTCGAACACCGCGTCCATGAGGGGAAGGCAGCTTCGGTTGAACAGGCCGCGAGCCTCGTCCAGCGGACCCTCGCGCACGAGTCTCAGCAGCTCCGCCCACAGCGACGGCTGGATGGCGCCGATACCGATCAGGGCGCCGTGGCTACCGTGAAGGAGCATCCCGAGAAGGCCGGGGGCATCCGTGGCCGCCAGGATCCTGCTCTTGCCGGACAACGCCTCCCACAGGTCGATGTACGACGAGACCTCCACCGAGGCCGCCTTGATCGCCACCACGTGTTCGAGTTCGGTCAGTCGCGCGAGGACCTCCAGCGAGTACGCGGTTCCGGTGAAGCCCGGGTACTGGTGCACCACCATCGGGAGCCCGACGCGCTCGTCGAGGGACCGGAAGAAGTGCAGGACCGAGTCCGGATTGGCCGCGAGACGGCGGTAGGGCCGGACGTCGATCGGCGGCAGCACCAGGAGCCCGTCGGCTCCCGCCGCCTTGGCCTGGAGCCCCTGCTCCACCAGATCGTCGACGTGGTGACCCATGATCCCGGTCATCACGAGCTGCCCCGGGCGTCGCACACCACGAGCGACGGAGACCACCTCGATCCGCTCCTCCGGCGACAACGCCAGGAGTTCACCGATGTGACCGTTGACCACGAGGCCGCGGACGCCGTCCGCGTCCGACGTGGCACCGAGGTGCGCCTCCAGCGCCGACACATCGATCTTGAGATCGCCGTCGAACGGCGTGATCGTCGCAGGATAGAGACCGGACAGTTCTATTGCTGCCATGAGCGGGAGGTAGCCCTTCTTCGCCGTCAACGGGATTGCTGCTGTGTTTCCTGCTCAGGCGTGCACGACCGGTGGTGACGCGCTCGGCCGCACTCCCGGGGCCGCTCCCGGCAGTTGTCCGCGGACGATCCGGCAGGCCTCGGGCGGGGCGGTCACGGACACGTACTCCGCGGTGACCCGCCGGTGCGCCGGCGCCGACGCGGTCATCGAGACGTCTCCGACCTGCAGCGAGTAGATGACCTGTTCACCGAGGTAGGCCGTGCTCTTGACGCGTGCCACCCACTGGTTCGGTCCGCTCGCCTCGCCGGTGTCGACGAGCAGCGAGCTCGGCCGGATGAGGACCGACGCCTCGGGCAGGCTGTCCGCACCCTCCTCGAGGGCCATCGCCGAGTGCACGCACCGCACCTCGCCGAGGGCCGTGGTCGCGACGGCCGTTCCCGCGTCGCTGCGGACCTCCGACGTCGGGAGCAGGTTGACCGGCCCGATGAAGTCGGCGACGAACACGTCCGCGGGCCGCTCGTAGATCTCTTCCGGTGGGCCGGCCTGCACGACGACGCCTGCCCGCATCACCAGCGTGCGGTCCGACAGCGTCAGCGCCTCCTCACGGTCGTGGGTGACGTACAGCGCCGCGAACCCGAGCCGCTGCTGCAGCTCCCGGAGCTCGAGCCGCATCCGTTCGCGGAGCTTCGCGTCCAGGTTGCTCAGCGGTTCGTCGAACAGGAGCAGGTCGGGCTCGTAGACCAGCGTCCGCGCGAGTGCGACCCGCTGCTGCTGCCCACCACTGAGCTCCGAGGGGTAGCGGCCCGCGAGATGGGCGCAGTCCATCACCTCGAGCATGCGGTCGACGCGGTCCTTGATCTCGCTGCGCCTGCTCTTGTCCGCTCTTCCGACACCGTGCTTCAGGGGGAAGGCGATGTTGTCCGCCACGGTCATGTGCGGCCACACCGCGTACGACTGGAACACCATGCCCAGTCCCCGCTTCTCAGGGGGGACGTAGGTGCCGGTCGCGGAGGAGTACACGGTGTCGCCGCCGATCTCGATGACACCGCTCGTCGGGATCTCCAGGCCCGCGATCGCGCGCAGGGTGGTGGTCTTCCCGCAACCACTCGGACCGAGGAGGCAGACGAACTCGCCCTGCTCGAGGGTGAGATCGAGGTTGTCGACCGCTTTCGTGACGCGTCCGTTCGAGACGAATTCCTTCGTCAGCCCTCGGACGTTGACGACGGGCATCGTCACTCCCTTCGATCAGCCGCTTCGGCCGGCTTCCATTGGATGAGCGTGAATTCCGGATCCGAGCCCGCCCGGGCGAAACACGCGACAAGCGGCAGGTCGAATTCGAGGGCCGACGGTTCGACGTCCACGATCGTGCCCATGACTCGTGCCGGTGGGTCGACCAGGGAGATGATCCCGACGGCGTAGGGGGTGTCCCGATAGCCCGGGGCGGTCGGGTGACCGACAACCGTCCAGCTGAAGAGATGTCCCCGTGCCTCGTGTTCCTCCCACCCGAAGGAGGCGCTCCGGCATCGGAGGCAGAACGCGCGCGGCGGCCAGCTGATCCGCTGGCACGTCGCGCACCGCGGGAGCACCAGCTTCCCGGCGGCCGCGCCCGACCAGTAGGGCTCGAAGAGCGGGTCGGTCAGATCGGGCGCCGGCACGTCACGAAGATCCACTTTGCCTCCCCAGTACCGAGATCGATCCGTCACCGAGGTTTCCCCAGCCGGTCACGGCGATGTGGCGGGCGCCGTCGACCTGCCGCGCACCGCACGTGTGCCGCAGCTGGCGCGCCGCCTCGACGACGTGGTTCAGGCCGACCATGTGGCCCTCGGAGAGCAGGCCGCCGTGCGTGTTCACCGGGAGCCTGCCGCCGAGCCGGATACCGTCCTCGGCGATCAGCCGGCCGATGGTGTCCGGCGTCGCGAAACCCGCTGCCTCGAGTTGGTGGGCGACCTCGAACGTGAAGCAGTCGTAGACCATCGCCGCGTCCATGTCCTCGGGCGCGAGCCCGATCGAGTCCCAGAGCCGGCGCGCCGCCTTCTCGAGGCCCACCGCCAGGAACGGATCGCGGCTGAGGAAGTCGTCCGGCGGGTCGGCGTGTCCCTCGGCGGTGCCCAGGATCGCCACCGCGGGCCGGCCCTCGCGTTCCCGGCCCGGCTGCGCCGAGACGATGACGGCACACGCGCCGTCCGTCTCGAGGCAGCAGTCGTAGAGGAGGTACGGTTCGGCGATCACGCGGCCGGACAGGTAGGTCTCCAGGTCGAGCGGCCGCCCGTACATCTGCGCATCCGGGTTGAGGTTGGCGTGCGCCCGGGCCGCCAGCGCGATCTCCGCCAGGTGCGCCCGCGTCAGGTCGTACTCGTGCATGTACCGCCGGCACAGGAACGCATACCGCTGGGACGGGGTGTTGCAGCCGACCACGTACTCGAGGTTCCGGCGGATGTGCTGCGACGGCAGGTGCGATTTCCGCTCCGCCTTGCGACGTCCTCCGGAGCTCCCCTTCATGGCACGGATCAACAGGACGTTCTCGGCTGCACCGCCGAGCACGTACAACGACGCCATCTGCAGCGCCGATACCGCGCTGGCACCTCCGATGTCGATGATCGCCCGCAACCCGACGTCGGGCAGCCCCATGTGGGAGATGACCTCGTCCGTGCCGATGTGGCCGTGGTAGACGATGATCCCGTCGATCTCGCCCACCTGGATCCCCGCGTCCTCGGCGGCGGCCGAGATGGCGTGCGCAGCGAGCTCCTCGACGGTGCGGTCCGCCTTCTTCGTGTACCTCGTGTTCCCGACGCCGCGGACGTACGCGTGCTCGCCGGAGCGCCGGGCCCTGCCGCTCGTCACGCCGACCACACCGCTCGGGCGTCGACCACGACAGCGCCGCGGCGGCCCACCATGACCGGATTCAGGTCGGCTTCCTGCAGCCGGCTCCCCCGGGACAGTCCCCACTCCGCGTACCGGTGCAGCAGATCGATCAGCGCCGTCCGGTCGCAGGGCGGCGCCCCGCGGTAGCCGTCCAGGAGGCGGTTCAGCATGGGGTGGCGATCGACGAGGTCGGCGAGCCCCGTCCTCGTCGTCGGCAGCACGGTGGTCTCGATGCCCCCGCCGTACAGTTCCGCGCCGACCCCACCGACGCCGATCGCCAGGATGAGGCCGAACGACGGATCCCGCTTGAGCCCGACGAGGACCTCGACACCGTCTGCCATCGACTGGACGATCACCCGCGGATCGGCGAGGCGTTCACCTTCCGCGATCCGGGTGAGCCGTGCGAGCTGGACCCTGAGCTCGTCGACGTTCGCGACACCGATCGCCACGGCACCCTTGTCGGTCTTGTGGGAGAGCTGGGGCGAGTCGAGCTTGACCGCGACGGGGAAGCCCGCCTCGGCCGCCAGGCGCTCGACCTCCGCCGCGTCGAGGCCGTCCGATCGCATCGACCGGACGCACGGGACACCCGAGGAGGTCAACGAGTCGATGCACTCGCCTGCCGTCCAGATCTCGCCACCGGTCGCGTGGGCGGTTTCCGGCGGCTCCACCTGTTCCGGCGTTGCGGCGAGGAGCTCCACGAGCTCTGCGCCGGACCGTCCGTCCCGGCCGTTGCGCCGGAACTGCGCGCTGGCCTCCGCCGCCAGAACGGCCCGGGCCGGATCCGGGAAGGCGTTGATGCCGGCCGACTCCAGGACAGCGGCGACCTGGCTGCTGATCCCCACCCACCCCACGTACAGCTCCTGGGGGATCTCGCTGCGGACGGCGGCGAGCGCCTCCGCCACGGGCAACGCCAGGGTGCCGCCGGCGCCGGTCGAGATCAGGAAACTGTCGATCGTCGAGTCGTCCGCCATCACGCGCAGCAGCCGGGGGAAGAGCTCGGGGTCGGCCCACGATCCCGTGACGTCGACCGGGTTCTGGAGATCGTGCTGGCCGGAAAGGCGTTCGAGCTCCGACCGGATGTCGTCGCTCAGCGGCGGCACCGTCCAGCCGAGGCTGCTCAGGTGGTCCACGGTGTACGCGCCGGATCCGCCCGACGAGGTGAGGACCACCGCGCGACGCCGATGCGGGATCGTGCTCCGGTGCACGGCCTGCTCGGCCAGCACCTTGGCCGTGTCGTAGAACCGCTCGAACGTCGGCACGCGGATCAGCCCGCTCTCGGCGGCGACCGCCCGGAAGGCCTCCTCCGCTCCGGCCATCCGACCGGTGTGGGTGTGAACCGCCTGCCGCCCGACGGCCGAGAGGCCCGTCTGCAACAGGATCACCGGCTTGCCGAGCACCCGTGCCCGCAGGGCGGCCCGGCGGAAGCGGGGACCGTCCGCCACACCCTCGACGAAGAGGGCGATCACCTTCGTGTCCGGGTCCTCGACCACGTGTTCGAACAGGGTCTCCAGCGACTCAGCGGCCTCGTCTCCCGTGCTGATGAGCCAGCTGTAGCCGAGGCGGCCGTGCCGGTTGATCTCCAGGAGGTACGAGATGGACGATCCGCTCTGGGAGATCATGCCCAGGGGGCCCGGCCTCAGCGCACCGTCGTGAGCCCCGGAAGCGAAGCTGCCGTTGAGCCTCGCGGTGCCCGAGAGCACACCCATCGAGTTCGGCCCGATGATCCGCATCGGATACCGGTCGGCGATCTCGCGGATCGTGGCGTGGAAGCTCGTTCGTGCAGCATCGCCGCCCGACTCCCTCGTCACGATCACACAGGTGGCCACCCCCAGCTCCCCCGCCTCGACGAGAACATCCGGTACAGCGGCCACCGGGGTGGCGATGAGGACCGTGTCGGGCACCTGCGGCAGGTTGGTCAACTTGCCGAACGCCGGAACGCCCATGATCTGGCCGCCCTCATAACGGGGGTTCACGGCATACGCGGTGATGTCGGAGCCGGCGTCGAGCAGATTGCGCAGGAGCCGGGCACCGTAGTAGTTCTTGCCGCCCAGCTCCGATGCACCGACCACAGCGACGATCCGGGGCGGCTCGAGACCGTTGTCAACGCTCATCGCACTTCCCGCTGTCATGGGATGCACGCCGATCAACGCGCACGGCCGAGCAGGTTCAGGATCGGCTCGTAGTTCGCGGCAGCCTTCTGGATGTCCGGGACGTAGATGGACTCGGGCATCTCCAGCGTCCCCGGCAGGTCGAGCACGGAGTTCGCCTTCCGGTCACCGGCCACCGCGAGCTGCCCCTCCTCGCTCATCGCGAAGTCCAGGAACACGCGAGCAGCATTGGGATGTGGCGCGTCGGCAGCGACGAAGATCGAGTTGAAGAACGTCGGAGCCGGATCGAGCACCACGTAGTCGACCGGTGCCCCGCTGTCGATCAGGTCTTCCGCCTTGTGGGTGAAGGTCGCACCGACGGCCGACTCACCACCGGCGACGCTCTCGGCGAGCGTGGTCGCGGAATCCCAGACGCGCGGGTTGAGATCCTTGATCCTCGTGATGAAGGACTCGCCGTAGTTCTCCAGGTAGAGCTGGTACAGGTTGGTGTGCGAGTCGGTGTCCGGACGCGGCAGGAAGACCGCCATCCGGTCCCGCCAGCGCGGGTCGGCCATGTCCTCCCAGCTGCGCGGGACCTCCTCCGGAGACACCAGGTCGGTGTTGTAGATGACGCAGAGCACCGTCGGCATCAGAACGGCGACGCCGTCCTTCCAGTACGCCGGGTCCCACTTCTCCGCGCTCGGCAGGGCGACGTCGGTGGCGACGATCCCGTCGGCGATCGCGTCGCGGAGCCACAGCGGGCTCGTCAAGGTCACCGAATCAGCGATCCAGTTGCCCGCATCGCGATCGTTCTGCATGCGCTCCTGGAGCGCTGCCGAGGCACCGGACCCGGGGCGGTACACATCGACGTTGATCTCCGGGTACTTCTCGGCGAAAGCGGTGGTGAGCCGATCGATGATCTCTTGGCTGATGGACATGTAGAGCTGCACTTCGCCCTCGGTCCTGGCTGCTGCCACGACGTCGGCCCACTCCGTGGGGACCGGTAGGCGCTCCTTCGTGCCGCCACCACAGGCGGTGATCGCGAGGCTGAGCGCAAGACCGAGCACGATCCACAGACGGGAGCGCCTTCTCAGGAAGGTGGGGCGGCTCGTCATCGGTTTCCTCCTGTGCTGCCGTCGACGGTCTTGTTCGGGGCGACGCTGTGGGGAATGCGGGTGGTCATCGCGCCCCCGATCTGTGGCCGAAGCGCTGCACCAGAACGGTGAGTACGGCGCACAAGGCGATGACGACGACGCTGAAGGCCGCGAGTCGTGGCACGTCCCCGTTCCCCCAGAGGTCGAGGAGCACGATCGACACGACGGGGGTCTGCGGGCTCGCGATGAGCACCGACGCGGAGACCTCCCGCGTCATCAGGACGAAGAGGAAGATCCAGCCTCCGGCGATGAGCGGGGCGACGAGGGGCAGCACGATCCGGCGGAACGTGGTCGTCCATCCGGCACCGCAGACGAAGGACGCCTCGTCCATCTCGGAGCCGACCTGCTGGAAGGCCGCGGTCGCGGTGCGCGTGCCCTGCGGCAGCAGGTGCGCGACGTAGGCGATGATCAGGAGTGCGTTCGTGCCGTAGAGGGCGATCGGCGGGCCGAGGTAGATCATGAGGAGCCCGGCGCCCAACACGGTGGCGGGCACCGCCGCCGGGAAGGTCGCGAGGTAGTCCAGTGCACGCCGCCCCTTCACCCGGCCCCGCACCACGATGAAGGCGATCAGCACCGACAGCAGCATTCCCAGGGTGGCGCCGACGAAGCTCAGGTAGCCGCTGTTGAAGATCGACTCGACCGTCCTGTTGTACCCGTCGAACACCCATCGGAAATTGTCGAGGGTGAGACCGTCGAAGCCGACCGTCGGCGCCCAGTAGGTCCGGACCGACAGATTCACGAGAGCGAACATCGGCAGGATGACCGCGATCACGACGTAACTGATCACACAGGCGAACAATGGCCACCGCCACGGACCCAGTGCGAGTCGAGTGCGGCGCAGACCCTTTCCTCCCATGGTGACGAAACGGGCACTGCGGCGCAGCAGCCGGCGCTGGATCCACAACACGACCATCGTGACCACCACCATGATCGAGCTGAGCACGGCGGCCGGCTCGAGTTCACGGGGATAACGGCGCAGCATGTCGTAGATGAGGGTCGTGTACACCTCGACGTTCCCGGTTCGGCCGATGAGGGCGGGGATCGAGAACTGGGCGATCGCCGTGATGAAGGCCAGCAGCGCCCCGGCCGTGATGGCCGGTCGCAGCAGCGGAAGGGTGACGCGCCAGAGCACCGTGAGCATCGGCGCGCCCGCCGTTCGGGCCGCCTCTTCGTACGAGCTGTCGTACTGGCGGAACGCGTTCGCGATCATGAGGTACACGTACGGCGTGATGTACAGGCCGACGACCGCCGTGACGCCCCAGACGTTGTAGATGTCGAAGGGACCGGTCGTCTTCCCGGTGATGCTCCGGATCGCCGCGTTGATCAGACCTGCCTGCGGCGCGAGCAGGACCACCCACGCGACGGCACCGACCACCGGCGGGAAGAAGAGCGGCATGACCGGGATGACGGTGAGCCATCGGGCGAAGGGCAGGTCGGTGCGCGAGACCAGCCACGCCAGCCCGACGCCGATCACCACCGCTATCACCGTGGCCCCCACCACGACGATGGCCGTGTTCACCGTGGCCGAGAGAACGAGCGGGGAAAGCAGGGTGTCCCGGTACCAGTGCAGCGTGAAACCGTCGTCGGAGAGCACGCTGTTGGAAAAGATGCCGATGCTCGGCGCCACCACGGAGAAGGCGACGAATCCGGCGACGACGACGAAGATCGCGAGCGGCCACTGGTGCGATCCCACCCGCCATCGCCGCGATTTCGTCGGCGGCGGCACGACCCTGCTTTCGACAATCAAGAACGTCACCTGCTCCCTTGCAGTGAGGGCGAACAGAACCGCCCGACAGCGACGTCTCGGAACCCCGGCGCGACTCTCGGGTAAACGGCGAGACAACGTTGTCTCGAATTAGAGCACCACCCCCCCGTGGACGTCAAGCCTCGCCGCGTCGCACCCGTCCGAGCCGGCCGCTCACACACCACCTCGGGCACCCACACACCGACTGCAACCGGTGTGCCGGCACCACAACCGATGTGCGAGCACCCGTGGCCGGCTCAACGCCTCGGGTTCAACGGCTCCCGGACGAGCGCTTGATCACGACGTGGACGACGTCGCGGTGACCGACACCCACGGAGACCGGGACCAGGCCCGTTCGATCCATCAACACCACCAGGGGAATCCGCCGTCCGGTCGGGGATGATCGGCCGGAAAAAGGGCAAACTGGAGGAGAGAACCACCCGGATCGAGCCGGATGCGGATGGTTCCCGACCGCCTACGCAGAGCAGTTGAAGCATTGGACGGAATGCGATGGCTGAGAAGATCGCGGTCCGCTGGGTCGACGACCTCACGGGCGAGGAGGTTCCGGACACCGAGATCCAGACCGTGCAGTTCGGTCTGGACGGCGCGGAGTACGAGATCGACCTCGGGCCGGAGAACGCGCAGCGACTGCGCTCGACGCTGGCCGAGTTCGCCGCGGCGGCGCGGAGGGCCCGGTCGAGGAGGACGTCCCGCACGGCGCGGTCCCGCACGGCGCCGGCTCCCCGCTCCACGGAGAGCACCGGAGCCCGTGCCTGGCTCAAGGCCAACGGGTACGAGGTCGCCGAGCGTGGCCGCATCCCGCAGCACCTCCTCGACGTCTGGCGGCAGCACAAGGACAACCCGCAGAGCGACGACGCCCAGGAGGACCCGGAGGCGGGCGAGCTGGACACGAGCGACGCCGCGGTCCTGGCCTGGCACGAGGCCAAGGGCTACAAGGTCCCGGCCAGCGGGAAGGTGAACGGGCTCATGCGGCACCGGTACCTCAAGGAGCACGGCGCCGCGTGAGCCGAGGGCTCAGGCGATCAGGTCGGAGGTCGCCTCGGTCGGTGCGAGCTTCAACGCCAGCGTCGCGACCAGGTCGTCGCGTGCGTTGAACAGCAGGCTCCGGCGCTCGGGCGTCCGGTACAGCTCGATCAGACGCTGCGACGGCGTGCTGACGACGATCGCGACCGGCGGCGAGTGCGGCGAGGTGACCGGGATCGCGATCGCCGAGATCCCCTTGTTGATGCTCTCGACGCACCGGGCGAACCCGCGCCTGCGCGTGTTCTCGAGCTCGTCGAGCAGGATCCGGTACTCGCGGTCGGAGAGCTGCGATCCACGGGCTTCGGCGGCCGGGCTGCGGTAGAGGCTCTCCACCTGCGCCTCCGGCAGCAGCGCGAGCAGCGCCCGCCCGGCCGCGCTGAGGTGGGCGGGCAGCACGTTCCCGGTGCGCTCGGGGACGTGGTCGGAATCCTCCGGCTCGACGGAGAGCAGGACGCGGGTGTGCACGCCGACGCGGGTGGCGAGGCACACCGTCTCCGCGTAGTCGCGGGCCAGGGCGTCGATCGTGGGGTGGGCGAGCTTCTGGATGTCGCGCGCCACCTCCGACGAGATGACGGGTGCGCTGAGCGCGGGCCCGGCGCAGTAGCGCCGCTGGTCGTCCTGCACTGCGAACCCGTGGAAGACGAGCATCGCCATGATCCGGTGCGCCGTGGAGTCGGCGATGCCCAGCATCTTGGCGACGTCCGAGACCCGCGCGGAGCCGAAGTCGCGCAGGATGTGGATGGCTCTGAGGGCGTTGTCGATCGAGTTCACGGAGTACGTCGGCTTCTGGTACTCGACGTTGATCGGCATGATGACCTCGCCCTCTGGGACCGGAGGAGACGGTAGTCGCGGTTTCCGCCGAGGAGAAGTTCGGCTCCTGCGCGGCCCCGCGCGCTGACGATGAGACGCAACGGCAGCTCAGAAGTCGACCAGAAATCGAGGACCCGTGACCACGGAAGCCAACGAGAACATCGAGTTCGTCACCGGAATCCCTGCGACGCTCGGACCCGAGGTCAGGGCGCTCGGCCTCCTCCCCCCGTTCCCGCCGCACCCCATCCCGAAGGGCGCGAAGCCGTCCAAGGTGCCCGGCGACCACCACCCCCACCTGAGCGTGGCGGAGCGGGACCGGCGCTGGGACGCGCTGCGCAAGGACATGCTGATGGCGGGCGTCGACGCGCTCGTGCTGCTCGGCAACGACATCTACTGGGACATGGGGATCGCGAACATCCGCTACCTCACGGGCACCGGCGCGAAGATGGGGTCGAGCGCCCTCTTCTTCCTGGACCGGGACCCGGTGCTCTACAACGCGGTGGCCCACATGAGCCAGCCCTTCCACTTCCAGGAGGCGCTGCACGGCTGGGTGGACGACATCCGCATCGGCCACGGGATCCCCGAGCTCGCCGCCGAGCTGAAGGACCGCGGGCTCGGCCGCGCACGGCTGGGCCTGGTGGGGTTCTCCTCGACGATCCAGACGACGTCCACGATCCTCTCCGGCGAGCAGGCGGCGCTCGAGGCGCTCCTCCCGGACGCGCAACTGATCGATTTCGGGTACGCGTTCCAGCGGCTGCGCGTCCGCAAGAGCGAGGAGGAGATCGAGATGCTCCGCCGTGCGGCGGGGGTCGCGGAGAAGACCATCGACGCGCTCGTGGACGCCGCGGCCGCCGGCGCCACCGAGGCGGAGGTCTACGCCGAGATGATCCGGACGCAGATCGCGAACGGTGGCGAGCCGAACGTCTTCAACCTGTTCGCCTCCGGTCCCGCCGAGCACCCGGACAGCGAGCTGTGGCACCTGCTGCACGGATCCGACCAGCCCATGGTCCCGACGACCCGCCCGCTGAACGAGGGCGACCTCATCGTGGCGGAGTGGCACACCAAGTGGGGCGGCTACCTCGTGCACACCGAGTACAGCTGCCACATCGGACCCCGGGTGCCCGAGCCGCTGTACCGGCTGTTCGACGTCGCGCTGGAGTGCTTCGAGGCGAGCCGGACCGCGCTCGTGCCGGGCAAGACGATCGACGAGGCGTTGCGTGAGATCCGCAAGCCCGCGGCCGATGCGGGGATCGACTGGATCGAGCTCGGCTTCCACGCGATGGGGCTGGCCTCGCCGGAGTTCCCCACGGTCGTCTACGCGCCGGGTTACGGATCGAACTCCCTCAACGGCGCGGGGATCGGTCACCTCGTGCTCGAGGAGGGGATGCACTTCGGCAACAACATCGACCTCCACGACCGGTCGTGGCGATCCGACGTCGGCCTGATGTACGGGGGGAGCATGGTCGTGCGCCCGGGCGGCGCCGAGGTGCTGGTCAACCCGCCGAAGGTGCTCGGGGTCAGCTGATCGGTAGTGAACGGAGGAGGGACGTGGCCCGGGGGCCGCGTCCCTCCTCCGTCGTCGCCGGGGCGGCCTCACCCCCGCGCGACGGTCTCCCTGTCGTAGCCCGCGACGCGCTGGTAGCCGAGGCTGATCGCCTGGAGCTCCTCGAGCGAGATCACGTCCTCGAGGCGCTCGTACGGCTCACCGTTCGTCCGCTGCTCCACGACCTCGATGATCGTGTCGGGGGGCGTGGTGCGGTTGGTCAGCACGATGTTGTTGACGATCGGCAGCCGCTCCCGCTCGTACGCCGACAGCCCGTCCCGCGGATCGTCCGCGGCCTCGAGCGCCTTCGCGAGCGCTTCGGCATCGAGGATGGCCTGCGCGCCGCCGTTGCCGCCGCGCGGGTACATCGGGTGCGCGGCGTCCCCGAGGAGCGTCACCCGACCGAAGGTCCACCGGTCGACCGGATCCCGGTCGACCATCGGGTAGGACAGCACGTTCTCGCCGTTGCGGATCAGCTCGCCGCAGTCCAGCCAGTCGAACTTCCAGTCCTCGAAGTGGTGCAGGAAGTCGTCGACGTCGCCCGCGGCGCTCCAGTCGACGGGCGCCTGCTCGTCGGTGACGACCTCGGCGATCCAGTTGACGAGCTGGTTCCCCTGCTGGTCGATGTCGTTCCTGATCGGGTAGACGGCGAGCTTGCCCGTCAGGAAGAGCGCGCCGATGCGCGTCGCGCTCGCTCCGCTCAGGAACGGGGGCATCCTCGTGACCCCGCGCCACATGTTGATGCCGTGGAAGACCGGGGGCCCCTCGTGCGGGTAGAAAGTCCTGCGCACCACGGAGTGCACGCCGTCGCAGCCGATCAGGACGTCGGCCTCGACCGGTCCGATGACGGTGTCCGCGGAGTCGTGGAACGTCGCCGTCACCACGGCGTCGTCCTGTGTGACGCCCACCAGCCGGTGGTCGGTGTGCACGTGATCCGGGCCGAGGCGCTCCAGCACGGCGTCCAGCAGCACCGCGTGGAGGTCGCCCCGGTGGATCGAGAAGTGCGGATGGTCGTGCCCCGCGTACCGGCCCGTCGGCTCGCGATAGACGATCTGGCCGTTGTGCGTGGCGAAGACGAACTCCTGCGCCTCCACGGCCACCTCGCTCAGCGCGTCCCGCAGCCCGAGCTGGGTGAGCACGCGGACGCAGTGCGGCATCAGGTTGATGCCGAGGCCCAACGGCTTGAACACGGGGGCGGCGTCGTAGACGTGGACGTCCACGTCGTCGAAACGCGCCTGGAGCGACAGCGCGAGCGTCAGCCCGCCGATGCCGCCGCCGGCCACCACTACCTTCATGCGTGACGTCTCCTGTCCGCTGTGCTACGCGAAGGCCTTCGCCCGCGCCGGGTCCTCGTGGTCCTCGGGGGCGACGGGCAGCCGCAGGCCGCGCCGCTCCATCCGCGGGAGCACCTCGTCGCGCAGGTGCGGGAACTCCTCGATGTAGTCGATGAGGCCGACGGCGACCCCCGACAGGCCGCTGGCGGCCAGCCGCTCGTACATGTCGACGGCGTCGTCGTAGCTGCCGACGACGGGCCAGGTCCCGGATCCGCCGATGTTGCGCCGCTTCATCGCGTGCGCCTGCAGCTGCTCCGCCGTGGACGACTGGGCCGTCAGGCGCCCGGCGGCCATGTTGTCCGCGGCCTCCCAGTCGCCCATCTCGTCGACGATGTAGTGGTAGTAGTCCTCGGCCTCCTGCCGGGTGGGCCGGCACACGAGGTGGCTGCTGGCGAACACGCCGAAGCGGCGTTCGGGGTTGCGGCGCTTCACCTCGGCCACCTTGTCGGCCATGCTGTCGAGGTCGTTGATCACCATGAACAGCGCGTCGGCGTTGCGAGCGGCGAAGGCGCTCCCCGTGGGCGAGGAGCCCGCGCTCATGATCACCGGCTCGGCGACGGGATGGGGGTGGCCCTCCACGCCCACCAGGTCGAAGAACCGGCCGTGGTGGTCGAAGAGCTCCGGCTCGTGCCAGACCTTCTTGACGATGTCGAGCCATTCCTGCGCGTAGGCGTAGCGGTCGTCGTGCTCCTTGAGCGACTCGCCGAACATCGAGAACTCCGCGGCGTTCCAGCCCGCGACGATGTTGAGCCCGAAGCGCCCGTGGCCGATGTGGTCCGCCGTCGTCATCTGCTTGGCCGCGAAGACGGGGTGGATCAGGGCGCAGTGCGTCGTGCTGAACACGCGGATGCGCGATGTGCTCGCGAGGATGCCGGTCGCCCACGTGATGGGTTCGAAGTTGCTGCTCTGGCTGTCCGTCTCACCTCCGTACCCCCGCCACCTCCCGACGGGGAGCAGGAACTCCAGCCCCGCCTCGTCGGCCAGCCGCGCAGCCCGGACGTTGTTGTCCCAGGTGTTGTGCCACCGCTCCGGCGCCTTCGTCATGGTCATGCCGTTGGAGCAGTTGAGGGCGAACAGGCCCAGCTGGAACGTGTTCTTGCTCAGCATGTGACCGTCTCTCCGTTCATCGAGCGAGTGGGCGGGTGTGCAGGTTGCGGGGGATGAAGAAGGCGGAGACGAGCGTGAGGACCGACACCGCGACCACCCAGTACGACGCCGAGACCGGCTCGCCGGTGACGCTGATCAGCCACGTGCAGATGTAGGGACCGAACCCGCCGAAGATCGTGACGCCGATGGCCATGGTGAAGGTGACCAGGAACCCGTGGTTGGGGCCGTGGAACATCTCGACGATCAGCGCGACGCCCGTGCCCAGGATGGGCGCCGAGAAGAAGGCGAGTACGAACTCGAGCAGCAGCACCGCCCAGAACTCCTTCGTCGTCGCGATGAGCGTGAAGAACGGGACGGCCAGGACCAGGTAGCCGATGCCGGAGAAGAAGATCACGGGCCGCCTGCCGACCCGGTCGGAGATCCACCCACCGACCGGGATCAGCGCTGCCGTCATCCCCGCGCCGAGCGCGGTGGCCCACAGCGAGCCCGACGCGTCCACCCCGACGATCGCGAACGCGAACGTGGGCACGTAGGTGAGCGTGATGAACGTGGTCGTGGTCCACAGCGCGATGAAGCCGAGCACGACGACGAAGACGACGCCGTTGGGCATCCGGTGGACGGGCGCGGTGTCCTGCTCCCCCACCGAGCCGTGGGCGGACCGGATCTCGCGGAACACGGGCGATTCCTCGACGTCCCGGCGCAGGAAGAAGACCACCAGGGCCAGCGCCGCACCGAGGAAGAACGGGATCCGCCACGCCCATTCGTTCACCACGGCCGTGCCGAGGGTCGTCGTGAGCATTGCACCGATCAACGCGCCCATCAGGACCCCGGTCGTCGCCGCGGAGTTGAGGAAGCTGCCGAAGAACGCCCGGCGCCCCGTCCCCGCCCACTCGACGAGGAACATCCCGGCGGAGCCCTGCTCACCGCCCGCGGAGAGTCCCTGGCACAGGCGGCCGAGGACCACGACGAGCGTCCCGAGCACGCCGGCGGTGGCGTACCCCGGCGCGACCGCGATGAGGAGCGACCCGCCCGCCATCAGCAGCATCGAGAAGAGCATGATCGTCTTGCGGCCCTTGCGGTCGATGAGCCGGCCGAAGATCAGGCCACCCACCGGCCGGGCCAGGAACCCGACGACGAACACGACGAACGTCGAGAGCAGCGCGGCGAGCGAATCCTGCTTCGGGAAGAACGTCGCGGCGATCGCCGGTGCGAAGAAGCCGTAGACGGTGAAGTCGTACCACTCGAAGACGTTGCCGATGGCGGTGAGCGTGAGGGTGCGCCGACGGGCGCGCGGCGGGGCCGCGGGTTCGTGGGCGTCGACGTCGACGGGGAGCTGGGTCATCGAGCACTCCGTTGAACTCGGGCGAGCTTGCGACGGGTGGGGGTGAACAGGGCGCGCACGGTCAGACGGTCTGCACGAGGCGCCCGAACCGGCTGCGGTGGAACACCAGCGGCGGGTGATCTCCGCCGATGTCCAGCCGCTCGACGTGGAGCAGGGCGATCAGGTGGTCCCCGGCGGGCGACTCCTCGGCGACCGAACATTCGAAGTAGGCGGTGGAGCCCGCGATCCGGATCGCGCCCGAGTCGGCGGTGGTGTGCTCGACGCCGGCGAAGCGGTCGCCGTCGCGCGCCGCCAGCGAGCGGGCCGCGGTGCCGTGGTGCTCGGCCAGGATGCTGACGCCGAGCCGCGGCAGCTCCCGCAGCACCGGCCAGGTGCGCGAGGACCGCTGGATGAACAACGCGATCAGCGGCGGGTCGAGCGACACCGGCACGAACGTGCTGACGGCCATGCCCACCCCCCACTCCCCACCGCGGGCGCACACGGCCGCGACGCCGCTGGGGAAGTGGCCGAACGCCGCGCGCAGCTCCTCCGGACCCGGCCGCGGGACGCTCATGCCGCCGCCGTCCGGGTCGCCCGGTCCCGCAGCAGGCTGTGCGTGATCGGCCGCCAGTACCGGCAGTAGGCCTCGATCGGCGCCGGCGCGGCGTCGATCACGTGGAGGGTCGGTGCCATGCACAGCCCTCCGGCCCGGCGCACGGCCGGCAGCACCGCGCGGTCGACGGTTCCCGCTTCGGCCGGCCACGAGCCGACGCCGGCGAGGAACACCACGCATCCGCCGAGGACGCCCTCCTCCAGGACGTCGAGGAGCGGGGAACAGGTCGGGTGCAGGGGAACCGCAGCCGCGAGGACCAGCAGATCGGCCTCCCGCAGTGCTGCCGCGCTCACGCTGGAGGGATCGAGGACCACCTCCGGTGGGCGCCCGGTCAAGCCGTGTGCCACCCGGCCCGCAGCAACGCGCACAACGGCGGGATCCTCCGAAGACGGACACGCCAACGCGGTCACGATCATGCTGGTCCTCCTGCGATTGCCCGCCGGTGCGGCGCCTCGGTCGACGGTAGCCAGCGGTTGTGCGGCGACCGCTCAACTTCTTGCGTGCGGAATGGCCGGCGGGCGGTCATTCCGGAACGTGGCCTCGGCAGGTTCTCCGTGGCAGAAGAGCGGCGGTCGACATGCAGGGCACACGTAGCTTCTGGCCCCGTGAAGCTTGCGACCCTGCGCACCCCCGCCGGCACGCGCGCCGCCCGCGTCGACGGGAGCACCGCGACCGAGATCGGCTCCCCCGACGTCGGCACCCTGCTCGCCGAACCGGGCTGGCGGGACCGCGCCGCCGCGGCCGGCGGGCCGGTGCACGATCTCGGTTCCGCCGAACTCGCCCCGGTCGTCCCCCGACCCGGCAAGATCTTCTGCGTCGGGCTGAACTACCGCAGCCACATCCTGGAGATGGGTCGCGAGCTGCCCGAGCACCCCACCCTGTTCGCCAAGTTCGCCGACGCGCTGGTCGGCCCGGCCGACCCGGTCGCACTCGACCCCGCCTCCGCGGCGGTCGATTGGGAGGCCGAGCTCGCCGTCGTGATCGGCGCCCCGGTGCGCCGCGCGTCCGAGGCCGAGGCGCAGGCGGCGATCGCCGGGTTCGCCGTGCTCAACGACGTCACCATGCGCGACTGGCAGTACCGCGGCGTGCAATGGCTGCAGGGGAAGACCTTCGAGGCCACCACCCCGCTCGGCCCGTACCTGGTCACCCCGGACGAGCTGCCCGGCGGCACCCGCCCCGAACTGGACCTGCACTGCGCGGTCGACGGCGACACCGTGCAATCCGCGAACACCGCCGATCTGGTGTTCGACCCGGTCGCGCTGGTCGCATACGTCTCGCGGATCGTGACCCTGCGCCCCGGCGACGTCATCGCCACCGGCACCCCGGGCGGGGTCGGGCACGCCCGCGACCCGAAGCGGTACCTGACCGACGGCGCCGTGCTGACCACGGAGATCCAGGGCCTGGGCGCGCAGCGCAACACCGCGACGATCCCCGTGTGACCGGCTCAGCCGACGAATCCGGGGCCGGACCAGTACGCACGCCAGAACGCGAGCGTGCGGCGGTCGAGGACGTCCGCCACGGTGTCCTCGACGTCCCACACCTTCGTGAGCGGCGCCCGGGCCTCGAATTCCGGCCACTCGATCTCCCCACCGCCGGTGGGATCGCCCGAGCGGAGGAAGGAGATCCATGACCGCTGGATGCGCTCGGCCAGCGCCCGATCCGCATCGGTCCAGCCCCAGTCGCGGTCGGCGTACGTCCCGAAGAGATAGAGGACGTCCGCCGTGTGGAATGCGCTGGCCTCCACCGCGTCCAGGAGACCGGAATCGGCGGGAACGGGCGGTTGCCGTTCGAACCGGAAGTGCCAGACCGGCGACCTCATGTTCTCGCTCTGCAGGATCGCCGCGTTCCACGAGGACATGGTGAAGATCTCGTCGCCTGCGAGGGACCGGCTCGCCTTCGCGACCGCGGTGTCGTCCGCGGCCGGGTACAGCGCGAACGCTTCGCGCGCGTGGTCGCCGTACGCCTCCTCGAGATGACGCCGGTAGGCCGCCACGGTGGGCAGGTAGCGGGCGCCTGCCTGTTCGTCGGCGACGTTCCCGACGATCGCGGGGACGTCCGCCGCGCGCCCTTCGGCGAAAGATCGCTGCACGGGCTCGACGAGCACGTACCCGTCGATCACGGGATATCCGGTGTCGTAACGGTGCATGCTCGCCCCGCCGGGAGCGAGATCGGAGATCCACTCGCCGTGTGTCCGGGGAAGATCGGCGCGGAGGATCACCTCGGGGTCCAGCTGCCTCGCCTCCTCCACCGAGCCGACCCCGAGTGCGGCGAACAGCTCGACGCCCGCCTGCTCGGCCGCCCGCAGCGTGGAGGCGTAACCGGGATGGCCCGGACCGTCGATCGCGGGCGTGACCCCCGGTCCGCTGTGGGCGACGACGCGGTGGAACAGCTCCCGCGCCGGCGGCGAGCAGCGCAGTTTCTGGGCGCTGTCCCCTCCCGCGGAGACCCCGCCGAGCGTCACGTTGCCCGGATCCCCGCCGAACGCCTCGATGTTGCGCCGCACCCACCGCAGCGCCGCGATCTGATCCATCAGCCCGTAGTTCCCGGAGCCGCCGTACCCGGTCTCGGCCGACAGCTCGGGGTGCGCCAGGAACCCGAGCCTCCCGAGCCGGTGGTTGACGGTCACCACGGTGATCCCCCGGCTCGCCAGGCGGGCACCGTCGTACAGCGGGTTGCTCGCCGAACCGAACGTGAAGGCACCGAAGTGGATCCACACGAGCACCGGCCGGTCGCGGTCATCCGCCGGCCCCGTCCAGACGTTGAGGGTGAGGCAGTCCTCGCTGAACGCGGACTCGTGCCCGCAGAAGAGCGAGGTGGTCGGCGGCGGGAGCTGCCGGCTCGCCGGCCCGAACTCGGTCGCGTCCCGCACCCCCGTCCAGGGGGCGACCGGCTGCGGTGGCCTCCAGCGGTTGGCGCCCGTCGGCGCAGCCGCGTAGGGGATGCCGAGGAACCGGCGGACCCCGGCGTCGGGAAGGATCGTTCCCCTGAGGGCACCGGTGTCGATGCGGACCTCCGCGCTCATAGCGGAAGCATGCGTGCGCTCAGCCCTGCTGAGCGCATCTCTTCTTCACAGGGGAAGCCGGCGGGAGAGACTCCGCCTCAGCCGAGCAGGCCGGTACCGAGCACGCCGCCGCCGTCGCCGCCGCTGTCACCGGACGACTCGTCGCCCGAGGAGTCGTCGCCGGAGGAGTCGTCGTCGGCGGCCAGGAGACCGGTGCCGAGGACCCCGTCGTCGCTGCCGGCTCCGAGGAGACCTCCCTCGTTCCCTCCCCCGGCGTCCCCGTCGCCCGTGTCGTGGTCGCCGGCGTCGCCGTCGTCGGTGTGGCTCTCGTCGGCGCGGTCATCGGAGCCGCTGCCGAAGGCGGTGTCGTCCTCGACAGCAGGGGCCGCATCGGGGCCGCCGGGATCCGCGGACGCGGGCGCGGCGGCAGGGGCGGGACCGGCCGCAGGGGCGCCGGGCGACACAACGGGGGTGGCCTCGTCGAGCGCGCCGGTGTTGGCGGCCGGGTCGATCGCCACCGGCTCGAGAGGTGCGTCGGCGGAGTCCTCCAGGTCGAGCAGGCCCTGGCCCGGGTAGGCGCCCTCGCCACCGTCGGCGGCCACGGCGACCATCTCGCCGGGAGCCGGTTCCGAGCCTCCCGCGAAGGCCGCGACGCCGACCGCCACCCCACCTGCCAGCCCGGCACCGCCCGCGATGGCGCCCCGTCGGCTGCGCCCGGACTTCTCCGGTTCGGCGCCCGGCTCCGCATCCCGCCGGTGCTGCGCCTGGGCCGAGCGGTCGGCCCCCACGGGCGGGTGCCCCTCCCGGTTCAGGATCGAGACGGCGGTGAACACCTCGGTCGCGGGTCCGTCCGCCCCGCCTGCGGATGACGTCCTGGACATGGCAACAAGCCCCCTCGCATCGACAGACACCTCGACCCAGACGTGTGATCAACACGCGCTGAGCCGGCAGGCTACCGATGAGTCGATCAGGCTGCCCGCTGGACCGGTGTCACCCCCGCCACGCGGGGTTCAGCCGGACCCGGATGTCGTCGGACGTCATCTGCTGATCCGAGCCCGCGGTCACCCGGACCCGCACCGCCCGACCGGTGCCGGCCTCGACGAAGGACAGGGGCGGGCTCCCGTCCTGCAGGTGGGTGTCGCCCCACTGCATCAGCGACAGGAACACCGGCAGCAGGTCCTCGCCGGCCTCGGTCAGGCGGTACTCGTCACGGCGCCGCCGGCCCGATTCCCGGTAGGGCACGCGGGTGACGATCCCCGCCGACTCCAACTGCCTGAGGGCCCGCGACACCGCGGGCCGTGGGGGATGCCGAACCGTCATGCCGCTGTGGACCGTTCACCACACCCCGGGAATCTTCACGGACGAGGACAAGCACCGGCTCGCGTCCACCATCGCGGACCACTACGAGAAGGTCGGTCTGCCCCGGTTCTACGTCGTCACCCTGTTCCAGGAGACCCGGTCCGAGGACTTCTACGTCGGCGGTGAGCCCGTCGCCGCGGGCGTCCGCGTCACCGTCGACCACATCGCCCGGCACAACCCGGACCGGGACAGCAGGCGCCGCACCGCCGAGTGGATCAGGCGCATGCTGCAGCCCCACCTCGAGCGGCATCCCGGGTTGCACTGGGAGTTCCACGTCGACGAGACCAGCGAGGACCTGTGGATGATCAACGGCTTCGCGCCTCCCCCGGCCGGCTCCGACGCCGAGAAGAGCTGGGCGGAGTCGAACTCTCCGGCCCCCTACTGACCTACCCCGTGAGTGCGGCGAGCATCTCCCGGCTGTCGTCCGCGGTGATGCCGGCCCAGTTGGTGCGGATCACGAGGTCGGTGACGCCCAGCGCTTCCAGCTCCGCGATCCGCTCCCGGCACTCCGCCGCGGAGCCCACGAGGTAGGGGCTCTCCCCCGTCGCGGACCCGTACCCCCACTCGGCGTTCTGCTCGGCCCGGCGCGCGATCGCATCGGCGGCGGCGGTCGGCGCGACCACGTCGGTGACCAGGACGTCACGCCTGAGGGCGACCGGGGTGGACGTCGGGCGGGTGCGGAGGAGCTCGGCGAGCCGCCCGGGTGCGACCTGCGGACCCAGGAACGGGGTGTGGCCGCGGTCGAGCGCGTCGCCGTACGAACGGGGCCCGCTCGCGGCCAGCCAGACGGGTGGGTGCGGGCAGGCGACCGGGCGCAGCCCCAGCCGGGCACCGGTGCCGCGCACCTCGGCGCCCTGCCACCAGGCCACCATCTCGTCGAGGGCACGGAGCTGGCGGGTGCGCCGCTCGGCCCGGCTCACCCCGAAGGCGGCGAACTCGACCGGCCGGTACCCCGCGCCCGCCCCGACCACCAGGCGGCCACCGCACAACGTGTCGACGGTGGCCAGCTCCTCGGCGAGCTGGACCGGATCGAGAAGGGGCAGCAGCAGCACGCCGGCGACGAGCCGCATGTCACCGGACTCGGGGATGAGCCGGGTCAGCAGGGGCAGCGGCTGCAGGTAGGGCCGGGGTGCGGTGAGGAAGTGCTGCCCCGCGACGACACCCGAGTACCCGGCGTCGCGGGCGGCCCGCGTGGTGCGGACGGCGTCGTCCACGAGTGCCGCGCCGTCCGTGCCGGTGCTCTCGTGCAGTGCGACGGCGAGCCTCACGCGTGCTCCTCGGCCGTCGCCTCGTCGAACGCCTTGATGATGCCGTCGATCGACGCGCCCGGTCCGAAGTGCACCGCGACGCCCGCCGCCAGCATGCGGTCGATCTCGGCCGGCTCGTCGATGCCCCCGGCGAGGACCGGGATGTCGCAGCCCTGCTCGCGCAGGCCCTCGACGGTGAGCGAGGCGAAGTGCCCGAGACCCCCGCTCAGGCAGCTCAGCCCCACGGCGTCGGCCGACTCCTGCACGGCCGCCCGCACGATGTGCGCGGTGGGCACCCGTTTGCCGAGGTAGATGACCTCGAACCCGGCCTGCGCGAGGTGCTTGCCGATGAGCCGGACGCCGACGTCGTGCCCGTCGAGCCCCAGCTTGGCCAGTACGACACGTCGTCTCACTCCTCGAAGCCCTCCCTCGTGGCGGCGACGATCTCGGCGGAGGTGGCGCCCGCGCGCAGCGCGCCGATGGCGGGGCGCACCAGGTTCTCGTCGCCCGCCGCGGCCATCCGGACGTCCTTGAGGGAACGCTCGACGAGCGCGGAGTCGCGGCGCCGCTTGTGCTCGCCGACGCGTTCGACCGCGTCGCGCTCGACCTCGGGGAAGTCGACCTCGCCGGTGCTCTTCCCCGCGAAGTACGAGGCCCGCTCGGGGGCGTCGAACACGCCGTGCCCGACCATCTGCCGCTCACCCCGGCGCAGCTGGTCCTGCCGGGCTCCCCTGTTCTCGTCGATCCGGGCCGTGAGGTACCCGTTCTCGATCGCCTCCAGGGGCCCGCCCTCGTCGAACAGGCGCTTCAGCTCGGCGCGCACCTCGCTCTGGACGTGGTCGTCGATGTCGCGGAGCTTCGCGCTCCCGGCGAGCGGGTCGATGCTGGTGGCCACCCCGTGTTCGTACGCCACCACCTGCATCGTGCGCACGGCGAGCGCCGCCGCGTCGACCGATGGGATGCGCAGCGCCTCGTCGTAGCCGGTGGCGCAGAGGTAGTCGACCCCGCCGAGCACCGAGCCCAGCACGCTGAGCGTGACGCGGGGGATGTTGACGAGCGGTTCGTCGGCCGACTCGAGCCCGTGGGCGTATCCCATCATCACCGCGACGGGCTGCTCGGCGACCTCGAGCCCGTAGCGGTCGCGCAGGATCTCGCTCCACAGGACCCGCGCGGTGCGGAAGATCGACGCCTCGACGAACATGTCGCTGCGCTCGTTGAGGAAGAACATGAACTTCTCGGCCACCGCCGCCGGGGCGTACCCGCGACCGACCAGCTCGTCCATGTAGGCGATGGCGTTGCCGAACGCGAAGGCGACGGCCACCACCGGTCCGGCCCCGGCGACGTCGTAGTGGTTGGAGCACACGGTGAGCGCCGCGCCCGGCATGCCCTCGTCGATCGCGAAGGCCACGCAGTCGGCGGCGATGCGCAGCGCCTGCTCAGGGGTGTGGATCTCCGTGCCCCGAGCGGTGAACTCCTTCAGCGGATCGTTCTGCATGAGGAGCTTCGTCTGCGTGGCGCCGCGGTCGGCCAGCACGCTGTGGACCATGCCCAACGCCACGTGGCCCAGCGAGTTCTGCAGCATGCCGAGGCTGTCGGCGGCCTCGAGGTCCAGCCGGGAGCAGATGGTGGCGAAGTCGTCCAGGGTCGCGCACGACACGCCGGCCCTGCCGACCTGGGCGTGTGCGAGCTCGTGATCGGGGTCGAAGCCCAGCTGCGTGGGCAGATCGGTGGCGAGCTGGAAGGCCTCCGCGCCCACCTCCTGGAGCACCGCGAGCCGCTCGGCCGTCATCGCGGGCGAACCGAGCCCCGAATAGACCATGAACCGCGGCCGGAACGGGCCCGGTTCGGCGAGCCGGCGATCGCTCCACGCGCGCAACGCGGGCTCGGCGGTCGTCGGGGAGGGCTCGTAACGAGCCCGGATGGGCACCCTCCCGTCGTTCGCCGAGCTGACGTCCGGCTCGCGCGCGACGTCGTCGGGATCGGGCATGAGATCGCTCCCTCCGTGCTGGTCGGTGGCAGGTTCGCCGAAGCCGGAACCGGGGACCAGCGGGCGGCGCCGTCAGCCCATCGAGGTCCGGTCCTTGATCGTGGACGAGATCAGCGCGGCGGTGGCTCGGACGTGCCGCTCGGCCTCGGCGAGCCGCTCGCCCGTCAGCCGGTCGGCCGGACCGAGGACGCTCAGCGCGGCGAGGATGGTGCCCGCCGCGTTGGTGATGGGCGCCGTCACCCCGACCGCGCCGAGGACCCGCTCGCCGTAGCTGTAGGCGATCCCGTCCTGCGCGATGCGGGCCAGTTCGGCGCGCAGCGTGTCGAGATCGGTGATCGTGTTGGGCGTGGTGGCGTGCAGCGGGAGATCCTTGAGCAGCCGTTCCCGCTCGGCCTCCGGCATGAACGCGAGCAGCACCTTGCCCGCCGACCCGGTGTGGATGCCCTCGGAGACGCCGACGCCGGAGATGTAGCGGATCGGGTGCGGGCTCGGGAGCTCCTTGACGCAGATCCGGGAGCGGCCGGCCCGCACGTGCACGTCGATGGTCTCGGAGGTGACCTCGCGCAGCTGCTCGAGCGCGTCGGTGGCCTCGAAGATGAAGCCCGCGTTGCCGTTGGTGATCGACGACATCAGGTGGAAGCAGCCAGGGCCGAGGCCGTAGTGGCCGCTGGCGTGGTCCTGGACCACCATCCCCTTGGCGCGCAGCGTGCTCAGCAGGCGGTACGTGGTGGGCTTGGTCAGGTTCACGATCTCGGCCAGATCGCCCAGCGGGAGCGGGCTGTGGCCCAGGGCGATGAGGATCTCCACGGCCCTGCCGACGGACCGGACCATGGCGCCGTCGTCGCGCGTCTCTGCCATCGCCCACCTTCGGGATCACTGGTGCGGTGCTGGGCCGCGCCGGCCACCGGCCGCGAAGTCGTTCCGTGACGCGACGCAACCGTATCACCTGCCGAAACGGTGAGATGCGGGTTCGTCCTGCGGCACGAACCAGTACCGCGGGGTCTCCCCCGGCGCGGCGATCACCACGCGAACGGGCATCCCCGCCCGCACCCCGCCGTCCGGAGCCCGGACCTGACCGAAGACCATCGGACCGGCGTCGTCGAGCACGACCTGGCCGAGCGTGTACGGCGCCTGCAGGCCGGGCCGCGCGACGTGGACCGTGGTGCAGGTGATCAACACGCCGGTGGGCGCGAAGACCTCCTGCGCCGGCCCGGCCGTGGCGCACGCGTGGCACACGGCCCGCGCGGGGAACGAGACCGCCCCGCACCGTCCACAGCGGCTCCCGACGAGCGCCCGCCCGTCGTCGCGGGGACGTTCGGCCGTGCGTGGGACGGTCAGGGCTGCGTCCAGATCCACGCTCATGTCCACGGCTCCATCCGTTCCAGGACGTGCACGCAGCACGCCGCCGACTCCCCTTCCAACCAGCCGCCGTTGTTGTGGGCGAGCCCGAACCGCGGCCGATCGGTCTGCCGTCCCGTCGCCTCTCCCCGCAGCTGCCACGTCAGCTCGGCCACCTGCGCGAGACCGGTGGCGCCCACCGCGTGGCCCCGCGACGACAGCCCGCCGCTGGGGTTCACCGCGATCCGGCCGCCGATCTCGGTGGCCCCGCTGCGCAGCAGCGCACCGGCGTCGCCGGGCGAGCAGAAGCCGAGCTGCTCGTAGGCGATGAGCTCGGCGGGCGCCATGGCGTCGTGGATCTCCGCGACGTCCAGGTCGGCCGGGCCGATCCCGGCCTCCTCGTACGCCTTGACCGAGCAGCTCTCGCTCAGCCCCGGGCCGTCGCCGCCGGTGGTGTACCCGGTCATGGCCTGCGAGGCGCGGATGCGGATCCCGGGCCGGCCGTCGGGCCGTGCGACCGCATCCCGTCGGGCGACCACTACCGCGGCCGCGCCGTCGCAGATCGAGCTGCACATCAGCAACGTCAGCGGATCGGCGATGGGGCGCGAGCTCAGCACCTCCTCGGCGCTGACCGCCTTGCGGTGCTGCGCATAGGGGTTGCGCGCGCCGTTGGCGTGGCTCTTGATCGTGACGTCCACGAGGTCGTCCCGGGTCAAGCGGCCCGCGGCCATCAACTTGTTCAACCGCATCCCGTAGACCGCGGTGAACTGCAGGCCGATCCCGGCGATCACGTCCAGGTCGCCGCCCGACTCGAGCGCCTCGAGCGTCCGGGTCCGATCCTCGACGAACATCTTCTCCACGCCGGCGACCAGCACGACGTCGGCGGCGCCCGCCCGGATCGCCAGCACCGCCTGCCGGAGCGCGGTCGACCCGCTCGCGCAGGCGTTCTCGACGTTCGTGATCGGGATCCGCTCGATGCCGATCTCCCGCATGACCGACTGGCCGCGGATCATCTCCTGGCCCTGCAGCAGCCCGGCCATCGCGTTGGCGGCGTAGACGGCGTCGAGGTCCCGCACACCGATTCCCGCGTCGACGAGCGCGCGGATGCAGGCCACGCGGTTGAGGTCCTTGAGCGAGGAGTCCACGAACCGGCCGAACGGGTGCACGCCCACGCCGACGACCTCGACGTCGTCGATCATGACGGGCCGCCGTTCGCCAGCTGCTTGCGCAGCTCGACCCGGTCGACCTTCCCGTACGCGGTGCGCGGGATGCTGTCCCACACCTCGAGCCGGCGCGGGGTGCGGATCCCGAGGCGCGGGCGCACGAAGTCGATCAGTTCCTCGCTGGAGACCGACTGCGGGCCCCGCAGCCGCACGACAGCCGTGACGGCGTCGCCCCAGCGCGGGTCGGGCATCCCGAGCACCACCGCCTCGCTCACTGCCGCGTGTGCTGACAGGACGTTCTCGACCTCCCGCGGGGCGATGTTGTACCCGCCCGAATTGATCATCTCGTCGCTCCGTCCCTGCAGGTGGACGAACCCCCGCTCGTCCGTCAGCGCCAGGTCCTTGGTGCGCAGCCAGCCGTCGACGAGCACGGCGGCGGTGGCCTCGGGGTTGCGGTGGTAGCCGGTCATCATGTGGCTGCCGCGGACGTGCACCTCGCCGATCTCGCCCGGTGCGGCGATCGCGCCGTGCTCGTCGCGCACCTCGACGGCGACCGAGCGCCACGGCCTGCCCGCCGACCGGCGGGCATCGGGGTCGAGGTGATCGTCCTTGCCGAGGCAGGTGATGGTCATCGGCGCCTCGGACTGCCCGTAGTCCTGGATCAAGGTCGGGCCGAACCGGTCGAGGGCGCGGTCGAGGACCGGCAGCGCCACGCTCGACGCCCCGTACACGATCGTCTCGAACCCCCACTCGCCGTCAGCGGCGTCGAGGAGGGGTTCGAGCATCGCGGGCACGGCTTTCAGGGTGCGGAAGCACTCCTGGCGGGAGCGCCGCCACACCTCGTCCGGGTCGAACCGCGGCATCAGGTGCACCCCGGCCCCGCTGATCAGGTACGGCAGCACGAAGTACCCCGACGCGTGTGAGATCGCCTGGGTGAGCAGGATCCGCTCGCCGGTGCGCACCGGACCGAGCTCGAGGAGGAGGTTGAGGGCGACCTCGCGGATCGCGCGGTGGGAGAGCACCACGCCCTTCGGCCGCCCGGTCGTGCCCGACGTGTAGATGATCCACGACGCGGCCTCGGGGTCCCCGTCGCGCCGGCGTGGCTCGGCCGGCGCCGACTCCACCAGCGACTCGAAGGAGTGCGCGAAGTCCGGGTCGGGGTCGAACGGCACGGCGAGGAGACCGAACTCGGCCGCCAGCGCGTGCGCGGCGTCGGCGAACCGGCGGGAGAACAGGAGGACCCGCAGGTCGGCGTCCTGCGCGACGTGCCGGAAGTCGTCGAGGTGCAGCCGGGCGTTGAGGGCCACCCGGACCCGCCGCCCGAGCGCGACCGCGCAGTCGGCCTCGACGAACTCCGTCCGGTTGTCGGAGAGGATCCCGACGCTCGCGCCTTCGGCGACGCCGAGCGCGTCCAGTGCGTTGGCCAGTCGCTCGGCCCGGTGGATGAGTGCGCTGAAGCTGCGGGCGCTGACGCCGTCGTCCACCGCTGTCACGTCGGGGTACGAGGCGGCCGCGCGTCTCAGCAGGTATGCGGTGTCCAGAGCCTGCTCCTCGCATCTCGAGTAGCGTTTCGTCTGACGACATGACCGTACCGATGCATGAAACGATCGGTCAACACGTGCCCGCGGCCCGCTGCACTTGACCCTCGGCACCCCACAGGCCACAATCCCGCTTCACACAGCGATATGGGCGTTTCGCACCACGAAACGTCGCGAGGGCGGCAGCAGTCGTATCTCGGCGCCGGGCCGCGCCGGGCGTCCTCCAGCGAGAGTTCAGTGCCCGCAACGACGCGCAAGGACTGAATGGTGCCGTGAACGAACAACAGCCCCCCGCGAGCCCCACCGGGCACGCCGCCGCCAAACGCACCGTCGTGCCGGCGGTCGTGATCGGATCAGCCCTCGAGTGGTTCGACTTCTACATCTTCGCCTCGATGGCCGCCCTGGTACTGGGAAAGGTCTTCTTCCCGACCTACAGCTCGGTGGCCGGCACGCTGGCCTCCATCGCCACGTTCGCCGTCGGGTTCATCGTGCGGCCGCTGGGTGCCATGTTCTTCGGGTACCTGGGCGACAAGATCGGGCGCAAGCACGTCCTCGCCCTCACCTTCGTGATGATGGGTGGCTCGACGGGCATGATCGGGCTCATCCCGTCCTACGAGACGATCGGCGTGCTCGCCCCCGTGCTGCTGGTGGTGTTCCGCCTCGGCCAGGGATTCGCCGCGGGCGCCGAGTTCGCGAGCGCCGTCGCCGTCGCCTACGAACACGCCGGGGTGAGCACGCGCGGCCGTTTCGGTTCGCTGCCCGCCCTCGGCGTGAACATCGGCCTGTTCGCGTCGTCGTTGACCGTCACCCTCCTCACCTCCATGGACGACGCCGCCCTCGAGGGCTGGGCATGGCGCCTGCCGTTCCTGGCGAGCTTCGTGCTGGTGGGCTTCGGCTACTGGGTCCGCCGCCAGATGCCGGAGACACCCGATTTCGAACGCGTCTCCACCGGGAGCACCCGGAAGGCGAGGGCGACGCCGTTCCGCGACCTGTTCCGCACCGACTGGCGCGGCATGGGGGCCGTCAGCCTCGTGGTGGTCGGCTACCTCAGCGCCAGCTACCTCTTCAAGACCTTCAGCCTCACCTACCTCGCCGAGTTCCGCGGCATGGAGGCGAACGTCGGCGCATTCGGCGTGACGCTCGCCAGCGCCGTCGCGATCCTCTCCGTCCCGATCGCCGGCCGGTTCGCCGACCGCTGGAACGCCCGCCGCGTCCTGCTCGGCGGAGCGGCGGGGATCGCGATGCTGGGGCTGCCGTTCCTCTGGGCGCTCGACCACGGGTCACCGGTGGTGATCTGGGCCCTGTTCGTGCTCACCACCGGCATCACCATCCCCATGATGCTGGCGGCGCAGGGCACCTACTTCGCGGCGCAGTTCCCCACCCAGGTCCGGGTGACGGGCATCGGCACGGCGAAGGAGACCAGCTCGATCGTCGGCGGCTTCGCCCCGTTCATCGCCGTCGCACTGATCAGCGTGACGCCCGGCAACGCCTCCTGGCCCGTGGCGCTGATGTTCGGGGTGTGCACGGTCTGCGTGGTCCTCGGAGCGCTGCTGGACCAGGAGCGGAAGGTCGAGGAGCGGACGAAGGACCAGCAGCCGATGGTGACGGCGGACGCGGGCGAGCGGCCATGATCGCCGGTCTGGCGCGTTTTCCGACGCCTCACATCGGGTTTCGCGCCGGAGCGACGATCATGTCTCCTTTGTGGGGCCTCCTGGCGGCGAGGCAGCTTCCCCGGGAAGCGGCAGCTCGAGGCCGGGGCCTCCGCGGCAATCGGGGCCAAACGGCGGATCTCACGGCGCCCGCAGCGCGCGAAATTTGGCCATGATCACGGGGTTGGCGCATTCCCGGGTCGATTTCGCCCGGGAATGCGCCAAAGCACTGATCATGCCCGCGGAACCGGCCTCCGGGGGCGCCGCGCGCCACGAGGGCAGGCCCCGGCCTGCCCACGCGAATGCCCGGGAGGGGCCGCTGAGGCTCACGGGTCAAGGGGCGCGAAGCGACGCCGAAGGCGCCCTTGAGGCGTGGGAGGCGGCCCCGCACGATGCGCGGCGCCACCGGAGGCCCACCGCCACCGTCGCGACCTCGCCCCGCCTGCGCACGAGGATCACCGCGGACAGGCCAGGTCCTAACCGGGCGCGCGGGGCCGCCAGATGGCTGTCTCCCCGGGAGCGGCGTCTACAGGCCGGCGCGCCCCTCGAAGATCAACGAGCGATCATTTCGCCTTGGTCAGTCCCTCGGAGCGCGACCTGGGCCATCCCCGCGGCCTCCTTCGGCCGGTATCGGGCACCGATCATTCGCTCCGTCGAGGGCCATCAGGGCGCGCGTCACCGGGCCCCAGCGATCGGCGTAGGCCGGAAGCGCCGGATCGTCTCTGAAACCCGCGTCGAGGAGGTAGAGGCCGGGCAGGGCGCAGGTACCGCCGAGCTCGGCCAGAACGGGCTTCAGCGTGAGGTCGGGAGCCATGGCGTGCGCGGGCCCGGCACCGAGCATCAACGGCACCGCGACGACGTCGGCCAGCCCCGTGCCTCCGGCGAACTGATCGAGGAAGAGCTTGAGCAGGCCGGTGTATGTCCCCTTGTAGGTCGGGCTCGCGAACACGACGAGTGACGAGGTCTGCACGGTCCTCACCGCCGAACCGACGGCCTCGTCGCCCCAACCCAGCAGGCGCGCGCCGAGCTCGGTCAGCTCGACGACGTGTTCCGGTGCGGCGCCGGTGAGCCGCTCGGCCAGCAGCTCACCGGCCGCCCGCGTGCGGGAGCCCGGCTTGGGGTTGCCGACGACGACGGTGACGGTCACGGGATCTCCAGGAGGCGAATCGACCGGGGCGAGGGCGCCGGGGTGGGAGCGGGAACGGGGAAGACGGCGAGGTCGGGGCGGGCGAGACGCGCCGCCGTCGCGGGGCCTGGAAGCAGCCGCACTGCACGGTGGCCGAGGTCGGCGAGGATCGCGCCTGCCGCACCGTCGTCGGCGGGCGTCCAGGTGTGTCCGTCGGGCGCGCCGACGGCCCGGAGGCCCGGGTGGCGGAGGTAGACCACGATCCCACCTTCGCGGCCGACGAGGGCCGCGGACTCGGCGACGCGACGGGCACAGTCACAGCCGAGGGCACCGAACACGTCCCCGGTCACGCATTCGACGTGCACCGCCACGAGCGGCCGCGTCGCCGGCCCGCGCCCCACGAGCGCGACGTGCTCGGCACCGGTCACCTCGTCGCGGTACCCCACGGCGTCGAACGAGCCGTGCCCGGTGGGCAGCCGGGCGGTGGCGGCCCGGGTGACCCGGCCCCGCTCACCGTCGCCGAACCGCAGCCGGTGGTGCACGAGGTCACCGATGTGGAGGACGGGCAGGTCGTGTCGCGCCGCGAGCAGGGCGGCGTCCTCGCCGCCTGCCATGCCGGCGCCCGTTCCGACGAGCTCGGCGATCAGGGCGACCGGGGGCAACCCGGCCAACCGGCACAGGTCCACCCCCGCCTCGGTGTGCCCGGGGCGGGTGACCACCCCGCCCGTACGCGCCCGTAGCGGGAGCAGGTGGCCCGGGCGGACGAGATCGGCGGGCCGGCTCGCCGGGTCGGCGAGAACCCTCGCGGTGCGAGCCCGATCCGTCGCGCTGATCCCCGTGCCGATGCCGTGTGCAGCGTCGACCGAGACCGTGTAGGCCGTGCCGCGCGGGTCCTGGTTGTCGCGGACCATGGGGTCCAGTTCGAGTGCGTCGGCGTGCTCGGCGGTGAGCGGGGCGCAGAGCAGCCCGGACGTGTGCCGCACGGCCCAGGCGGTCCACCGGGGCTCGGCCAGCGCTGCCGGGAGGATCACGTCGTACTCGTTCTCCCGGCCGGCGTCGTCGGCGACGAGGACCGGGCGCCCGGCGCGCAGGGCGGCCAGGGCAGGGCCGACCCGGTCGACGGGGGCGAGGTCGTCGGGCTGGACGGACATCAGGCGGCCAGCGCGGACAGCGCGTGGAACCGGCTGTCGTGGAAGACCAGCGGGGCGACGTCGTCATGGGTCTGCAGGGCTTCGACGCGCAGCAGCACCAGGTCGTGGTCGCCGGCGGCGATGACCTCGTGGACCGAGCAATCCAGCCACGCCGCGGCGCCGTGCAGCAACACCGCGCCCTCGGGGGTGGTGGTGAGACCGATGCCCGCGAACCGGTCGCCGCTCTTCGAGGCGATCTGCCGGCAGACACGGTCGTGCGTCGACCCCAGCACCGAGATCCCGAGCCGGGGCAGGCCGGCCAGCAGCGGCCAGGTCGTGGAGGTGTGCTGCACGCACACCGACACCAGCGCCGGGTCCATCGACACGGAGACGAACGAGCTGGCGGCGATACCCACCGGGGCGCCGTCGCGCAGCGCGCAGACCGCGGTCACCCCGCTGGGGAAGGCAGCGTAGGCCCGTCGCAACGCACTCGTCTCGACCGAATCGGGGACGATCATCAATGGCCTCCTGTCACGTGCGGTGGGGTCTACCGAACCTCCCGGGTGTTGCCCGCGCGTTACGGGTGCCGATCGACCGATTGCGCTGCCGGTGGCCCCGCGCACAGGACGTTGACCAGCGGCGACCTCCGGAGAACGGGGCAATACGCCACGGTTCGGCGCCGTCGTACCCGCCGCCGACGGGGGAGGTCGCGGCACCGCGGGCCGATCTCGCGGTCCTCCGTCATACGATCCGCACCCGCCTCGCGGCCAGCAGCGCCGCCAGCAGCCCGGTGATCCCGAGCGTCGCCGCCATCACGACGTAGCCCGCCACGTCGCCCGGAGTGCCGAGCACCACCGCCAGCACCAGCGCGGTGCTGAGGGCGAGCGCGCCGTTGTGCAGCACCGACCGGAACCCGTTCGCGATCGCCCGCCGGTCCGGCGCGACCCCGTCGATCACCCGGCGGGTGATCGACGCCATGAACATGCCCTCCCCGAAGCCGGCGAGCAGCAGGAGCAGCGCGATCCCGAGTACGTCCGGACCGCCCCCCAGCAGGCCCGCGAGACCGACCATGGACAGGCCGACTCCCAGCGCACCCACCGTGGTCAGGACCCGCGCGGAGATCCGCCGGGCCAGCACGACGGTCACCGGTGAGGCGACGACGAGGGCGAGGCCCATCGGCAGGGCCATGGCCCCCGCGACGCCGGCGGAGAAGCCGTGCACGGTCTGCAGGTACAACACCACGAGCAGCACGGATGGGCCGAACGCCAGCCCCGCGCAGAAGGAGGACCCGTAGGCGTAGCCGCGGTCGCCACCCAGTACCCGCAAGTCCAGGATCGGCTCCCGCACCCGGCGCTCGACCCCCACGAACGCTCCCAGCGCGACCAGCCCCACGAACAACCCCAGCCCGGCGGCGGTCCACCGGCGGTCGGCGAGCAATTGGCCTGCGAACAGGACGGCCCCGATCCCCGAGACCGACAGCACCGCGCCCGCCACGTCGAACCGGAAGCCGGTCGCGCGACCGGGTGAGTGCGCGTACCGCAGGCTCCACCACCCGATCCCGACGGCGAGGACCCCCAGGGGCACCGTGCACACGAAGATCGACCGCCAGCCGTACGCGTCCACGAGCAGCCCGCCGACCAGCGGGCCCAGCAGGGTGGCCGAGCCGCCTGCGGTGATGTTGAGCGACAACGCGAGCGGAAGTCGTCCCGGTGGGAAGACGTCGCTGAGCACCGCGGTGGTGTTGCTGACCGCCGCGGCTGCCGCCAGGCCCTGCGCGACTCGCGCGGCGATCAGCAGGCCGTCGCTCGTGACCGAGGCGCAGACCACCGAACCGGCCGTGAACACCGCGAGCCCACCCAGGTAGAGCGGGCGGCGGCCGAGGGAGTCCGACAGCTTGCCGAAGACCAGGATCGTCGCCGAGTTGGCGAGCAGGAACGCCAGCACCATCCAGGACGCGCCGGCCCGGCCTCCCGCCAGGGTCGTCGCCATCGACGGGACCGCCACGCCCAGCGCCGCCGCGGAGCCGAACACCAGCAGCGCGGACAACGACGTCGTGGCGAGCACCGCGGCGGCGGCGCCGCGCGCCACCGGATCGCTCACGGCGCCGCTCCCCCGACCCCGGACAGCGGCCGCTCCGGTGCCGGGGGCCGGACCCGCCACGGGCCGCCCCGTGCCACCCCGAAGCCGAAGGCGACGGCCTCGGCGGCGGCGCAGACCAGCAGCGCGACGGTGAACGCCGCCCGGACGGCGGGACCGGCGTCCTGCACGTCGTAGCCGGCGATGCCGGAGGCCGACACCACCAGCAGCGCGACGCTCGTCCCCAGCGCTGCGGCGCTGTTGTAGAGCATCGACCGGACCGCGTTCGCCACGGTGCGCCGGGCGGCCGGGACACCGCGCATGATCGCGGCCGTGTTGGGCGTCGTGAAGATCCCGATGCCGGCCCCGACCAGCACCAACCAGCCCATGGTCAGCGGAAGCGGGACCGTGGCGGGCGACAGGGCGAGCCCCACCAGCCCCGCCACCGAGAGCATTCCGCCGATCGCGGTCAGGGTCCGTGCCGTGAGGACCGCAGCGAGCCGACCGGACACGGGCGTCGCGATCACCATCGCCAGTGCCATGACCATTCCCGTGAGCCCGGCCTCGGCCGCGGAGCGACCGGCCACGATCTGCTGCTGGAGCACCACGAGCACGGTCACACCCGCCCGGCCGAAGGACTGGAAGAACGCGGCCCCGTAGGCGCACGCCCGCCCCTTGTCGCGGATCAGCGCCAGGTCGACGAGCGGGTGCTCCAGCTTCCGCTCGAGCAGCCCGAAGGTGACGAGCAGCAGGACACCCGCGATGAGCAGGGCCCACCCGCACAGGTCCACGGGACCCGCCGTCGACAGCCGGTTCACGCCGTACAGCAGCGCCCCGAGCGCGGCGGCCGAGAGCACCGCGCCCCTGGCGTCGAACGTCTCGCGCGGCCCGGTCCGCCGGCGCGCCGCGGGGAGCACACGCAGTCCGAGCAGCAGAGCGGCGAGCCCGAACGGCACGTTGACCAGGAACAGCGCCTGCCAGCCCGCTGCCGACACGAGCAGCCCTCCGATCGGGGGGCCCGCCGTGTTCGCCACGGAGGCGGCGGTGAGGTTGAGGCTGAGCCCGTGGGCGAGCCGGTGCTCGGGGAAGGCGTCGGCGACCAGCGCCGAGGTGTTCGCGACGATGGTCGCGGCGGACACGCCCTGCAGCGCACGCACCGCGATGAAGGTGCCTGCGTCCGGCACGACGGTCGCCAGCAGGCTCAGGACCATGAAGGCCGTCATCCCCGCGAGGTAGATCCGTCTCCTGCCGACCAGGTCGGAGATGCGGCCGAACACCAGGATGGACGCGGTGTTGGCGAGCAGGAAGGCGAGCAGGAACCAGTCGGCCAGGCCCGCGGGGGAGCCGAAGGCGCGCGAGAGGTCCGGCAACGCGACGTTGATCGACGTGCCGTTGACCAGCACCAACGCGAGCGCGAGGCTGGTGACGGCGAGGACGCCGTAGGGACTGCGGGCAGGTGGGGTACCGGCGGGTGCGGTCGATGCCGCCGCCGGGCGTTCGGAGGGCGTGGTCGTCCCTTCCGTGGTAGGGGAACGGGACGCGCCGGCACTGCCGCGTCCCGCTTGCGGGTCAGGCGTCGAGGAAGGTGATGTTGCCGAAGTCGATCGCGTTCTCCGACCGGTAGGTGAAGCCGCCGACGTCGGTGCGGAAGATCTGGGAGGGCTGGATCGAGCAGACGAATATCTCCGGCGACGAGTCCACCAGGATCTGCTGCGCCTGCACCCACAGCGCGCCCGCCTCGGGGCTGAGTGGATCGGCGATGGCCTGGGCGCGGTCCACGACCTCCCAGAAGCGCGCCGCGGAGGCGTCCTCCCACCGGGAGGGGTTGGACGCGTCGTCGTTCGGCTTCCAGAAGATCGTGCAGGAGTAGGTCGGAGTCTGGACCTGGGACCGGTTGCGGTAGATGATCGCCTGTCCGGTCGCCCCGTTGCGGACGGTCGAGAAGTCCGCGGCCGTCCGCTGGTCGATGGTGATGTCGAAACCGGCGTCACGGGCGTAGGACTGGATCAGCACGCTGGCGTCGACGAGGTCCTGGGTGGCCGTGGACACCGTGAGCGTGTAGGCGATCCGGTCATGGCCCGCGTCGGCCAGCAGGGCCTTCGCGCGGGCGGCGTCGGACGACGGCGTCGGCAGCTGCGAGACGTCGTAGTTGCGGGTGTTCGGGTTGATGTTGCCGATCATCGGGACCGCCCGGCCCGCGTAGATCTGCTCCATGATCTGGTCGTAGGGGACGGCGAGGGCCATGGCCCGGCGGACCCGCTCGTCGTCGAACGGCGCCTTGTTCGTCACGAGGGTCAGGTCGACGTACTCGATCGGGTCCGCCTCGGGCACGACGACGGCGCTGTTGCCCGCGAGCCGGGCCTGGTCGGTGGGCCGGGTGCCCTCGGCGATGTCCACGTCCCCGCTCGCCACGAGCGACGCCCGGGTGCCCGCGTCCCCGACCACGCGCAAGGTGACCTGGCTGATCGCCGGGGCGCCGTAGGCGTAGTTCGGGTTGGCGGTCAGCACCATCTCCTGGTCGGGGGTCTGTGACGTGACGTGGTACGGGCCGAGGCCCCAGCCGCCGTTCGCCTTCGCCCACTCCAGTGCGTAGGGGTCCTCGGACGTGGCGTGCTGCTTGAGGGCGGTGGAGTCGTAGATGTGGCCCTGCAGGTTCGCGAGCAGTCCGAGGAAGGTGAGGCCGAAGCCGGCGCTGGTCAGGGTGAACGCGACGGTCCGGTCGTCGACCTTGCTGATCGCCTCGGGGCCCGCGAACCCGCCCTGCCACACCGTGTTCGAGTAGGTGGGGGTGTTCCACTTGCGCTCGAAGGACCACAGCACGTCGTCCGCGGTGATGGCGTTGCCCAGCGGGCTCATCAGCCCGGGGCGCAGGTGGAAGGTGTAGGTCAGGCCGTCCGGTGACACGTCGTAGGACTCGGCGAGGTAGCCGACGTAGGTGTTGAAGTCCTGCACCGCGGTGTTCGGCGTCGTGCCCGCGATGTACGGGTTGCGGACGAGTCCGGCCTGGAGGTTGGCGTTCATCTCGAACGACTCCAGGGTGAGGCCCCCGCCGCCGACGACGCCGTCCAGCGTCGGCGCCAGCGCCGGCACGGCGACGACGAGCGAGCGGTTGCCGCCGCCGCCGCCCGCGGCGCTCCCGGCGCCGCCCCCGCAGGCGGCGAGCGCGAGCAGGCCGAGGGCGGACAGGCCACCGGTGAGGAAGCGGCGGCGACCGAAGGCCGGGTTCTCCAGGGGGTCGGGCTGGGTCACGGGGGATCTCCTTGGGGGGTGGCACAGCGGGGGTCAGTGGCCCGGGGAGCGGGTCAGGCGGGTGATGACGCCGGCGAGCAGTGCGGCGGACGACACGGCGGCGCAGAGCGCGATCGCCGGGAAGAGGGTGGTCCACCAGCCGCCGAGCATGACGTCTGAGATGCCGCTGGAGATCATCACGCCCCACTCCGGGGTCGGCGGGTTCAGGCCGACACCGAGGAACCCGAGCGACGCGGAGACGATGATCGAGACCCCGAAGACGTTGGAACTGTTCTCGATCGCGGGCCGGGCCGAGTTGGGCAGCACGTGGCGGACCATGACCTGCCAAGGCAGGAGGCCCGCCATCCGGGCGGCGTCGACGTAGGCGTCCCCGCGCACCTTCAGCACCTCGGCGCGGGTGAGCCGCACCTGGTTGGGCATCAGGATCAACGCGAGCGCCACGCTCAGGCTGACCAGCGACGGCCCGAACAGCCCGACCACGACGACGCCGACGATCAGCGGCGGCACGGCGTCGGTCAGGTCGGTGAACCGGGTCATGCCGCGGCCGACCAGCCCGCGCACACCGCCCGCCGCCTCGTTCATGCCCAGCACGAGGCCGAGCACCAGGCCGGTGACCGTGGCCATCAGCGTGACCAGCACGGCCATCACGAGGTTGACCCGGGTAGCGGCGATCGTCCGGGAGAACACGTCCATGCCGGTCGAGTCGGTGCCGAACGCGTGGGCGCCGCCCGGGGCGAGGTTGGCGGGCGCGACGACCGTCTCCGGGTCGAACGGGACCACCCAGCGGGCGACGATCGTGAGCAGCACGAACACCGCGAACGGCCCAGCGGGCAGCCAGGTGCGCCACGCCGACGCGCCACGGCGCGGGGTCGTGGCGGTGACGGAGGGGGGAACCGCGACGAGTGCTTCGGTCATGGCGCTCAGCCGTCCACTCGGACGCCCGGGCGGCGTCGGGGGTCGAGGATCATGTTCACGAGGTCGACGAGGAAGAAGACCAGCAGGCACAGCGCGGCCACCACGACCAGGAAGCCCTGCAGGCCCACGAAGTCGAGCTGCTCCACCGACGTGATGGCGAACCGGCCGACGCCGCCGAAGCCGAAGAGCTCCTCGATCACGACGACGCCGCCGATGAGGCCGCCGAACATCGCGCCGAGCATCACCACCGACGACGCGCAGGCCCGGCGCAGCACGGACAGGTACACCGAGAGCCGGGTGGCTCCGGACGCGACCTTGAACAGCGTGGGTGGGGCCGCGACCTGCTCGGACAGCCCCAGGCTCAGCTGCCGCCACAGGCTCGGGGTGTGCACCAGGACCAGCACGGAGAGCGGCAGCACGTAGCGGGCCACGATGGCCCCGACGACGTCCCACCGGCCGGTGATCACGCTGTCGAGCAACGGGAACCCGATGACGTCCGGCAGCGACATCCGCGGGTCGACGCGGCCTAGCGGCGCCGGGATCACCTGCAGCACCACGTAGAACAGCACCAGACCGAGGATCGCCACGGCGAAGTCCGGCACCGCACCGGCGAGCTTGCCGTAGCCCCGCAGCACCGTGTGCAGCCGGGGGCGGCGCGTGCTGAGCGTGATCAGCGCCAGGACCAGCGCGAGGACGACCGACCCGAGCAGCCCGAGCGTGACGAGCTCGATCGTGGACGGCAGCCGCGACATCACCTCCTCCCACACCGGGCGGCCGGTCACGGGCGAGGTGCCGAGGTCGAACGTGATCAGTGCGGACCAGAACCGGCCGAACTGCTCCCAGATCGAGCCGGACAGGCCCATCTGCTCGGCCGCCCGGGCGTAGTCCTCCGGCGTGAAGCCGCCGCTCGCGTCCACCCGGGCCATGACCGGATCCCCCGGCACGAGCCGCACCAGGAAGAACGCCACGCTGGCGAAGACCGCGATGTGCAGCGGCAGCACCAGCGTGCGGGTGAGCCACCAGCGGTGCCGGGCCAGGAAGGGGGTCAACGGTCCTCTCCTCTCGGTGCGGGCGACGGCGCCGGTGCTGGCACGGGGGTGGGTCTGACGAGCCAGGTGCCGGATCTCCGCAGCGACGTGGCGGTGGCGGCGAGCGCACAGCCGACGAGCACCGCGGCGGCCAGGTGGAAGCCCCAGAGGGCGCCGGAGGGATCGGCGGCGACGCCGTCGTAGCCGCCGATCCCGGCTCGGGCGAGCCCGGCGGCGGCGAGCAGCAGAGCCGTCGCGGCGCCGAGGGCCTGGGCGCTGTTGAACATGAGGGACCGGATGCCGTTGGCGATCCCGCGCCGATCCACCGGCAGACCGCGCACGATCGACGCCGTGTTGGGCGCCATGAAGATCCCGTTGCCCGCACCGACGAGCACGAGCCCGAGGTGGAACAGGGGGCCGGTCCCCGCGCCGCTCATGGACAGGCCGAGCAGCAGGTAGCCCACCGCGGCGAGCCCGCAGCCCGCCGAGGAGACCGCGCGCGGGGTCAGGAACCGGGCGAGGACGCCCGCGATCGGGGAGGTGACCACGAGCGCGGCAGCGGCCACCGTTGCGGCGACCCCCGCCTCGATGCTCGGGGCACCGAGCACGGTCTGCTGGTAGAGCACCACGAGGACCAGCGAGGCGGCCTGCGGCAGGGCCATCAGGAACGCGGTGGCGTAGGCCAGCGCCCGGTTCGGGTCGGCCACCAGGCCGAGGTCGACCAGCGGCCGGGCCGCCCGGCGCTCCACGACCACGAACGCGCCCAGCACCGCGACCGCCACGGCGAAGAGCCCGACCACCCGCGGATCGGTGACGCCCCAGGCGGACGAGCGGTTCACCGCGAGCAGCAGGCACGCGAGCCCGCCTGCCGAGAGGATCGCCCCCGGAACGTCCAGCGACTCCCCCGCGACCGGCCCACGCCGGTCGTGCGGGAGCCACCTGGCCGCCAGCACCAGCGCGACCAGCCCGAACGGCACGTTGACCAGGAACAGGGACCGCCAGCCGAAGCCCTCCAGCAGCAGCGCCCCGACCAGCGGTCCGAGCATCCCCGCCACCGACGCCATCATGATGTTGATGCTCAGCGCGCCCGCCAGCCGGTGCGCCGGGAAGACGTCCGAGATCACCGCGGTGGCGCCGGTGATGATGATCGCGGCGGCCACGCCCTGCACCCCGCGCAGCGCGGCGAGCAGGGCCGCCCCGCCGGTGAACGCGGCGCCGATGCTGGACACGACGAGTACCGCGAGCCCCGCGAGGTAGATCCGGCGCCGCCCGATCATGTCCGAGATCCGCGAGACGATCAGCACGGACATCGACAGGGTGAGCATGAACGACAGCAGGATCCAGTCCGCCGTCGCCGCCGCGATCGACAGGTCCGCCGAGATGGCGGGGAGCGCGACGTTCGTGGCCGTGCTGTTCAGGAAGATCAGCAGGCTGCCGAACGTCGTGACGACGAGGACGGCCCAGCCGGGCCGGCCGACCGGCTCCGACACCCGCTCGGAGAAGGAGTGGGACACCGTCACGCCGGCTCCGCCAGGGGGACGAGGTGCCGCGGTCCACGGCGGTACGCGTCGAGCAGGGAGATCGTGTACGGGTGGGTCGGGCGGTCCAGCACCTGCTGCGTCGGCCCGCGCTCCACCACCGCGCCCCGGCACATGACCAGCAGCTCGTCGGCCACGAAGGCGGTCGCGGGCAGCCCGTGCGAGACGAACCCGAGGCCCACCCCGTGCTCCTCGCAGTAGTCCCGGATCATGTTGAGCACCGCGCCCTGCACCGAGACGTCCAGTGCCGAGACCACCTCGTCGCACAGCAGGATCCGCGGCCGCACGACGAGCGAGCGGGCCAGGGCGAACCGCTGACGCTGCCCGCCGGAGAGCTGGCTCGGGTAGCGGTCGAGCATCCGCCGGTCCAGCCTGAGCAGGTCCAGCACGGGCAGGATCTCCGCCTCGGCAGTGGCCCCCTCGAGCTCGCGCAGCACCCGCAGCGGAGTGGCCACGGCGTCCCGCAGGGTGCGGCGCGGGTCGAACGAGGAGAACGTGTCCTGGGCGACGTACTGCACGGTGCGCCGCAGGTCACGGAGCCCGAACCTGGTGCCCAGCAGCTGCGCCACAGGGGCGCCGTCCAGGGTCACCGTGCCCTCGGTGGGCTGGTCCAGCCCCACCAGCAGCCGGGAGAGCGTGGACTTCCCGGAGCCCGACTCCCCCACGATCCCGAGGGACGTGGACGAGGTGATCTCCAGGTCCAGCGGGTGCACGGCGACGTGCCGGGCAGCGCCGCGCCCGAAGGCGCGCATCACCCCCTCCGCCCGCAGCGACACCGGGCGGCTCACGCGGACACCCGCTCGAGCTCGGCCCGCGCGGCTGCGGGGGTGCGGGGCTCCCCCGCAGCCTGCTCCGCGGAGATCCGGTCGAACTCGGCGCGGGCCGCGTCGGACAGGGTCGGCAGCCGGTGCAGCCGGGCGGAGTCGAGGGTGGGCACGCACTCGGTGAGCGCCAGCGTGTAGGGGTGCGTGGCGTCCTGCTCCACCCGGTCCGCGCGTACCACGTCCACGATCCGGCCGTGGTACATGACGACGATCCGGTCCACGTACATCCGGCAGAGCTCGATGTCGTGGCTGACGACGAGCAGGCTCGCCCCGGTGCGCTGGGTCATGTCCCGCAACAGGTCCATGACGTCCCGGCTCAGTGACGCGTCGAGTGCGGACGTCGGCTCGTCCGCGATCAGCAGCTTCGGCTCGCTGCACAGCGCGAGGGCGATCATCACGCGCTGCCGCATGCCGCCCGAGAGCTCGTAGGGGCGCAGCTTGACCACCCGCTCGGCGTCGTGCAGCCCGACGCTGCCGAGCCAGTCGACGGTGAGCGACCGCGCCTCCCGGCGGGAGACCCGACGCACGCCGCGCAGGACGTCGGTGAACTGCGAGCCGATGGTCGCGACCGGGTCGAGGGAGGTCATGGCGTCCTGGAACACCATCGACATGCCCGGGGTGCGATGCGGGACGGCGTGTCGCGGGCCGCGCACCACGTCCGTGCCGGCGAACCGGAAGGACTGCGTCGTCGTGTCCACGCCCTCCAGCGGAAGCAGGCCCGCGACGGCCAGCGCGAGCGTGGTCTTGCCCGAGCCGGACTCCCCCACGATCGCGACGTGCTCGCCGCGTTCGATCGTCAGGGTGGCGCGGTGCACGGCGAGCGTGCCGTCGGCACCGCTGCCGTAGCGGACGGTCAGGTCGCGGACGGCGAGCAGCGGGTCGACCGCGGGGCGCGAGGTGTCGGGTTCGATCACGAGGTCCTCGATTCGGGGGTCGTCGGCCCGGACCCCGGGTGCGGGCTCAGAACTCGAGCAGGTTGTCCCGGAAGCGGGAGTGGGTGTACTCGGTCCGGGTGAGGCCACGACGCTGCAGCGCGGGGACCAGGCCGTCAGCGATCTCGCTGACGTAGCGGCGGTTGAGGTCGAAGTTCGCGATGAGGAAGCCGTCGCCGCCGACTTCCTGCATGACCTCGTCCATCGTCGCGGCGATGGTGTCGGAGCTGCCGACGAACTCCATCGTGGACAGGCTCCCCCGCAGGAACTCCCGCGGCGTCTTGCCGACGGCCTGGGCCAGCATCTGCTGGTGGCCGTTGGTCGTCGCGGTGTCCGGGATCGGCTCGTCGAGCGGGAACTGCGCGAAGTCGATGCCGGAGTGCCGGGACAGGTGCAGCAACCCGAGCTCGGGGTGCGCCTCGGCGAACGCGATCTGGCGCTCCCGCTTGGCCTGGGCCTCCTCGTCCGTCTCGCCGACGACCGGGGAGGCCATGAACAGCACCTTGACGTCGTCCGGGTCGCGGCCGTAGGCGATGGCCTGCTCGCGGATGTCGTCCCGGAACCGCTTCATGGCCTCGACGCCGCCCTCGACGCCCGAGATCACCGAGTTCGCGGTGCGCGCGGCGAACCGCTTGCCCCTTGGCGACCCTCCTGCCTGGGTGAAGACCGGCCGGCCCTGCGGGGACTGCGGCGCGTTGAGCGGGCCGCGGACCTTGAAGAACTTGCCCTCGAAGTCGATCGTGTGGACCTTCTCGTAGTCGGCCCACACCCCGTTCTGCTCGTCCAGGGTGACCGCGTCCGGCTCCCACGACTCCCACAACCGGCAGCTGACGTCGAAGAACTCGTCCGCGATGTCGTAGCGCAGGTCGTGCTCCTCCAGCAGGTCCTTGCCGTAGTTCTGCGCGGCCCGGTGGCTGGAGGAGGTGACGATGTTCCAGCCGGTGCGGCCCTGCGACATGTGGTCCAGAGTGTTGATCTTCCGGGCCAGCATGTACGGGTGGTACTCGGTGACCGACAGCGTCGGCACGATGCCGATCCGGCTGGTGAGGTGCGCCATGATCGGCGCCAGCACCGTCGGGTCCATCTTGGGTGTGGCGGTGGCGCTGGACAGGTACGCCTTCGAGCTGGACCCGTAGGCGTCCGGGACGTAGGACGAGTCCTCGATGATGATGTAGTCGAAACGCGCCCGCTCCAGGGCCTGTGCGATGTCGACCCACAGCTGCGGACTCGCCCAGTCCACCGCGCCGCGCCCCGACCAGGTCTTGTTCCAGGACTTCACACCGAAGCCACCCGCACCGAACCAGGCGAGGTGGAAGGGGTTGGCAGTCACGTTCTTCTCTCCTAGAACTGGAGCAGGTTGTCCTTGAACAGGGGGTTCGGGTAGTCGCTGCGGATCAGCCCGCGGCGGCGCAGCTCGGGGGCCAGGCCGGAGCAGATCTCGTCGATGTAGCGCCGGGTGTGGGACAACCCCGTCTCCGCCCGGATCAGGAAGCCGTCGCCGCCGGTGCGGGCGACGACGTCCTCCATCTGGTCCGCCACCTCGGACACCGTCCCGACGAGCAGCGGGCCGAGCCGGAGGCGCTCGCCCAGCGACTCCCGCAGGGTCCTGCCCTCGTTGCGCTTCATGAAGTCGTCCAGCACGGACTGGTGGCCGTTGGTCGTGAGGTCCTGCGGCATGGGCGCGTCGAGGTCGTACTTGAAGAAGTCGATCTCCGTGACGGCCGCGGTCATGGCCAGGGTCTGCTCGATCTGCAGCGGGTCGTCCATCCCGAAGATCCGGTGGTAGGCGGCCTGGGCCTCCTCCGTGGTCTCCGCGACGACCGGCGCGGCGTGGAACAGCACCTTGACGTCGTCCGGGTCGCGGCCGTGCCGGGCCGCCCGCTCCCGGATGTCCGCCCGGTACGCGGCCATCTTCTCGACGTTCGGGTTGGTCGCCACGATCACGTTGGCGTGCTTCGCGGCGAAGTCCCGGCCCTTCGGCGAGCCGCCGGCCTGGCAGAGCACCGGATGTCCCTGCGGGCCAGCCGGCATGTTCAGCGGGCCCCGTGAGGAGTGGTACTTCCCGCGGTAGTCGATCCGGTGGACCTTGGTGTGGTCGGCGTAGTGCCCGGTCTCCCGGTCCATCACGATCGCGCCCGGCTCCCAGGAATCCCAGAGCGCCTTGACGACCTGCACGAACTCCTCGGCGCGGTCGTAGCGCTCGTCGTGCGGGGGCAGCGCCTCCATGCCGTAGTTCTGCGCCGCGACGTCCTCGGACGAGGTGACGATGTTCCAGCCGATCCGGCCCGCCGTGAGGTGGTCCATGGTGGCCATGACGCGCGCCAGGATGAACGGCGAGTAGAACGACGTGGACCCGGTGGCGATGAAGCCCATGTGCTTCGTGGCCCCGGCCAGCAGCGGGAGCAGCGGGAACGGGTCCAGCTTCGGCGAGTGCAGGCTGTGCTTGAGGTCCTGCTCCATGGTGCCGCCGAGCGCCTCGGACACCATCGTGGAGTCCTCGAACATCATGAAGTCGAAGCCCGCGCGCTCCAGCTGGCGGGCCATCGACACGTAGTACTCGCCGGTCATCCACTCGGTACCGGTGTCCCCGCCGAACGTCGAGCGCCACGCCGGGGCGGTGAACGAGGTGAACCAGGCCAGGTGGAAGGGCGCGACGTCCTGCGTGCGGCCCGCCATCACGCCACCGCCGCCGGGACGCGGGGATCCAGCGCGGAGAGGCCGAAGTGGGAGGTGATGGTGCTGCCTTCGTAGGCGGTCCGGAACAGGCCGCGCTGCTGCAGGATCGGCACCACGCCGTCCACGAACGCGTCGACGGTCTGCGGCAGGATCGGCGCGACGATGGAGTAGCCGTCGCAAGTGCCCGCGCGGAACCACTCCTCCATCACGTCCGCCACGTGCACGGGCGTCCCGGTGGCGACGAACTGCATGTTCGCCAGCCCACCGACGTAGGAGCGGTAGGCGGTCTCCGCGATCGTCAGGCTCTCCTCACGGGCCATGCGGGTGAACAGGGTGGCCTGGCTGACGCTCGCGGACTTCACCGCCGGCAGCAGGTCGAACGGCAGCGGGCCCTCCGGGTCGTGCGCGCGCAGGTCGTACTCGAGCAGGCCGGACAGGTGCCCGACGAGGTCCGCGCCCTCGGCGTGGTTGGCGTCCAGCACGGCCTGCAGTTCGGCCGCCTCCTCGGCGGTGTCGCCGAGGAACGGGGCGATGCCGAGCAGCACCTTGATGCTGTCCGGGTCCCGGCCGTAGGCGACCGCGCGGGCCTTGATGTCCTGGTAGTACTCCTGGGCCCGCTCCAGGGTGGACCCGCCCGCGTAGATCGCGTCGGCCCAGCGGGCAGCCAGGTCGCGGCCCTCCGCCGAGGAGCCGGCCTGGACGATCAGCGGTCTGCCGTGCATCGGCTGCCGGACGTCCAGGCAGGCATCCACGTCGAAGAAGCGGCCGTGGTGCTCGACGCGGGAGCCGGACCGGCCGGCCGTCGGGGCGTTCGCCCACAGCTTCGTGGCGACCTCGATGAACTCGTTGGACCGCGCGTAGCGCTGGTCGTGCGGGAGCTGACGGGCCCGGTGGAAGTTGCGGGCCGTCGCGTCGCCGGTCGAGGCGACGTAGTTGATCCCGAGCCGGCCGCCGGTGATCGCGTCGACCGACGCCGCTCGGCGGGCGACGTCGAAGGGCTCGTTGTAGCTGGTGGAGAGCGTCGCGATGATCGCGATGTGCTCGGTCTCGGTCGACAGCGCCGCCGCGATCTCCAGCGGGTCGATGCGGGTGGTGGTGGCACTGGAACGGCCCCAGCTGTGCACCGGGGTGTCCGCGATGAAGGCCTGGTCGAACAGCCCGCGCTCCGCCGTCCGCACCGCGTGCCGGTAGGCCGCGAGGTTCGGGATCCGGCTGACGTCGCTGGCGGCGTGCCGCCAACCGCCGGAGTGGCGGCCGTACTCGGTGAGGTTGAGGCTGAGGTGCATCTTGGGGTGCATCTCGGGGTGCTTCGTGGGGTGCATGCGCGTCATGCGGCGCGTCCTCCGTGGGTCAGGGTCTCGGCGAGGCCGAGCGCGGCGGCGAGCGTGCCGCCCGGTCCGCGGGTGGCACCGAACGCGGCGGCCAACGCGGCCGCGGCGTCGGCGGTGTCGGTCGAGCACTCGAGCGAGACGCCGGCGGCGTCCGCGTCGAGGCAGCGCCGCGAGGCCTCCGCGGCCGGGGTGTCCGCGGGCAGGACGAGCAGGACGAGCGTGGTCGGGTCCCCCTCCTGCACGGCCGCGGCGAGTGCCGCGTCCGGGACCAGCGCGACGTCCACCACCGGGGCGAGGTACGCCGCCTCCTCGGCCGTGCCGACCTCGGCGAGCAACACCGGACGCCGCTGCGGCGACGGTGGGACGTCCAGCGGACCCTCGACCCGGAAGGCCAGCGATCGGTAGGCGATCGCGTGGATCCGGGAGTCGTCCTTGTAGTCCCCGGTCGCCTTGTCCGGGTACTGGGCGCCGTCCTCCCACGAGTTCCAGAGCTCGAGGGCGATCTCGGTGTACTCGGCGGCGCGATGCAGCTCCGCCGTGCGCCCGAGGGTGGAGCGCCAGTCGTAGGCCGACACCTCCGAGGTAGCGGTCCCGGTCCGCAACATCCAGCCGGAGCGGCCGTCCGAGAAGTGGTCGACGGTCGCCAGTCGCCGGGCGAGGTGGTAGGGGAAGCCGTAGAGCGCGGAGCCGGCGGCGACCAGCCCGATCTCCGACGTGGTCGAGGCCAGCCGCCCGCACAGGGTGGTCGACTCGAACGGGCTCACCGCGCCGGTGTCGGCGGCGTCGAGCACGCAGACCGCGGCGACGCCCGCGGCCTCGAGACCGCGTGCCGCGCCCTCGACGGCGGGGAGGGTGCTGTCCGGCCCGAGGGCCAGCTGAGCGGTGACGATCATCGTGTGACCCCCTAGAACGCGAGCAGGTTGTCGCGGAACCGGTCGTGCTCGTACGCGGTGCGGGTGAGCCCGCGGCGCTGGAGCTCGGGCACGAGGCCGTCACAGATCTCGGTGACGTACCGGCGCGAGAAGTAACTGTTGACCAGGAGGAACCCGTCCCCGCCGACCTCCTGCACCACCTCGTCCATGTGCGCGGCGACGCGGTCCGGGGTGCCGACGAACGCGCCGGAGCCCGAGTTGAGCGGGTTGCCGCGGATGACGTCGCCGAGAACCCGGCCCTGCCACTGGGCGACCATCGACTGGTGCCCGTTGCTCACGAGCCTCTCGGGCAGCGGCTCGTCGAGCGCGAACTGCGAGAAGTCGATCCCGGACTGCCGGGAGAGCGACGCGAGCTGGTACTCGATCTCGTTCTGGTCGATCTCCACGCTGCGCCGGTAGCGGTCCTCGGCACGCTCCTGGGTCTCGTCGACGGTCGGCGAGACGAGGAAGAGGATCTTGATGTGGTCCGGGTCGCGGCCGTGCGCCGAGGCGATGGCGCGGACGTTGTCCCGGTAGGCCTTCATCTTCTCCGGGGTGGAGGCGGAGGCGATGATCGTCTCCGCCCAGCGGCCCGCGAACGCCTGCCCGCGCCCCGACCCACCGGCCTGGCAGATCACCGGGGCGCCCTGCGGCGACCGCGGGGACGACAGCGGGCCGCGCGAGCGGTAGTAGGTGCCCTCGTGGTTGAGCGGGTGGACCTTGTTCCCGTCCGCGAAGACGCCCTTCTCCAGGTCCAGGACCAGCGCGTCCTCGTCCCACCCGGTCCAGAGGCCGTGCACGACCTCGAGGAACTCGTCCGCCCGGTCGTAGCGCTCGTCGTGGGGGTACTGCCGGTCCCGGCCGTAGTTCTGCGCGCCACCGTCGTTCGACCCGGTGACCACGTTCCACCCGATCCGGCCGTCGGAGACGTGGTCGAGCGCGTTCATCTTCCGGGCGAGCATGAACGGGTGGTACTCGGTCGTAGAGCACGTCACGACGATTCCGAGCTTCTCGGTGGCGGCGATGAGGTAGGGCGCGAGCACGGTCGGGTCGAGCTTGGGGGTGTCGACCGAGTGCTTCAGGTATGCGTTGTGTGAGCCCTGGTAGGTGTACGGGACGTTCGACGAGTCCTCGATCATGAAGTAGTCGAAGCAGGCCCGCTCCATCGCCCGGGCCAGGTCGACGGCGGTGTCCGGCTTGGTGAACCGCGCCACCGCGGACCGGGGACCGGCCCATTCGTGCTTCCAGGCCTTCGGGCCGAAACCCTTGGAGTAGAACCAGCCCAGGTGGAAAGGTCGTGCGCTCATCTCGGGTCCCTCTAGAAGGCCAGGAGGTTCTCGCGGAAGGTGTCGAACTCGTACTCGGTCCGGGTCAGACCCAGCCGCTGGAGCTCGGGCACCAGTCCGTCGCAGATCTCGGTGACGTACCGCCGGGAGAAGTAGCTCTCGTTGAGCAGGAACCCGTCCCCGCCGACCTCCGCCATGAGCTCCCGCATCTCGGCGGCGACGCTCGAGGCCGTGCCGGTCAGCGGGACGCACTCGAGGTGGCGCTGGTAACGCAGCACGTCCCGGAGGACCTTGCCCTCCATCTGCGCGACGCTGGACTGGTGTCCGTTGGACTTCAGGGCGGGGAGCGGCTCGTCGAGCGCGAACTGCGAGAAGTCGATCCCCGAGGCGCGCGACAGCGCGGCGAGCCCGAACTCGACCTCGCTCTCCGCGAAGTCGTAGCGCGCCTGCCTGCGTTCCTGTGCCGCCTCCGGCGTCTCGTCGACGATCGGCGAGACCAGGAACAGGACTTTGATCGAGTCCGGGTCGCGACCGGCGGCGGCGGCCTGCGCGCGGACGTCCTCGCGGTAGGCCTTCATGGCGTCGACGCCGCGGGCCGAGCAGATGATCGTCTCAGCCCAGCGGGAGGCGAAGGCCCGGCCACGCCCGGACCCGCCGGCCTGGCAGATCACCGGTGCGCCCTGCGGCGACCGCGGCGCCGACAGCGGGCCGCGGGAACGGTAGTAGGTGCCCTCGTGGTTGAGCGGGTGGACCTTGTCGCCGTCGGCGAACACGCCCTTCTCCAGGTCCAGGACCACGGCGTCGTCGTCCCAGCTGCGCCAGAGCCCGTGCGCGACCTCGAGGAACTCGTCCGCCCGGTCGTAGCGCTCGTCGTGGGGGTACTGCCGGTCCCGGCCGTAGTTCTGGGCCCCGCCGTCGTTCGACCCGGTGACCACGTTCCACCCGGCCCGACCGTCGGAGACGTGGTCGAGCGCGTTCATCGCGCGGGCCAACATGAACGGGTGGTACTCGGTGGTCGAGCACGTGACGACGACGCCGAGCTTCTCGGTCGCCTGCACCAGGAACGGGGCCAGCACCATCGGGTCGAGCTTCGGGGTGTCGACCGAGTGCTGAAGGTATGCGTTGTGCGAGCCCTGGTAGGTGTACGGGACGTTCGACGAGTCCTCGATCATCAGGTAGTCGAAGCGAGCGCGCTCCATCGCCCGCGCCAGATCGACGGCGACGTCCGGCTTCGTGAACCGCGCCACCGCCGCTCGCGGACCGGCCCATCCGTGCTTCCAGGCCTTCGGGCCGAAGCCCTTGGAATAGAACCATCCCAGGTGGAATGGGGATGAACTCATACGGTCATCACCGGATCTTCGTCGGCGTTTGAAGGGACGACGAGAACCGTATGGAAGCTGTATTGCGAGGGCGTGACACCTGGGGTTAAGCCGGAATTACGCCGATGCCCAGTGGGCGCGCCGCACCCCAGCACGGCGACGAAAGCACAGCTCAGCAGGCATGCGCGGACCAATCTGGGATGCGCGGATCGCCGCCCGAGAGCCGGCATGAGCGAGCCACCCCAGTCGGCCGGAACCATTCCTGGCGGCCGGCGCACGCCGTTTTCCACCGATTCTCGCTGCCGCCTGCGCAGCTCGACCCGACCGGCGCAACTAGGTCGTTACGAACCGGTGACGGGGGCGGCACCTGCTCGTTCAACGATCTGTGCGTGCCGCAGTGCGGCGGCCCGTCGAGCATCCCGTCGGGTCAGGCTGGAGGACCTATGCACGCCGCGCAGGACGAACTCGAGTACCGCCGCGTGACGCGTGAGCGCGCCCTCCGGGATCACCGGGTGCGGCTGCGGTCGGTGACCAGCGCCCACGGCGCCCTGCGCTCCAGCCTCCGCACCGGCCTGATCGAGGCGGACGATCGGCTGGACGAGTCCACGCTGGTCAATCGGTTCTCGGTGAGCCGCAACGCCGTGCGCGCCGCGCTCACCCTCCTGGCGGACGAGGGGATCGTCTCGCGGTCACCACGCGCGGGGACCGTCGTCCGCTCGGACATCACTGACGTGGACATCGACAACGGAGTCGGCTGGCGGACCACGGGCGCGGAGTCGTACCACTGCGAGGTCCTGGAACGACGCTGGGTCGCCGCCACCCCGCTCACCCGCCGGTACCTGGCGGACGACGGGCCGCTGGTCCATCTCACGGAACTCGTGCTGGTTCGGCGCGGCGAGCCGACGATGCTCTACACCCGGTTCAGCCTGGCGGACGGCGCCGAGCGCGCTTTGGCGCTCACCTCGTCGGACACCCACTTCGACGAGGCGTTCACCCACGCCTACGGCAGCAGGCTGGGCGCGGTGAGTTGCTGGGTGGAGGCGGTGGAGGCGGACGAGAAGGTCGCCGCTCAGCTCCGGGTGCCGATCGGCACCGCGCTGCTCGTGAAGTCCCGGGTGTTGTGGAGCGCGGACGGCGTCCCCCGCGAGTACAGCGTTTCCCACTACCTCGCCGCGCGGATTGCGCTCAGCACCCGAACCCGCCGTGATCACACGTCCCGTCCGATGCCGGCGCGGGTGGTCGTCCCCCGAGCCCGCACCGAGGCCGATTCAGCGGAGCTCCCCCTCCGACAGTCCGCGACATCCGTTCACGGCGAGCTCCGGGCCGCACTGCGCAGTGGCCTCCTGCCCGTCCGAGCCCGGCTCGACGAGCAGGAGCTGGCAACGCGCTTCGGTGTCAGCCGCAACTCGATGCGCCGCGGGCTCGCCGCGCTCGCCAAGGAGGGTCTGGTGCGGCGCAACCGGCGGACGGGGACGATGGTGGAGCGGACGATCGCCGATCTCACCCTGGACAACGGGATCGGCTGGGACCCCGCGGAGACCGGGCGGTACCGGGCGGAACGACTCTCCGTGGCCACGGTGCCGACCCCGCCGTTCCTCGCCCGCATCCTGCGCACGGACGAACCGGCGATCAGGGTCGGCGAGTACCGGGTGTACCGCGACGGACACCCGTTCCTCGTGTACCTGCGCTACTCCCGCGCAGGCGTTCCCACCCGGCCGCTGAGCTGCGACTCTTCCGCCGATTTCGACGAGCTCTTCGCCCAGGCCCACGGATCCGAGGTGGAACGGATCGAGACGACCGTGCACGCGGTGCGCGCGCACGAACGCACCGGGCGACTGCTCCACGTGCCGCCCTCGACCCTCCTGCTGCTCAAGGAGCGGCTCCTGATCGACAGATCCGGCACGTCGTGCGAGTTCAGCCACACCTACTACGCCGCCGCCGGAGTGGCGCTGTCCACCCATTCCGTCGCGTGACGCTCGCCGCTGGGCCGGCGACTCCACCGACGCCAGCAACGCGCAGCGCCACCAGGAGGCTGTCTCTCCTGGAACGACAGTCGAAGGCCGGGGCTCCACGGCGATCAAGGGGCGATGGTCGCTCCTGAAGATCATCTAGCGACCATTTCCCCTTGATCGACGCCCCGGACCACCAAATTGGCCATTGCCAGGCCCATGATCGGGGAGTTGGCGCATTCCCGGGTCGATTTCGCCCGAGAATGCGCCAAACCCGTGATCATGCCCGCACTCCGGGACGCAGGCCGTAGCCTCCACGATGCAGCACGACCTGTCCGGTTGTGACGGGCTGCGGCGGAATCGGCCGGTCTCGGTGCGACAGGACGACAACATCGGTGGCTCTGGACACGACGGCTGATCGTCACAGGTGGGCCCCGCGCTCGACGACGATGACCGCCCCGGCTCACCCCGTACTGGGAAGCACCACCGCGAGCCAGAGCAGCACGGGCGCGAGCAGCACCACCCCACCGCCGTACACCAGCTGTGTGCGGTAGACGCGTTCGCGCGCGTCCTCCGTAGCGTTCGCGATCACGGCGGCGCCGTTGCCGGAGAACGGGCTGACGTCGACGATCGACGCCGCGATGGCGATCACGGCGACGACGGGGAGCACCGACAGGGTCGAGTTCTCCAGCAGTGGCACCGCCAGCGGGGTGAGCGCGGCGATCGTGCCCGCGGAGCTGGCGAACGCCGACACGATCCCGGCCACGTACGCGAGGAGCAGGACCGTGGCCACCGGGGCACCGATGGCGAGCGCGCTGTTGCCGAGCAGCTCGATCGCGCCGATCTGCTCGAGCACGCCCACATACGTGATCGTTCCGCCGACCAGGAGAACCAGGGTCCAGGGGACGTTGCGGAGGGCGGCGGCGTGCGGCTCGTGCCGGTGCAGCGCGAGCAGGGTGGCGAGGGTGATGGCGAGCAGGCCGACGTCGAGGTCCATGATCGCGCCGACGAACATGCCCGCGATGGCGAGCGAGGTCAGGACGATGTCGACGTTCAGGGCCGGCTTGGCGACGATCGCCGTGGCCGTCGCGGTCGCCGTGCCACCCGACGGCGGCGGGAGCTCGCCGCCGTCCTCCCCGCTCCCCTGCTCCACCCTGCGCAGGCGCAGGCCGCCGTAGACGACGAAGACCGCGATCGCGGGGAGCAGGCTCGCCGTGAACGCGAGGGCGAACAGGCCCCACGGATCGCTGGGCAGGCCGCTCTTGTTCAGGACCCCGGCGACGGTGACCCCGTAGACGCTGATCGGCGACAGCGACCCGGCCGCCGCGCCGTGCACGACCAGGATCCCCATCATCGGTTGCGGGATCCGGTGCCTGGCCGCGAACGCGAGCGCGATCGGAGCGACGATCGGCGGGGAGAAGACGGCTCCGATCGCGGACAGGAGCGCCGTGAGCGCGAACATGATCCAGGGGATGAGCACGGTGCGCCCACCGATCATCTGGATCGCGCTCGCGATCAACCAGTCGATCGTGCCGTTGGCGCGGGCGACGTTGAACAGGTACGTGACGCCGACCAGGATCAGCATCAGGTCCACGGGGAAGCCGCTGACGGCGTCGTCGGAGGACAGGCCTGCCACGAGGATGCCGATGACGAACGTCGCGGCGAGGGCGATCGCACCGAGGTTGATGGGACGGGCGGTGCCGAGGACGAAGGCCCCGGCGAGGACGACGAGCGCGACGATCTGCAGGGTCATCGGGAGCTGCACCTCACGGTTGGTTCTGAACGACGGTGTCCAGCCGGCCGGATCAGCAGGCGGAAGCGGCGTGTGTCACGACCGCCCGGGTCGGGGGATGCCGAGGTGGTCGCGCAGGGTCCGGCCCGTGTAGTCGCGCCGGAACAGGCCGCGCTCCTGCAGGACCGGCACGACCATGCGGACGAACTCCTCGAACGCACCGGGCAGGTGGGTGGCGGCGAGGACGAAGCCGTCGCACCCGCGGGCCTCGAACCACTCCTGCATCTGGTCGGCCACCCGCTCCGGGGTGCCGATGAACCGGGGGCCTTGCAGCAGCGTGGCGCGGTGCGCCGCGAGATCGCGCACGGTGACCTCGCGGTCGAGGTGCCGGCGCACCCCCTCGGCCAGACCGCGGATGCCGGAGCTGGCGCCCATCATCTCCTCGGTGACCGGGTCGTCGAGGTCGTGGCGGGAGAAGTCGTAGTTGAGCACCTCGGACAGCAGCGCCAGCGAGGCGAGGGGGTGGACGTAGGCCTCGAGGAACAGGCGTTCCTTCTCCTCGGCGATCGCCTGGGTCTCACCGACCACGGCGTAGGCCATCGGGAGGATCTTGACCTCGTCGGGGTTGCGGCCCGCCGCGGCGATGCGGTCCTTCTGGTCGCGGTAGTGCTGCTGGGCCACCGCGAGCCCCGGATCCGCCGTGAAGATCATGTCCGCCCACTCGGAGGCGAACTCGCGTCCGCGCCCCGACGAACCTGCCTGCAGGATGGCCGGCCTGCCCTGGGGCGACCGCGGGACGGTGAGCGGGCCCCGCACGCGGAACCACTTGCCCGCGTGGCCGATCTCGCGGACCTGGCTCGGGTCGGCGAACTCCCCGCTCTCGCGGTCCATGATCAGAGCGTCGTCGCCCCAGGAGTCCCACAGGGCCGTGACGGCCTCGAGGAACTCGTGGGCGCGGTCGTAGCGCTCGTCGTGGCCGAGGTGGTTCTCGACCCCGAAGTTCTGAGCCTCCGAGTCGTTCACCGAGGTGACGACGTTCCATGCAGCGCGCCCGCCGGAGAGGTGGTCGAGGGTGGCGAAGGTGCGGGCCACGTGGAAGGGCTCGTAGTAGGTGGTGGAGTAGGTGGCGCCGACCCCGATCCGGCTGGTGGCGCCGATGATCCCGCCGAGCACCGCGGTGAGGTCGAGCTTGACCGGCCGCGCGCCGTAGCGCACCGCGTCGGCGACCGAGTTGCGGTACACACCGGGCATCGCGAGCCGGTCGTCGAAGAAGACGCAGTCGAACCTGCCCTGCTCCAGGGTGCGCGCGATGTGCTGGTAGTAGTCCATGGACAGGAACGACAGGTCGGCCGACGGATAGCGCCACGAGCCGGAGTAGACGGTGACGTTCCCGGCCTGCATGAAGCCGACGAGCGTCATCTGACGCTGCTGCACGGTGGTCATCGTTCGGTCCTCTCCGCGGTCTCGCCCGACGCGCCGATGAGCGCTGCGATGCGCGTGACGGTGTCGGCGTGACGCAGGTGAGCGGCGTCGACGAGCATCCCGTTCACGCTGGTGGCGCCGCGTCCACCGGCCTCGGCGGCGCGGTAGGCGGCGACGACGTCCTCGGCGTGGGCGATCTCCTCGGGCGTGGGGGCGAAGGCGGTGTTCGCGATGTCGACCTGGCTGGGGTGGATGGCCCACTTGCCGGTGTAGCCCATGGCGCCGGCGCGGTCGCAGGCCGTGCGATAGGCGTCGGGGTCCCGGAAGTTGGGGAAGGGGGCGTCGACGGCGTCGATCCCGGCGGCGCGGGCCGCCACGACCACGCGGGCTCGCGCGTAGTGCCACATGTCGCCCGGGTAGGCGACGACCGGGTCGAAGTTGGTGTCGACGCGGGCACCCTGTGACGCGGAGAAGTCCCCGACCCCGAAGATGACCGCTTCGAGGCGGTCGCTGGCCCGCGCGATCTCGTCGACGTTCTGCAGGCCTTCGACCTCCTCGATGAGTACTTCCAGGCCGATCCGCTTCGTCAGGCCGAGGGTGTCCTCGAGCTGGGTGAGCAGCACGTCCACCCACCACACGTCCCTGGCCCGGCGCACCTTCGGCACGATGATCACGTCGAGGGCCTCGCGGGCGCCGGTGACGACCTCGATGACGTCGCCGTGCGCCCAGCGGGTGTCCACGCCGTTCATCCGGATCGCCCGCGTGGTGCGGCCCCAGTCCAGATCACGCAGTGCGGCGGCCGCCTTGCCGCGCGCGGACTCGCGTTCGGCGGGGGCGCAGGCGTCCTCGAGGTCGAGGAAGACCAGGTCGGCCCCCGAGGCCGCGGCCTTGGCGAACATCCACTCGTTGCTCGCGGGCGTCGCGAGCTCGGATCGGCGCGCTCGCAGCGCCATCAGATCACCCCGTCCTCGTGCAGTTGCCTGCGCCGGCCGTCGTCGAGCCCCAGCAGGCCGCCGTAGATCTCGTCGTTGTGCTCCCCGAGGGCGGGCCCGAGGTGCTCCACGCGGCCCGGTGTGGCCGAGAGCCGGGGCACCGGTGCCTGCACCCGCATCGCGCCGAGCTCGGAGTCGGCGACGCTGGGGTGGACACCGCGGGCCTGCAGCTGGGGATCGGCCAGCAGTTGCTCCGCGTCGTAGACCGGGGCCGCGGCCACCTCGGCCTGCTCGAACACCGCCATCGCGTCGGCGAGCGTGCGCTCCCCGATCCACGCGGCCATGATCGCGTCGATCTCCGCGGCGTTGCGCAGCCGCTGCTGGGCCTCGGCGAACCGCGGGTCCTCGGTGAGTTCCGGCCGGCCGACGGCGCGCAGCGCGCGCATCGCGACGGTCGGGGCGCTGCCGGACATCGCCAGCCAGTGCCCGTCCTTGGTGCGGTACGTGTTGCGCGGCGCGCTGATGTCCCACCGGTTCCCCGTGCGCCCGGTGACGGTGCCCAGCTGGTCGTAGGTGAGGACCGGTTGCTCGATGAGCCGCGCCAGCGGCTCGATCAGGTTGATGTCGATCAGCTGGCCGGCGCCGGAACGCACGTCCCGGTGGTACAGCGCCATCATCACCGCGTACGTCGCGTTCAGCGCCGCCACGCCGTCCGCGAGCATGAACGACGGCAGCGTCGGCGGCCCGTCCGGATGGCCGGTGATGTGCGCGAACCCGCTCATCGCCTCGCCCAGCGTGCCGAAGCCCGGCCGGTCGCTCTTCGGGCCACCCGCCCCGAATCCGGTGACGTGCACCATCACGAGCCCGGGGTTGTCCGCGGAAAGACTCGGATAGTCCAGCCCCCAACGCTCCATGGTGGACGGCCGCAGATTCATGACCAGCACATCTGCGCGTGCCGCCAGCTCCCGCAGCATTTCCCGACCGGTCTCGGTACGCAGGTTCAACGTGACCGACTTCTTGTTGCGGCCGAGGCTTTTCCACATCAATCCGACGCCGTCCTTCTGGGCGCCCCACTGCCGCAGCGGATCCCCGCCGTCGGGTTGCTCGACCTTGATCACCTCGGCTCCGAACTCACCGAGCCAGGTGGCGACCAGCGGGCCTGCCGCGAGCGTCGCGGCGTCCAGCACCCTGATCCCGGTGAGAGCCTGTTCCGGCATGAATGTCCTTCCCGCCTCGCAGCGCCGCACGGAAACATTTTCCCCGTGCGGATGTAAAGGCTTACATGGACGTCACTCCATGCAACACCACGACCCGCCGACCCGTCAAGAGATGACCTGAATCCCGCCCGTGACTTGACGGATCCGCGCAGGTCTTGTTCCATTGAGAACTGCACGTGCAAACGTTTACAAGACCATGTGCAATTCTTTTCATTCCCCGTGCCCGGCCCGGCCGGCGCGCAGGAGGGCGATCCGTTGACGAACCGACACGAGCCGGCCGACCCCGCGCGGGTTCCGGTCGAGACAGCCCTCGAGGAGCTGCGCCGGGGGCGCATGGTCCTCGTGATCGACGACGAGGACCGGGAGAACGAAGGTGATCTCGTCGTCGCGGCACAGCACGCGGACGAGGCGGCGCTGGCGTTCATGATCCGCCACACGAGCGGGCTGATCTGCGTGGCCATGGAGGCGCGCCGGGCCGGCGAGCTCCGTCTCCCACCCATGGTCCACGAGGCCGACGACCCGCACGGCACCGCCTTCACGGTGTCGGTCGACCTCAAGGGCGCGACGAGCACCGGCGTGTCCGCGAGCGATCGCGCATCGACGATCAACGCTCTGGCCGATCCGCGCACCCGGCCCGACCAGCTGTCCCGCCCCGGACACGTGTTCCCGCTCGTCGCACGCGACGGCGGGGTGCTGCGCCGCGCGGGCCACACCGAGAGCGCCGTGGACCTCTGCCGGCTGGCCGGGCTCGAACCGGTCGGTGTCCTCGCCGAGGTCACGAAGGACGACGGGAGCATGGCCCGTCGGGCCGACCTGGCCGCGTTCGCCGCCGAACACCGGCTCGTCTCGGTCACGGTCGCCGAACTCGTCCGCTACCGGCGCCTCACCGAGACCCTCGTGCGCCGCGAGGCGTCCGGCCGCGTCCCCAGCGCGCACGGCGAGTTCACCGCGATCACCTACCGCACCACCATCGACGGGCAGGAGCACGTCGCGCTCGTCCTCGGCGACGTCGACCAGGAGCGGAGGCCAGGAAGCGAAAGGTCGCCGGTGCTCGTGCGGGTGCACTCCGAGTGCCTCACGGGTGACGTCTTCGGGTCCCGGCGCTGTGACTGCGGCGACCAGCTCGAGCTGGCCGTGCGCCAGATCGGCGAGGCCGGGCGCGGCGTGATCGTCTACCTGCGTGGCCACGAGGGCCGTGGGATCGGCCTGTCCCACAAGCTGCACGCGTACACGCTCCAGGACGACGGACTCGACACCGTCGATGCCAACCTCGCCCAGGGCCTCCCCGTCGACAGCCGCGAGTACGGCATCGGGGCGCAGATCCTGCGCGACCTCGGCGTCCGCGACATCGCGCTCCTGACCAACAACCCGGCCAAGTACCGGGGCCTCGCCGGCCACGGCGTGCGGATCTCCGCCCGGATTCCGCTGGTCACGGCCCCGAACCCGGACAACGTCGCCTACCTCGCCACCAAGAGCCGCCGCCTGGGCCACGCCCTCGGGACGGCCCCCGTGAGCGCGAGCTCGTCATGACCGCAGCGCTGTTCAAGGACGCGATGGCCGCGTTCCCGAGCGGGATCACGATCGTGACCACGGTGGACGACGAAGGCCGGTGGTGGGGGTTCACCGCGACGTCGTTCTGCTCGGTCTCGATGGACCCGCCCCTGGTGCTCGTCTGCCTCGCCCGCACGGCCGAGTGCCACCCCGTGTTCACCCGCGCACCTCGCTGGGTCGTGCACGTGATCCGGCCCGAGCACGCCGACCTCGCACTCCGGTTCGCCACCCGTGGTGCCGACAAGTTCGCCGCGGCGGGTTTCCGCGCCGACGAGCACGGCCTTCCGGTGCTCGGCAATGCCTGCGTGACGCTCGACTGCACCGCGCACCAGCGGCTCGACGGCGGTGATCACACGATCCTGCTCGGGCGGGTGGAGCACACCCGTCTGGGAGACGCCGAGCCGGCGGTCTACTTCCGCCGCCGCTTCCACACCCTCACCTCGTCGGACCGGCCCTGAACGGTCAGCCCTGCCGCGCCGCCAGGGGCGCGGTCGACCCACCGATGTGGAGCTCGGCGGGCACGAGCTGCACGTCATCGGCGCCGGCCCCGTCCCCGGCCCGCGTCGACTGCCGACCCTCCAGCCGGCTGATCAGCAGCCGCGCCGCCCGGCGGGCGAGGTCCTCGTAGGAGACGGTGATCCGGCTCAGGGGTGGGTCGCTCAGCGCGAACCAGCTCGGGTCGCCGTAGACCACCAGCGACAGCTCGGAGGGCACCTGGATCCGGCGCTCGCGCACCTCCTGCGCAGCGCCGATCGACAACGCCCCGCCCCCGACGATCAGGGCGGTGGGAGGCCGGTCGAGGTCGAGCAGCTCCGCCGCGCCGCGCTGACCGTTGCTCTTCGTGGGCTCGAGCAGCCGCATCGGCAACCCGTCCAGGTCGAGCCCGGCCAGCTCCACGCCGCGGCGGAGCCCACGCAGCCGCACCGGCCCGTTCGACAGCTTCTCCGTGGTGCCGAGGTAGCCGATCCTCGTGTGCCCGAGCGCGGCGAGGTGCAGCACGGCCTCGGCCATCGCGTGCTCGTCGGCGCTGAAGACGCCCGGCGCGTCGATCCCGCACGCGCGGTGGAACTCGACCACCGGCAGCGCGGACAGGAGCTGCTTGCTCGCGTCGAGGATGTGGGTGCTCGGAGCGATGATCATGCCTGCCACCCGGCTCGCCACCAGCTCCTTGAGCTGCTGAAGCTCTCGCTCCGGGTCGTTCTCGGTGATGGTCAGGATCATCTGCGTGCCATCGGCCGAGAGCAGGCGCGCGCACTCGGCGACGACGGCGGAGTACGCCGGGGTGTCGACGTACGGGATGACGCATCCGACGAAGGCGCGGCTCACGTTCGCCGAGAGCGCGCGGGCCAGCCGGTTCGCCACGTAGCCCCGCGCCTCGGCGTGATCACGGATCCGCTGCGCGAGCTCCGGACGCACCGACGGGCTGCCGTTCAGCGCCCGGGACACGGTGGCCGTGGACACGCCCAGTTCCTGGGCCAGTTCGACCACTCCGACCTTCGCCGCTCGCCTCCGCGTTCCCATGGCGCCCCCGTCAGATGTAAACGATTACACACATCGTAAACACAACAGACGGCCGTGTGGCAATGCTCAACTCGTGCGCGCAGCCGGGACGGCGCGGAGATGGGCACGCTCGCCCTGGCGGCCGAAGAGCGTGAGCACCTCCACGGGGTGCTCGTCGGCGTTGCCGAACCAGTGCGGGGTGCGGGTGTCGAACTCGGCCGCCTCGCCCGGCCCCATGGTCAGGTCGTTGTCGCCCAGCACGAGGCGCAGGCGCCCGTCGAGGACGTACAGCCATTCGTAGCCCTCGTGGCTGGACGGTTCGGGCTCCCGGGGGCGCTGCCGCGGCGAGATGATCAATTTGTACGCCTGGATGCTCCCGGCACGGCGGGTCAGCGGCAGCAGGGTCATGCCGTTGCGGGTGACGGGCTTCAGGTGCAGCCGCGGGTCGCCGGTCTGGGGCGCTCCGATCAGCTCGTCGACGGCGACGCGCAGCTCACGCGCCAGGGGCAGCAGCAGCTCCAGGGTCGGGCGCCGCTGACCGGACTCCAGGCGCGAGAGCGTGCTGATGGAGATGCCCGTCGCCGCGGCGAGGTCGGTCAGCGTGATGCCGCGGTGGGTCCGCAGACCCCGGAGCCGGGGACCCACGGCAGCCATCGTCGCCGCGGTGTCGTCGTCCACGCGTCCACTTTGCCACCGCGGCAAGGATCTTTGCGACGAGGCGAGAGCTCCCGGACCGTGGCGGCAGACGCGCCGCCGACCCGGAGAACACACCCATGAACTCGGACCTCGCCCACCGCACCGCCCTGGTCACCGGCGCCACCGCCGGCATCGGCCGCGCCACCGCCCTGGCTCTCGCCGAACGCGGCGCCGACGTCATCGTCCACGGCCGCGACGCCGAGCGGGCCGCCGGCACCGTCGCCCGCATCACCGCCCTCGGCGGCACCGCCCGCTTCGAGCCCGCCGACCTGAGCGACCCCGCCGACGTGACCCGCCTGGCCGAGCGGGCAGGAGACGTCGACATCCTCGTCAACAACGCCGGGATCTTCCGCTTCGCCCGCACCGCCGACACCGACCAGGCCACGTTCGACGCGCACGTCGACGTCAACCTGCGTGCGCCCTACCTGCTGGTGCAGGCCCTGACTCCCGGCATGGCGCAGCGGGGCCGAGGCGCAATCGTCAGCATCAGCAGCGGCGCGGCCACCACACCCGGCACGGGCACCGGCATCTACGGCGCCACCAAGGCGGCGCTGGAGTCGCTCACCCGCGTGTGGGCCGCCGAGTTCGGCCCCGCAGGCGTCCGCGTGAACGCCGTGGCCGCCGGACCCACCCGCACCGAAGGCACCGCGGCCTACGGCGATGCCTTCGAGGCTGCAGGCAAGTCCGTCGCGCTGCAGCGCCTGGCGAGCGCCGACGAGATCGCCGCCGCCGTCGTCTTCCTCTGTTCGGAGGCGGCCGGCTACGTCAACGGCCACACCCTCGCCGCGCTGGGTGGGATGCCGGCACTCGGCCAGGGCTCCCCGGACGGGCGAAGCCCGGCTGGGACCGCCTGATCGCGGCCGCGGCGGAGCATGATCGTTGCGAGGTCCCGCTGGCGCCACCGAGGGCACATTGGGGGCGGAAGGGTGAACCCATCGGACGAACGGCACCTTCGTACCGCTCTATCGGACGAGAGTGCCATTCGTACGTCAGCTGGAGGTCGGGGCCCCGCGGCGGTCGGGCGTGGTCACCGCGGGCCGACCGGCTGGAGGACGGGGGTGGCGGGTGTCGGGGTGGGCTCTGCCGGCTCGGGCAGGGGCAGGCGTTTGAGCAGCAGGGCGTTGACCGCGACGAGCAGGCTCGATCCCGACATCGACAGCGCGGCGATCTCGGGGCGCAGCATCAGCCCGAACGCCGGCTCGAAGACACCGGCGGCGATGGGGAGCGCCACCGCGTTGTAGCCGATCGCCCATCCGAGGTTCTGCCGCATCTTGCGCAGGGTCCCGCGGCCGATCCGCAGCGCCACGGGGACGTCCAGCGGGTCGGAGCGCATGAGCACGACGTCCGCGGTCTCGATCGCGACGTCGGTGCCGGCGCCGATGGCCATCCCGAGGTCGGCCTGGGCCAGCGCGGGTGCGTCGTTCACCCCGTCCCCGACCATCGCCACGCGCTTCCCGGCCCGCTGCAGCTCGGCGATCTTCGCGGCCTTGTCGCCGGGGAGCACGTCGGCGATCACGGTGTCGATGCCGAGCTGCCCGGCGATGCGCCGCGCGGTGGCCTCGTTGTCGCCGCTCAACATCACCACCTCGACGCCGGACTCGTGCAGGGACGCCACCGCCGCCGCGGCGGTCTCCCGCGGCGCGTCGGCCAGCGCGATCACCCCGGCCCCGCGCCCGTCGACGGCGACCAGGACGGCGGTCCGGCCGGTGGCGGCGAGCTCGTCGCGCCGCTGCACGAGCGGGCCGAACGAGACCTGCTCCACGGCCATCAGCTTGCGGTTGCCGACGACGACGCGCCGCCCGTCCACGTCGGCGGAGGCGCCGTGCCCCGGGACATTGCGGAACCCGGTCGGGGCCACGGCGTCGACGTCGCGTTCGGCGGCGTACCGGACGATCGCGGCGGCCAGCGGGTGTTCGGACTCCCGCTCCACCGCCGCGACGAGAGCCAGCAGCTCGTTCTCGGGCATCCCGTCGACGACGACGTCGGTGACCTCGGGGGTGCCCTTGGTGAGGGTCCCGGTCTTGTCCATCACCACGGTGTCGATCCGCGCCGCGGTCTCCAGCGCGGTGGCGTTCTTGAACAACACGCCCCGTTTGGCGCCCAACCCGGTGCCCACCATGATCGCGGTCGGGGTGGCGAGACCGAGCGCATCCGGGCACGTGATCACCACGACGGTGATGGCGAACAGCAACGCCACCGTGAGCGGCTCCCCGGAGAACAGGGCCCACGCGGCGAACGTGGCGCCACCGCCGAGCAGCGCGACGAGCACCAGCCAGAACGCGGCCCGGTCGGCCAGCCGCTGCCCGGGCGCCTTCGAGTTCTGCGCCTCCTGCACCAGCGCCACGATCTGCGCCAGCGCGGTGTCCGCGCCGACCTTGGTGGCGCGCACCCGCAGCGTGCCGGTGGTGTTGATCGAGGCCCCGATGACCTCCGCGCCCGGGGCCTTGGACACCGGGAGGCTCTCCCCCGTCACCATCGACTCGTCGACCTCGGAGACGCCCTCGGCCACCACCCCGTCCACCGGGATCTTCGCCCCCGGCCGGATCAGCAACAGGTCCCCGACCACCACGTCGGCGGTGGGGACCTCCACCTCGTGGCCGTCGCGCAGCACCACCGCCACCGGCGGCGCCAGCTCCAGGAGGGTGCGGATGGCGTCGTTGGCCCCGCCCCGGGCGCGCATCTCGAACCAGTGCCCGAGCAGCACGAACGCCGCCAGCACCGCGGCGGCCTCGTAGAACACCTCGCCGCCCCCGGCGAGGGTCACCCCGACGCTGTAGAGCCATCCGGCGCCGATCGCCACCGCGACCAGCACCATCATGTCCAGCGTCCGCGCCCGCAACGCCCGGTACGCGCCGTCGAAGAAGATCCACGACGAGTAGCCGATCACCGGCAGGCTCAGCAGCAGCGAGAACACGTCGTCTCGCAACCCGAACGGCGCCGGGACGGTGAACCCCAGCACCTCGCGGCCGATCGGGGACCACAACAGGATCGGCACCGACAGCACCGCGGCCACCAGGAACCGGTTGCGCATGTCCCGGGCCATCGCGTCCATCGACATCCCGGCGTGGCCGCCGTGGCCCGTTCCCTCGTGAGACGGGTGGTCAGCGGCGTGGCCGCCGGGGTGCGGCTCCATCATCGGATCGCACACGTGCTCCGGCACCGAGAGCCCCTCGCAGTGGTAGCCGCAGTCCCGGACCCACGCCGCGAGCTCGGACACCGAGGTCTGCGTGGGGTCGTAGGTCACGGTGGCGGTCTGGGCGACCGGGTTCATCTCGACCCCCCGCACCCCGGGGCGCCGCGTCAGCGCGGCCTCGACCACGGCCTTCGAGCTGGCCCGCAGCATCCCCGACGCCTCGAGGACCGTCGTCGCGGGTGTGGGAGCTTCTCGCGAGCGATGCGACATGCCGACCACTCCCCGTCCCTCCGGCGCCGGCGACCCTGCGCGGCGTTCTCCGTCGAGGGTAGGGGCTTCGGCAGGCACCCGGCGGGCTCTTCGCCGCGGGCATGGAGTCGTTACCGCACGTCAGCGGGGTACGAGGAGATCGGCGTCCGTCAGTAGCGCACCGTGTCGGCGAAGAACGGCACCCGCGCGCCGAGCACGGCCTCGGCCGTGGTGATGCCGGAGCGGACGGCCTTGTCGATGCCGATCCCGCGGGCCCGCACGGTGTCGCCGGTGAGGAACAGGCCGTCGATCTCGCGGACCCGCGTGTCGGGCCGGACCGCGCCGACGAGCCCCGGCTTGTTGACCACCCCGTAGGTGGTGACGAGGTGCTTCTTCGTCCACAGCGCACCTCTGGCAGCCGGCATCATCTCCTCGACGTCGAGCCAGAACTCGTGGAACTTGCGGTCCAGCCAGGCCTTGTCCCCGTAGTGCTCGGTGGCGTCGAACGCGGCACCGACGCACGTGAGGTACTCCCCCGGCGGGGAGACGCCGGGGTCGTAGCCGGTGAAGTTGAGGGTGAAGCCGCCGAGCCCGGCGCGCGGGGTGGCCTGGAAACTCGCCATCTCCAGCGGAGACATCGCGATCACCGGCTCCTTCGCGGCGATCCAGTACCCCAGCCAGCACCCCCGGTTGCGGTTGTTCGCGAGCATGCGCACGCGCTGCAGCAGGTTGTGCGGCAGCACGCCGTCGTCGAAGAGCCGCGCGAGGTTCCACACCGGCGCGTTGACGACCACCGCGTCCGCCTCGAGCACCTCGCCGTCGTCGGATCCCGGACGTTCCGGATCGCGCAGGCGCACGCCGGTGACCGCACCGTCCCCGACCAGCACCCGCTGCACCGTGGTCGATCGGCGCAGCTCCACGCCCCGGGCGACGAGCGCGGCGCCCAGCTCGTCCCACAACGTCGCCCAGCCGCCCATCGGCCAGTACGAGTAGCCCGCGGTGCGCTTGCGCTCGTAGTGCATCTTGCGGACGTACAGGTTCTCCGAGGCGGAGTGGTCGTACCACTTGTCGGTGATCTGCTCGAGGATCGAGATGGCCTCCCACACCGTGTACACGCCCTCGTCGGAGGTGTACTGGGCCATCCACTCCCGCAGCGGCAGGTGGTCGAGCTCGTCGAGGTCGGCGTAGTCGGTGTCGGTGAGGGCCTGGATGCAGCGCTTCAGCCCGGCCTTGGACACGCCGCCATAGAGCTCCTGGATGGGCCTCCACCGGTCCCGGTCCCAGAACGGCATCGAGTCGCTGCGCGCGCTGTGCGTCATCGGGATCCCGACCAGCTCGCACAGCCGGGTGAGGCTGTCCCCGGGGTCGACGATCAGGTGCGACCCGAGCCCGATCTGGTGCCCGCGGTAGCGGTACTCCATCGAGCGCCCGCCGAGGTAGCCGTGCTTCTCCACCAGGGCGACCCGCTTGCCCTGCTCGGCGAGGGTCAGCGCGGTGGTCAACCCGGCCGCCCCTGCCCCCACCACGACCGCGTCGTATCGCATCGATCCCCGCTCCGGTCCGCCACAGGAGTACCCCATCACCTTTACATACCGACCGTTTGGTGGCTAGCGTGGCTGCCGATGGTTGACATGACAAACGCCTTCCACGCGGGGTTCGTCGTGCCCGATCTCGTCTCGACGATCGACTCCTACCGCGCGGTCCTGTCGACGGACTGGACCCCGATCCAGACGACCGACCTCGCCCTCCGCGGCCCGGACGGTCCGTTCTCGGTGACGATGCGGATGGCCTTCAGCACGGACGGCCCCGTCCGCATCGAGCTGATCGAACCGATCGACGGCACACCGTGGGAGCAGCCGTGCCATCCGGCGCTCGGCGCCATGTCCGTCCACCACATCGCGTTCTGGTGCGACGACCTGGCCGAGGCGTCGACGCAGATGGCGGAGCTCGGCGCCCGGCTGCTGGTGACCCTCGACAACGGGCAGGACGACGGCGTCTCCGGCTTCACCTACCACCGGATGCCGGACGGCGCGATCGTGGAGCTCGTCGACTCGCGCAGCAGGCGGGCGTTCGAGCGCTGGTTCGCCGGAGGACCGTTCCCCGCACAACGCCGGTGACCACGCAGCTCGCGGGAAGCCTACCAAACGGACGATTGACAGGTGGCCACACCGAGATACGGTGATCGCCGACGAAGGAGGATCGATGGCCAGAGTCGCCCCGCTCCCGGTCGACCCCGCGGGAAACGCGGTCACCAACAGCGTGCTCGCGCGCGTGCTCGGCCGGCGCCCCGAGATCCTCGCGGCGTTCGGCCGGCTCGACGCCGCCGCACGCTTCCACGGCCTGCTCAGCCCCGCCCTCAAGGAGTCGCTGCGCCGGGCCACCGCGGGCGAGATCGGGTGCGCCTACTGCGAGTCGCTCGGCACGGGGACGCCGGAGCCCGCAGATCGACGCGAGTCCCTCGCCGTCGCCTTCGCGAAGATGATCGCCGAGGACCCCGCGGGCATCAGCGACGCCCAGTTCGACGTCCTGCGCGAGGAGTTCACCGAGGAGGAGATCGTCGAGCTCGTCGCGTTCGTCTGCTTCGTCGGGATCGCCGGGCAGATGTTCGGGGCCGTCATGGGTCTCGAGGCCGCCGACCCCGAGGAGGCCGCCGCCTACCAGGCGGTGCTCGAGCGCCGTGGCTAGGTGGATCGAGGCCACCACGCTGGGCGACCTGCTCGACCGGCGGGCCACCGAACGCCCCGACGCCGACGCCGTCGTCTTCCCGGACGCCAGGGCGTCCTACGCCGAGCTCGCGGCGCGCGCCCAGCGGTTCGCCCGCCGGCTGGCCGGGTTCGGCGTCGGCCCCGGCGATCGGGTGGGGATCCTGCTCCCCGCCTCCGTCGACCTGCTCGCCGCCCTCTTCGGCGCGGTGAAGCTCGGGGCGATCGCGGTGCCGGTGAACGCGCGGTTCAAGAACGTGGAGCTCGCCCAGATCGTGACGCACTCGGGGATGCGGGTGCTCGTGACCGACACGGCGTCCGCCCCGCTCCTGCACGAGACGTTCCCCGACGAGGCCGACGCACCGGAACTGCGGCACGTCGTGCTCGTCGATGACGACGGCGACGACCCGGGCACGCCGGAGGCCACCGACGCCGAGGTGTGGGCCGCCCAGGAGTCGGTGCGGGTGCGGGACACCGCCGTGATCGTCTACACCTCCGGCACCACGGCCGCCCCGAAGGGCGCGATGCTCAGCCACGAGGCGCTGTACCGGCTCGCCACGGGCATCGGGGACCGGATGCGGATCACCCCGGACGACCGCGTGTGGACCGCGATCCCGCTGTTCCACGGCGGCGGCATCACGTTCGCGCTGAGCTGCGTCGCGGCGGGCGCCCCGTTCGTGCACGCCGGGTTCTTCGACCCGGGCACCACCCTGGAGTACCTGCGCGACGAGCGGGTGACGATCGCGCTGGCCGCGTTCGAGACGATCTGGATGCCGGTGCTCAACCGGCCCGACTTCGCGAGCTTCGACCTCTCGGGGATCCGCGTGGTGATGGCGGTCGGTGTCCCCGAGCGCCTGCGCGACATGGCCTCCCGGCTGCCGCACGCCGTGCACGTGTCGTGCGTGGCGATGACCGAGTCGTCGGCGTTCCTGACCCTCAACCGGCTCGACGATCCCTTCGAGGCCCGCGTCACCTCCGGCGGGCACCCGATGCCAGGCATGCGGTGCCGGGTGGTCGACCCGCAGACCGGCGCCGACGTGGAGCCCGGCACCCCCGGCGAGCTGCTGTTCCGCGGCCCGAACGCGTTCGACGGCTACTTCCGCGACCCCGAGCGCACCGCCGAGGTGTTCGACGCCGACGGCTGGTTCCACAGCGGGGACCTCGTCGTCGCCGACCCGGAGGGCAGGCTGACGTTCCTGTCCCGGCTGAAGGACATGCTGAAGGTGGGCGGCGAGAACGTGGCCGCGGCCGAGGTCGAGGGGTATCTGCTCACCTACCCCGCCGTCGACGTCGTGGCCGTGGTGGGTGCGCCCGACGCCTACTACGTCGAGGTGCCGGCTGCGTTCGTCCAGCTCGCGCCCGGCGCCACGGCCACGGAGGAGGAGCTGATCGAGTTCTGCCTCGGCCGGATCGCGACGTACCGGGTGCCGCGCTACGTCCGGTTCGTCGACGCCGGCGAGTGGCCCATGTCCGGCACGAAGATCAAGAAGTACGTGCTGCGGGAACGGATCGCCGCCGAGCTCGAGGCGGCGGGGATCACCGAGGCCCCGCGTTTCGCGAGCCGCCGGTCGTAGCCGGGGTCAGGCCTGCCCGGCGACCCGCGCGGACAGGACCTTCTCGCTGGCGATCCCGCGGATCACCATCTCCGCCATCTGGGCACCGATCTTCTCCGGGGTGAACTCACCGCCCGGGCGGAACCAGCGGTAGACCCAGTTCGTGGCCCCCAGCACCGACAACGCCGCCAGCCGCGGGTCGACGTCGGCCCGGACCAGCCCCTCCTTCTGCGCGAGCTCGATCAGCCCGCGGAAGACCCCCTGGTAGGCGTGCTCGCTCCCCAGCACCTCCTGCCGGCGCTCCGGGGGGAGCGCCGACAGCTCGTGCAGGAACACCGTGGTGGGCACCAGGTTGCGGCAGGTGTGCTCGACGTGCCCCACGATCACGTTCTCGAGCCGCTGCAGCGGGTCGCCCTCCGTGTCGGCGCGAGCCTGGATCACCGAGAGCCCCTCCCGGTGCACGGCGCTGATCACGTCGAACAGGAGGTCTTCCTTGGACTGGATGTAGTAGTACAGGCTGCCCTTGAGCATCCCGAGCCGGTCGGCGATGTCCTGCAGCGAGGCCGCCTCGTAGCCCTTCTCGTAGAAGACCTGGGTGGCGACCTCGATCAGCTCCGCCCAGCGCTCCTCGCGCGGCTTGCGCTCCCCACCCGTACGCCGCGCGCTCCGCCCAGCCGGCTGCCGCACCCGGATCGCCCCCTGCCCCTCACAATGATGATCGTTCTACTCTACCGTTTGGTAGGCAGCCCGATCGGCAGCCCACACGGCCGTGCTGCTCAGACGCTGCGCCCGTGATCGGCCCAGTACGGCTCGCGCAGCGCACGCTTGAGGATCTTGCCCGTCGGCGCCTTCGGGAGCGCGTCGACGAACTCCACCGACCGCGGCTTCTGGTAGGAGGCGAGCCGGCTCTTCGCCGTCTCGATGATCTCGGCGTCGGTGGCCGTCTCACCCGGCTTGAGCACGACGAACGCCTTGACGCTCTCGCCCCACTCGTCGTCGGGCACGCCGATCACGGCGCACTCGAGCACCGACGGGTGCGCGTTCACCGCCTCCTCGACCTGGACCGAGTAGATGTTCTCGCCGCCCGAGATGATCATGTCCTTGGCGCGGTCGACGATGAACACGTACGAGTCGGCGTCCCAGGTGGCGATGTCGCCGGTCCACATCCAGCCGTCGCGGATCGTCTGCGCGGTGAGGTCGGGCCGGTTGAGGTACCCGAGCATGTTCGCCTCGGAGCGGACGATCACCTGCCCGGCCGTCTTCCCGTCCTTGGGCACCGGGACGCCGTCGGGGTCGACGACCCGCACCGTGGTGACGAAACCCTCCCGGCCGCAGGAGCGCAGGCGCTCCGGGTGGATGCCCCGCACCGCATCGGCGTGATCCTCCTGGGAGAGGAAGCACATCGTGGTGCCCTCGGTCTGCCCGTAGCCCTGGATGAGCGTGCACGGGAAGTTGTCCAGCGCCGCCTTCACCACCGACGAGGGCATCGGGCCGCCGCCGTACTGGATGTTGCGCAGGCTCGACAGGTCGAACTGCGAGAAGCCGGGGACGGCCATCATCCAGTTCAGCATCGTGGTGATCCCGAGGAACGCCGACACCCGCTCGACCTCGATGATCTCGCACGCCGTCCTGGCCTCGAAGTTCATCAGCACCAGCGGGCAGCCGTGGCGCATGTAGTTCATCGAGAGCACGACCGGGATGTGGTACATCTGCCCGGTCAGCATGTAGACGTCGGTGGGCACGATCCGCTCGGCCACGGTCTGGTTCCACATGCCGAACGCGGCGCTCTTGTGCGAGTGCAGCGCGCCCTTCGACTCACCGGTGGTGCCGCCGGTGTAGAGGATGAAGAACGGGTCGTCGTCGCCGACGTGGCTCGACCACTCCGGCTCGTCGGAGCTGCTGCGCGCGACGAGGTCCTCGTAGGTGCCGTCGCCGCCCTCGCCGTACTGCAGCCAGTGCGGGACGTCGACCGCGGCCTGCAGCTCCTTCGCGGTGTCGAGCCACTCGTCGGACGTCACCAGCGCCTTCGGCGCGGCGTCGCCGACGATGCGGGCCAGCTCCGACGTGCCCAACCGCCAGTTCAACGGCTGCGCGACGAGCCCGGCCCGGCCCGCGGCGTAGTACAGCTCCTGGTACTCGATCGCGTTCTTGGACAGGATCGCGACCCGGTCCCCCTGCGCCAGGCCGAGCCCGCCGTCCCCGGTGCCGCGCAGCCCGTTCGCCAGCCTGCGCACGCGCTCGTCCAGCGTGCGCCAGTTCATCCGCCGCCCCGACGTGGCGTCCACGATGGCGTCCCGCTCGGGCGTGAGCGTGGCCCACTTCGCGGGGATCCGGCCGATGTTGACCATGTCGACCTTCCGATCAGTAGGGGAGGTCCAGGTAGATGTGCCGCCGGGAGATCTGCCAGCGGCCGTCGCGCTTGACCAGCTCGTCGCTGTACCAGCCGGACGAGAGCACCCGCAGGGCACCGTTCTCGACCGAGAGCAGGGTGAGGTTGCTGGTGGTGGAGGCCGCCTCAGCGGTCTCCTTGTGGACCACCAGGTTGCTGATGTTGTGCCGGCGCTGGTCGGTCTGCCCCGCGAGCGAGTCGGCGTGCAGCTTGCGGATGGCCTCCCGCCCCTCGAACGGGCCGATCGTGTCGCCGTCCCGCCCGATCTGCATGGTCATCGTCGCCGTCTCCGCGAACTGCTCCGCGATCAGATCGACGTCGTTCTCGTCGTACCCCCAGGCCGCCAGACCCAGGACGTTCTCGATCTCCGCACGTGCAGTCACGACGGCTCCTCCTTTGGAACATGCGCCTAACGGCCGTTTGGTAGTGGTGAGACTAGCACCACACCTCGTGACCAACAAGGCCGCTCACCAGCGGCGCAGCGCCCGCCTCATCCGCGGATCTGGCGCGCCAGCGCGCGCGTGTCGTACCAGGTGGCGACCTTGGTGATGCGGCCGTCGCGCAGGTCGAACACGTCCAACGCGTCGAAGACGATCGGCCGCCCCGTGCGGAGGCGTCCGGTGAACCGGATCTCGCAGACGATCGCCTCGTCGCCCTCGATCCAGCGGGTGACCGCGTCGTCGTGCGCGGAGTACGCCGCCAGCACCCGGGGGAGGTGGGCCAGGGCCGCGGCGCGGCCGACGACCGGCTCCGCGCCCACCGTGTGGATCTCGACGTCCGGTGCGAACACCGCGCCCAGTGCGGCGAACCGGTCGGAGTTGATCGCCGCGAAGTAGCCCTCCACCGCCTGCCGCCCGGCCGTGAGAGCGGTCGCCGGTTCAGCCATCGAGCAGCCCCTTGAGCTCGTTCATCGCCTGGAACGACCACTTCGCCAGCGACGGGTCGCCGAACGCGGTGATGTTCCACATCACCAGGTGACGCAGCCCGTTCTCGCGGTACTCGGCCAGCTCCTCGGCGACCTGGGCGGGCGTCCCGCAGAACGCGTAGTGCCGCACCACCTGCGGCGGGATCGCCTCGATGATCCGCAGCGACTCGGCGCGCTCGACGGTGGTCGGGATGAAGTCGTGGAAACCCGAGCCGTGCGGGCCGCCCTCCAGCGGCGGCTCGACACCGAGGTCGCGGAACACCTGCGAGGGCAGCAGCACGCACAGCGCGCGCACGAGGGGCGCCTCGGTGAGGCGGCGGACCGTCTCCTCGTCCGGCCCCATGAGGATGTAGCCGAGCATGCCGGGCGTGATGCCTGCCGGATCCCGATCGGCGTCCTGGGCCGCCTGCTCGATCACGGTGAGCGACTTGCCGTAGTCGACCGCGGTCATCTTCGTCGGCAGCCAGCCGTCGGCCTTCGTGCCGGTGAGGCGCAGCATCCGCGGCCCGTGCGCGGCCGTCCAGATCTCCGGCGGGCGCTCGCGGTAGGGAGACAGGCCGAGCACCGCCTTGTCCAGGGTGTGGAACGTGCCCCGGTAGTCGACGGGCCCGTCGGCCTCCCACAACAGGCGCATGACGTCGATGCCCTCGGACAGGCGCGCGACGGGCTTCTCGAACGACATCCCGTACGGCGTGACGTTGAGCTTCTCGCCGCTGCCCAGGCCGATGATCGCCCGACCCTTCGTGACGTGGTCGAGGGTGAGCGCGCTCGCGGCCGCCATCGCCGGGTTGCGCCGGATCAGGTCGGTGACGACCACGCCGACCTTGACCCGCTCGGTCTGCGCGCCGACCACGCCCATCATGATCAGCGGGTCGAAGTAGGTGTGCGGGTTGTCCTGCACCCGGGCCAGCGGGGTGAGGTCGGGCGTCCACATCGTGTCGGCGTGCCACCCCATGAGGTGGTCCGGCCACCACACGGCGTCGAACCCGTCGGCCTCCGCGCGCTGCGCGAACCGCACGGCCGCGTCGGCGGGCGGCATGATCTGCCCGGGGACGCCCAGTTCCAAGCGCTCCATCAGTAGGAACCCATCGTCGACAAGCGGCGGAGCCGCTCGTCCTTGCGCGCACGCCACCGGCACCGCCGCGGGTTCTCAGGCGTCGTCTCGCGAGGACAGCGCCGACGTGGTGAACCGGCGTTCATGAGGAGGCGATCCCGGAGCGAGACGGCGTCTGAGGTTCCGCCACCGGCACCGCTACGCAAGGCGATTCGGACCACTTCTCAATACCTCCAGCCGTCGCCGAAGGTGGGGATGCGAGTGCCCAGGTAGTCCTCGACGCAGGTGAGGGCCGCGCGGGCGGCGCGGTCGGTGCCGATGCCGCGGCTGCGGAACGTCTCGCTGGCGAACCACAGCCCCTCGACGTTCGGGGCGCGCCAGTGCGGGCGGTACCTCCCGACGAGCCCGGGCATCTGGATCACGCCGAACGACGGCTCGAACACGAGGTGCCGCCGCCGCCAGATCGGCTTGGCGAAGCCCGGCCACATCGTCTCGATGTCGCGCTCGAAGGCCTCCATGGTGGCGCGGCACCACTCCCGGTCGCGGCCCTTCGCACCGGGGATGATCGCGCCCATCACGTGCAGGTGGGTGCCGGGCGGCGAACACGTCGGGTCCATCGCGGACTGGTCGAACATGAAGCCCGAGCAGTCCGTGGACGGTGTGGCGGTCCAGGTGGAGAGCTCCCGCGGGTCGAACCGGGTGACCGGCTCCTCGGTGGCGAGGTACAGCCCCAGCCAGGCGATGCGGAACTTGTCCTGTGCGAGGAACTCGATCTGGGAGGCGTACCACTCGGGCAGCGCGCTGCGCGGCACGACGTTCAGCACGTTCCACACCGGGAGCGTCGAGATCACGGCGGGGGCCGCGAGGATCTCCTCCTCGAAGAACTCGTTCGGCATGATCTTCGGTTCCCGGCCGATCGCGACGCCCGCCACCCGGCCGTTCTCGATCACCACCCGCTCCACCGACGTCCCCAGCCGCAGCTCGCCGCCGTGCTCGGTGATGGCGTCGGCGAGGTCGCGCCACATGCCGTCCCAGCCCTGCCCCGGCCAGAACGAGTACGCCGCGGTGCCCCGCTCCTCGAAGTGCATCTTGCGGACGTAGAGGTTGTCGCTGGCCGAGTGGTCGTACCAGTTGTCGGTCATGCACTCGAGCACCGAGATGAACTCGAACAGGTCGACGACGCCCTGGTCGTCGGTGTGCTGGTGGATCCACTCGCGCAGCGAGCGGTCGTCCCAGTCGTCGAGCGCCTCGTACGGGGTGTCGACCAGGGCCTTGATGACCTTCTTGAGCTCGGTGCGGTCGGTGTAGCGGTCCCGGATCGACCCCCACCCCGTGCCGTTCTCCCAGATCGGCATCTCCCTGCTGACCTCGCCGTGGATCAGCTCCTTGCCGACGTGCTCGAAGACCTTGGTGAGCCCCGATCCGCCGTCCTCGACGAGGTGGCCTCCGAGGTTGACCGTGAACCCCTCGTCCGGCACGGCCAGCGCGCGGCCTCCGAGATGGGGGCTGCGATCCAGGACGACGACCCGCTTGCCCTCCTTGGCCAGCAGCGCGCCCGCGGTCAGGCCGGCCGCGCCTGCCCCGATCACCACGACGTCGTAGCTCGGCATGACATCCTTTCTACCAAACGCCCGTTTTAGAGTCTCACGGGGAACCGGGCGGCGCAACCACGCGCTTGTCCACCGTCGAACGGCGTTGTTAGCTTGTCAAACGATTGGTAGACGCACGGGAGGGTCAGCGACGATGCCCGGCACCACCATCCCCGACCTGCTCGAACAGCGCGCCGCCGACGCACCCGGGCACGAGGTCGTGTTCCCCGACGGGCGCCTCACCTATCCCGCCCTCGCCGCCACCGCGACGCACCTGGCAGGCGCGCTGTGGGGAGCGGGCGTGCGGCCGGGCGACCACGTCGGCGTCCTCCTGCCGAGCGGGATCGACAGCATCACGACGTGGCTGGCCGCCGCGCACATCGGCGCCGTCGCCGTGCCGGTGAACCCGCGGCTCAAGCCCGGCGAACTCGCCTACATCGTCGAGAACGCCGACATGCGGCTGGTGTTCGCCGCCGCCGAGCTCGCGCCGGTCCTCGCCGAGGCCCTCCCCGGGCTCGCCGACGCGACGCCGGGCCGGCTCCAGCTGCCGACGGCACCGATGTTGCGCACCGTCGTCGCGCTCGACGCGGACCGGCCGGCCCCGGCGGGCTGGCTCTCCCGCTCCGGCTTCGTCGCCCGGCCGGGCGACCCCGACGCCGTCGCCACGGCCCGGGCCGCGGTGCGCGCGGAGGACCCGGCGCTGATCCTCTACACCTCCGGCACGACGTCCCGCCCGCGCGGCTGCGTGCTCGACGGCACCGCGCTCGTCGCGGAGGGCGAGGCCGTCGCCGAGCGCCTCGGGCTCACGCGAAAGGACCGGTTCTGGACCCCGCTGCCGATGTTCCACTGCGGCGGGTACGACGTCGCCGTCGCCGCGCTCGCGGGCAGGTGCGGCATGGTCCACGCCGGCGTCCCCGAACCCGGCGCCACGCTGCGCCAGCTCGCCGAGGAGCGCTGCACCGTCGCCTTCCCGGCGTTCGAGACGATCTGGCTCCCCGTGCTCGAGCACCCGGACTTCCCGGCCACCGACCTGTCCGCCCTGCGCATCGTCCTCAACATCGGCGCCCCGGAGCGGCTGCGCTCCATGCAGGAGCGGATCTCCCCCGCGATCCAGATGTCGTCCTACGGCATGACCGAGTCCTGCGGGTTCTGCTGCATCGGCGCGCCGGACGACCCACCCGAGGCGCGGGCGACCACGAGCGGGAAGCCGCTGCGGCACATGGAGGTCCGCGTCGTCGACCCCGAGACCGGCCGCCCGGTGCCGGCAGGCACCCCCGGTGAGGTGCAGTTCCGCGGGGGCTCCCGGCTGGTCCGCTACCACCGCGACCCCGAGCTCACCGCCGAGCGGATCGACCCCGACGGCTGGTTCACCTCGGGGGACATGGCCGTCGCCGACGCCGACGGCCGGATCTCGTTCCGGTCCCGCCTCAAGGACATGCTCAAGGTCGGCGGGGAGAACGTCGCCGCTGCCGAGGTGGAGGGCCTGCTCGGCGAGCACCCCGCCTGCGGCGTGGTGCAGGTCGTCGCCGCACCCGACGCCCGGCTCGGCGAGGTGCCGGCGGCGTTCGTCCAGCTGCGGCCCGGCACGTCCGCCACCGAGCAGGAGCTGATCGACCACTGCCTGGGCGCGATCGCGACGTTCAAGGTGCCCCGCTACGTGCGCTTCGTGACCGAGTGGCCGATGTCGGGCACCAAGGTGCAGAAGTTCCGCCTGCGCGAGCGCATCGCCGCGGAGCTCGCGCAGGCCGGGATCACCGAGGCGCCGCGGCTGACGTCGCGCGCCGCTACTTGACCGCCGCTCCCGCGTCGACCGGCAACGTCACGCCCGTGATGAAGCGGGCCTCGTCGCTGGCCAGGAACAGCACGGCGTTGCTGATGTCGATCGACTCGATCCAGGGCACCGGCAGGGCGTTGAGCGACATGAAACCGGGCATCGCCTTGTCCCGGGTGGGCTCGGGGTCGCCCGGCGCGAACATGCCCCAGGTGCCCGGGTTCTGGATCATGTCGGTGTCGACGTTGGTGGGGTGCACGGTGTTGACGCGGATCCGGTGGCCGGCCAGCTCGTTGGCCATCGTCCGCATCAGCCCGACGATCCCGTGCTTCGCCGACACGTAGTGGGCCACCTGCATGATCCCCTTGAGCCCGCCGATCGAGCTGGTGAAGACCATCGAGCCGCCGCCGCGGGAGATCAGGTGCGGGACGGCCGCCTTCGCGGTGTGCCAGACGCCGGTGAGGTTGACGTCCAGCATCTGCTGCCACATCTCCTCGGTGAGCTCCCAGGACATCCCGTAGCTCGCGATGCCCGCGTTGGCCACCACGATGTCGAGGCCGCCGAGTTCGCTCACGCCCTCCTCAAGGGCGGCGCCGAGCCCGTCCGCGTCGCGCACGTCGGCGACCCGCGCGACGATCCGCCTGCCGAGCGCCTCGACCGCGGCGACGGTGTCGTCGAGGTCCTCCTTGGTGGCGAGCGGGTACTTGTCCACCGACGAGATCGGCGCGCATGCGTCGACCGCGACGATGTCGGCGCCCTCCTGCGCCAACCGCACCGCGTGGCTGCGCCCCTGCCCCCGCGCCGCCCCGGTGATGAACGCGACCTTTCCCTCGACCCGCCCGGTCATCGCGCGCCTCCTCATCCACCGGCTCATCTACCGGCCGTTTGGTTGCCGAAACGTAGCACCGCCGCGATCGACGCGACAAGGCCGCGTCGGCCTCACCCCCACTTGCCCGCACACCAGCAACGGCGCTCACACACCGACTGCAACCGGTGTGCGAGCCCCACAGCCGGTGCGTGAGGCGATCCGGGGCGCCGTCACCCCCACCTGCTCGCACACCAGCAGTGGTGCTCACACACCGACTGCGATCGGTGTGTGAGCACTCGAGGTGGTGTGTGAGCGCGCCGCCGCGGCCCGCGCGCGTGCGAGCCACGCGGCCTCAGTCCGGCGGCTCCTGCGACGCCGCCCTCCGGGCCGCCGACCGCGCGTTGCAGACCTTCGGCGGCAGCGGGTTCACCGCCGAGACCCTGGTGTTCGAGCGGTTCGGGTACCTGCGGCTGTTGCAGACCGCGCCCGGGACCCGCGAGATGGCGCTGAACCACATCGCGATGGCTGGGCTGGTGACCGGCGCCGCGCTCAGAGCAGCTCGAGGACGGTGGCGTTGGCCTGCCCGCCGCCCTCGCACATCGTCTGGAGCCCGTAGCGGATCCCGTTGTCGCGCATGTGGTGCACGAGCGTGGTCATCAGCCGGGCACCGGACCCGCCGAGGGGGTGGCCCAGTGCGATCGCGCCGCCGTTCGGGTTGAGCGCCTTCGGGTCCGCCTCGAGGTCGTGCAGCCACGCCAGCGGCACCGGCGCGAACGCCTCGTTGACCTCGTACGCGCCGATGTCGGCCGGCCGCAGACCCGAGCGCTGCAGCGCCTTCTGCGTGGCGGGGATCGGCGCCGTCAGCATGATCACGGGATCAGCGCCCGCCAGCACGGCCGTGTGCACCCGGGCGATCGGGGTGAGCCCGAGCTCGCGGGCCTTGTCCGACGTGGTCATCAGCAGCGCGGCCGACCCGTCGGAGATCTGCGAACTGTTGGCCGCGGTGATCACGCCGCCCGGCTTGAAGGCAGGCTTCAGCTGCGCCAGCCCGTCGACGCTGCCGCCGCGGCGGATGCCCTCGTCCTCCGCGACGACCGTGCCGTCCGGCAGGGGCACCGGGGCGATCTGGGCGTCGAACCGGCCGTCGTCCTGCGCGGCGGCGGCCTTCTCGTGGCTGGCGAGGGAGAACTCGTCGAGCTGCGTCCGCGAGAACCCCCACTGCTCGGCAATCATCTCCGCGCCGATCCCCTGGTTCGGGAACACGCCGTCGTAGCGCGCCATGAACCGCGGGCCGAACGGGTCGGCGTCGCCGATCGAGCTGCCCATCGGCACCCGGCTCATCGACTCGACCCCGCCGGCCACCACGACGTCGTACTGGCCCGCGACGAGGCCGGCCGCGGCGAAGTGCACCGACTGCTGCGACGAGCCGCACTGCCGGTCGACGGTGACCCCGGTGACGGTCTCGGGCCAGCCCGCGGCGAGCAGCGCGGTGCGGGCGATGTCGAAGGTCTGCTCCCCCACCTGGGACACGCAGCCCCAGACGACGTCGTCGACCACCGCGGGGTCGATCCCGGTCCGCTCGACCAGGCTGCCCAGCACGTGGGCCGACAGGTCCGCCGGGTGGATCCCGGCCAGCCCGCCGCCTCGCTTCCCCACCGGCGTCCGGACGGCTTCCACGATCACTGCATCGCGCACGCTCGCGCTCCTGTCCCGGCGCCCCGGGCGCCGCTGCTCGTCCCGTTTCCGCGGTAGCAGTCTACCGATCGTTTGATAGTGTTCGCTAGCCCGGCCGGTGACGACGAGGAGGACGGCGTGTTGGTCGACGGTTCGGTAGCGGTGATCACCGGCGGAGCCTCCGGTCTCGGCGCAGGTGCCGCGCGGCACCTGGCCGAGCGCGGCGGCCGCGTCGCGATCTTCGACCTGCCCACGTCGGACGGCGCCGCGCTCGCGGCGGAGCTCGGCGACGCGGGCGCGTTCTTCCCGGTCGACGTGGCCGACTCCGACCAGGTCGAGGCCGCCGTGGACGGGGCGGCGTCCACCTTCGGCCGCATCGACGTCTGCGTGAACGCCGCGGGCATCAGCCCCGCGGCCCGGGTGCTGTCGCGCAAGGGCGAGCTGCACCCGATGGACGTGTTCCGCAGGACGGTGGAGGTCAACCTCCTCGGCAGCTTCGACGTGCTGCGCCGCGCGGTGGCCGTGATGGCGCGCAACGAGCCCTCGGCCGAGGGCGAGCGCGGCCTGATCGTCAACGTCTCGTCGGCGGCGGCGCTCGAGGGCCAGGCCGGCCAGGCCGCCTACTCCGCCTCCAAGGGCGGGCTGGTCGCCCTCACCCTGCCGCTGGCCCGCGACCTGGCGCTGTGGGGGATCCGGGTGATGACGGTCTGCCCGGGGATCATGGACACCGCGATGCTCGCGGGCGTCGACGAGAAGCGCCGCGCGGCGCTGGTCGACCTGCACGTGTTCCCCAAGCGGCTCGGCACGCCCCGCGACTTCGCCCAGCTCGTGGCGAGCTTCATGGAGAACACCCTCCTCAACGGCGACGTCGTGCGCCTCGACGCCGCAACCCGGCTGTAAAGGAGGCGTCCGTGCGCCGCACGCTCTACGGCCGCGAGCACGAGGACTTCCGCTCGGCGTTCCGGCAGTTCCTCGAGCGCGAGGCCGTGCCGCACACCGACCGGTGGGAGGAGGCCGGGCTGGTGGACCGCTCGTTCTTCGAGGCGGCCGGCCGGGCGGGGTTCCTCGGCTTCGAGGCGCCGGAGGAGTTCGGCGGACTCGGCGTCGACGACTTCCGCTACAACGCGGTGATGAGCGAGGAGATCGTCGCCACCGGCACGGCGGGCGACGGCTTCACCCTCGGCAACGACATCCTCGCGCCGTACCTGATCGAGCTGACCACCCCCGAGCAGCGGGCGCGCTGGCTCCCCGGGTTCACCGCGGGCACGCTGATCCCCGCGATCGCGATGACCGAGCCCACCACCGGGTCGGACCTGCGTGCGATCCGCACCACCGCGCGCCGCGACGGCGACGAGTACGTGCTCGACGGCGCCAAGACGTTCATCACCAACGGCGCCCAGGCCGACCTCGTGCTCGTCCTGGCCCGCACCGGGGAGCGCGACGGTCGGGGCATGAGCCTGCTCGCCGTGGAGGCCGGCACCCCCGGCTTCACCCGCGGCCGCCCGCTGCACAAGATCGGCCGCAAGGCGCAGGACACGGCCGAACTGTTCTTCGACGGCTGCAGGGTGCCCGCCGCAAACCTCGTCGGCGAGCCGGGCGCCGGACTCCGACTCGTGCTGGGCAACCTGCCGCGCGAGCGGCTGTCGATGGCGGTGCTCGCCGTCGCCGCCGCGGAGCGGGCCCTCGACCTCGCCCTCACGCACTGCCGGGAGCGCACCACCTTCGGCGTGCCGCTCGGCTCACATCAGGCCGTCCGGTTCGAGCTCGCGGACGTGCACACCCAGGTCGGCGTCGCGCGCGTCTACGTCGACCGCTGCGTGCAGGCCCTCGTCGACGGCGAGCTCACCGCCGAGGAGGCCGCGGCCGCCAAGTACTGGACCACCGACCTGCAGTGCTCGGTGATCGACCGCTGCCTGCAACTGTTCGGCGGCTACGGCTACATGGAGGAGTACCCCATCGCGCGCATGTGGCGCGACGCCCGCGTCCAGCGCATCTACGGCGGCACCAACGAGATCATGAAGGAGGTCGTCGGACGCGCCGTCGTCGCGGATCCTTCATGACTGCCCGGCGTTGATCGAGGTCAGAGCGCGAGCGCCGCGTCCGCCCCGGAGTTGATCGCGCGGACGAAGTCCGCGGGGTGCTCGGCGTCCCCGAGCACCCGCACCTCAACCCCGGGCGGCGCCGCCAGTGCCGCGCCGGTGGGGCGCCAGCCGATCGCGAGCGCGACGACGCCGGCAGGCACCTCGTGCGCCGCGCCGTCGGCGTCGGTGTGGACGACCGCGCCCGGCTCGATCGCGATCACCGTCGCCCGGGTGCGGATCTCGACGCCGTCGTGGCGCAGCTGGCGCACCAACTGGCGGCGGGTGATCGCCTCGATGCCCCGCCCGATGCTGCCGCGCATCTCGATGATCGTGACGTGCGCGCCCCGGGCAGCGAGCAGCTCGGCGGTCTCGCAGCCGGTGGCGCTGCCCCCGATCACGACGACGCGCTGCCCCATCTCCACCGCGACCTCGCCGCGGAGCAGCTCCTGCGCGTCGTGCACGTGCGGGGAGTCGATGCCGGGCAGCGGCGGCACCAGCGGCTCCGCGCCGGTGGCGACGACGAGCACGTCCGGCGCCTCCCGCGCCACCACGGCGGTGTCCACCTCGACGCCGGTGCGGATCACCACCCCGAGCTCGGCCAGCCGCTCAGCCTGGTACGCGCGGAACCGCAGCACCTCGCGCTTGCTCGGCGCCAGCCCCGCGACCTCCAGCTTGCCGCCGAGCCGGTCGTCGCGCTCCCAGATCGACACGTCGTGCCCGCGCAGGCGCGCGATCCGCGCGGCCTCCATCCCGGCCGGACCGCTGCCCACGACCATCACCCGCCGGGGCGTGGCCGCGGGCTTCAGCTCCCAGGTGAGCTCCCGACCGGCCTCCGGGTTGACCGAGCACCGGGCCCGCTCGCCGCGCCCGACCAGGTCGACGCAGGCGTTGCAGGCGATGCACGGGCGCAGCTCGTCGAGCCGGCCTTCGCGCACCTTGTCCGGCCAGTCCGGCTCGGCGATCAGCGCCCGCCCGAGCAGCACCAGGTCAGCGTCGCCGGACGCGACGACGGCGGCCGCGTCGTCCGGGTCGTCGAGCCGCCCGACGGCCATCACGGGCACGTCGACGGCCCGCTTCACCGCGGCGGCGAGCGGGCGCATGTGCCCGCGGGGCACCGCCATCGGTGCGAGCGTGACCTGCAGCGACAGCCAGGTGCCCGCCGAGACGCTGATCGCCGACGCCCCGGCCGCGACGACCATGGCGGCCACCCGCGCGGCCTCCTCGATCGTCAGCCCACCGCTCGGGCCGTCGTCGCCGTTGAGCCGCCACACCAGCGGCAGCCCGGTCTGCTCGGTGATCGCGCGGGCGACCTCCACCGAGAAGCGGGCACGGTTCTCCAGCGACCCGCCGTACTCGTCGCAGCGCTGGTTGAACTGCGGGGACAGGAAGTTGGACGGCAGGTAGCCGTGTGCCCCGTGCACCTCGACGAAGTCGAACCCGGCCTCGGCCGCGAGCGCGGCGGCCGCGCCATAGTCGGCCACGATCCCGGCGATCTCGTCGGCGGTCAGCTCGTGGGGCACGGGTGCGGCGGAGTTCAGCGGGATCGGCGACGGCGCCACCGACGGCCCCTCGACCACCTGCCGCCCCGGGTGCATGAGCTGCACCCCGACCGTCACGTCGTAGGGGCGCAACGCCTCCACCAGCCGGCGCAACCCCGGCAGGTACTCCCGCCCGCAGATCTTCGGCTCCGGCCCCACCGTGTCGGCCGAGACGAGGCAGCCCTCCACCGTGATCGTGCCGACGCCACCGCGCGCCCGGCGCAGGTAGTAGGCGATCGTGTCGTCGGTGATGCGGCCACCGGCGTCGAGGCAGGTGCCCATCGGTGCCATCACGAGGCGGTTGCGCAGGGTGAGCCCACCCAGGCGCAGCGGCTCGAAGAGCACCTCGTGGCCGGTCATTCCGACAGCACCCGCAGCGCGCGCACCGGACAGGCGTCGACGCCGATCCGCGCCGTCCCCTCCTCGCCCGCCGGCACCTCGCGGTCCGGGCCGACCGCGCTGTAACCGTCGTCGTCGAGCGGGAAGAGCTCGAAGTCCACCACGGAGCACTGGCCGTGCGCCTCGCACACGTCCGGGTCGACGCCGATCCTCATCGGCCCACCTCGACGCGCAGCTCCTCCAGCGACCGCGACGCCAGGCTCGGCTTCCACCGCGGCTCGGCGGCGAGCGCGAGCCCCGGCAGCCGCTCGACGATCCGGGCGACCGCGATCCGCGTCTCCATCCGCGCCAGCTGCGCACCGATGCAGGCGTGGATCCCCTTGCCGAAGGCGATCTGCGGGTTGGGGCGCCGCGACAGGTCGAGGGTGTCGGGGTCGGCGAACTTCTCCGGGTCACGGTTGGCGGCCGACAGCACGAGGTGCACCCGCTCCCCCGGCGAGATGCGGCGCCCACGGATCTCGGTCTCCGCCACCACCCACCGGTTCAGGACCTTGATCGGCCCGTCGAAGCGCAGCAGCTCCTCCACGGCGGGCGCGATCAGCTCGGGCTCGGCACGCAGCCGGGCCAGCTGATCGGGGTGGCGCAGCAGCGCCAGCGTGGCGTTCGCGATCGAGTTCGTGGTGGTCTCGTGTCCGGCGAACAGCAGCAGCGCGCACATCGACACGAGCTCGTCGTCGGAGAGGCGGTCACCCTCCTCGGCTGCCATCAGCGCGGTGAGCATGTCCTCCCGGGGTTCCCGGCGGCGCAGCGCGATCAGCTCCCGGAAGTAGCCGTCCATCTCCCGCAGGCCGCGCAGCGCGCGCTCGTGCCGCTCGGCCCGCGCGTCGCCACCGGTGCCGAACGCGACCAGCGCGAGCTCGTCGGACCACTCGCGGAACCGGTCGCGGTCGGCCACCGGCGCGCCGAGCATCGTCGCGATCACGGTGGCCGGGAGCGGGTAGGCGATCTCGGAGATCAGGTCGCCACCGGTGAACCCCTCCACCAGCTCGTCGACCAGTTCCGTGATCTGCTCGCCCATCGCGGAGATCCGCTGGCCCTTGAACGCGCCCGCGGCGAGCCTGCGCAGCCGGGTGTGCGCGGGCGGATCGGAGACGACCATCCACTCACCGATGAGCTCGAGCACCCGGTCGGCGGCCGGGCGGCCACCCGACCCGCTCCCCTGCGCCCGGCGCGCGGCGAGCAGCGGCCGCACGCGGTCGTTGGACAGCGCCTTGTTCTGGAACGCCGCCGAGACGTCGTCGTAGCGGGTGAGCAGCCAGGCCCGGTGGCGCGCGCTCCAGCGCACCGGGTCGTGCTCGCGCAGCCGCGCGAACAGCCCGTACGGGTCGGCGGTGGCCTCCGGGGTGAGCAGGTCGTCCTCGATCTCCACGGACGTCACGCCGTCACCCCCACGGACTTCAGGCTGCGGGCCATGCCCAGCCGATCGCGGATGATCTGCCCGCTCGCCACCCGCCCGCCGGCCACGTGCACGATCCCGACGAGGTGCAGCGTGGAGCTCGTGCCGATCAGCGCGGGGTCGACGCCGTCGAGGCCACCGGCGTAGCGGCCACGGCGGGTGAGCCGGAACGCGACGGCCGAGCCTGCGGAGAACAGGTCGTCGACCTCGTCGGACGCCTCCTCCTGGGGCACCGACCGGTCGCCGTCGTCGACCCGCACCGCGCCACCCGGGGTGCCGGCGGCGATCCAGTCGCGCACCACCTGCTCGGCGGCCGGGTCGGGAGGCACCGCCGCCGTGTCCCACGGCGCGAGCGCGGGCGGGGCGACCGGGTCGGGCCTGCCGTCGGCCAGCTGGCGGCGGCGGGCCTGGTAGTCCTGCTCCACCAGGTTCGCGACGAGCCTCGTGCCGTTCCACCGGTAGAGCCCGATGCCCTGCCAGGACGCGACGGCGCCACCGTGGCGCAGGGAGGCGCCGTGCTCGGAGAACCGCATCGCCAGCCGCTCACCGTTGGTGACGATCTCGTGCACCGTCAGGCAGAGCCCGGGGAACTGGTCGAACTGCTTCCTCGCCGCCGGCACGTACTGCTCGTCCCGGCCGGCCACCACATGCGGGCCCATCCGCAGCGTGTAGTCCGGCTCCATCAGCTCCGCGCACACGCTCGTGTCGTGCCGGTTCGTGTAGTCGACGACGTAACGGCGCATCAGCGCGACGAACGGGTCCATCTCCTCGCCCCTAACGGCCGCGGAAGACCGGCGGGCGCTTCTCGGTGAACGCCCGGATGCCTTCCCCGACATCGGCGGATCCCTGCAACGTGGTGAGCGCGGCGGTCGAGTGGTCGAACTCGCCGCGGTCGACGCCGCGGTTGACCAGCCCCTTGCCCGCGGCGATGGCCAGCGGCGCCTGCGCCGCGATCCGCTCGGCCAGCGCGCGGGCGGTGGCCAGCAGCTCGGCGGCGGGCACGACCTTCTGCACGAGCCCGATCCGCAGCGCGGTCTCGGCGTCCACCCGCTCACCGGCGAACACCATCAGCTTCGTCCAGTGCCTGCCGATCACCGACGGCGCGCGCAGCACCCCGAACCCGGGCACCAGCCCCACCGCGGCCTCCGGCATCCCGAACACGGCGTTCTCGGCGGCGACGACGATGTCGCACGCCAGGGTCAGCTCGCAGCCACCGCCCATCGCGTAGCCGTTGACCGCCGCGATCACGGGGAGGCTGCACTCCTCGACGGCGGCGAACGTGCGCATGCACTCGCGCTGGAAGTCGCGCTTGGCCTGCACGGTGTCCAGCTGCGCGAAGCCGGCGATGTCCCCGCCCGCGGAGAACGCCTTCTCCCCCGCCCCGGTGACGATCACCGCGCGCGTGTGCCCGTCGGCCTCCAGCGAGGCCAGTGCGTCGCGCATCTCGGGCCAGAACGTGCGGCCCATCGCGTTGAGCTTCGCCGGGGCGTCGATCGTGATCACGGCGACGGGCCCGTCGGCGTCCACCCTGATGTTGCGCGGTGCGGCACCGTTGCGGCGCGCCGTGACCGTCTCGTCCATCCCGACCCCTTGCTCCAGTTCGCGTCGCATGCGCCGCTCAGCCGCCGAACCGGCCGTGCGCGGCGATCGCGATCGCGGTCGCCACCACGCGGCGGGTGTCGGCGGGCTCGATGACGTCGTCCAGCGACAGGTGCGCCGCCGCCTCCCAGGGCTCGGCGTCGGCGTTCCACTCCGCGGTGAGCTCTGAAACCAGCGCGGCGTGCGCCTCCGGGCCCTGCTCGGCGAGCACCGCCTCCAGCTTCCGCCGGTGGATGGTGCGGATGCCCGTCTCCGGGGCCATGAAGCCCAGCTCGGCCGACGGCCAGGCGAACAGGAAGTCCGGCTTCGTGGGGCGCCCGCCCATCGCGAAGTGCCCGCCGCCGTACGCCTTGCGCAGCACGACACCGACCTTCGGCACCGTGGCCTCGGCGATCCGCGACACCAGCGCCTCGTAGCCGTGCAGGATGCCGCCCCGCTCGGCCGCCCTGCCGATCATCAGGCCGGGCACGTCGTGGAGGAACACCAGCGGCAGCCCGAACGTGTCGCAGAGGTCGACGAACGCGCGCTCCTTCGCGAGCGCGGCCGGGTCCAGCGCGCCCGCGCGCACGATCGGCTGGTTGCCGATCAGCCCGACCGGGCGGCCCTCGATGCGGCCCAGCGCGCAGAGCACCGAGCCGGCCCACCCGTCGGCCCAGGGCAGGATCGAGGCCTCGTCCGCGATGCAGGCGAACACGTCGCGCATGTCGTAGCCGCTGCGCGGCCCCAGCGGGACGATCTCCTCCAGGTCCTTCGGGTCGCGCGCGGGTGCCAGCGGCGGCCCCCACGGCGGCTCCTGTGTGGAGTTGGGCGGCAGGTAGGACAGGAAGGCGGCGATGGCGTCCATCGCGTCGGCCTCGGTCTCGACGACGAGGTGCGCGTTGCCCGCCTCCGTGGCCGCGGCCGGGCCGCCCAGCTCCTCGTCGGTGACCTTCTCCCCGATCGCGGGCTCCACGACCGACGGGCCGGAGAGCGCGATCGACGAGCTCTGCAACATGACGACGAAGTGCGCCGTGGAGGCGTGCAGCGCAGAGTCGCCGTAGCTGGGCCCGAGCACCGCGGCCGCCCGCGGCACGACCGGCGCACCCGGCGGCGGCTTGAGGAAGGTCGTGAAGTCGAGGGGGAGACCGGAGAACCGCCAGCCGGAGACGTCCGGCATCCGGCCGCCGTCGGCGTCGCAGAGCAGCACGAGCGGGAAGCCGTGCCGCTGGGCGTGCTCGATCAGGCGGCCCTGCTTGCGCATGCTGATCGGGGCCGTGGTGCCGGCGAGCACGCTCGCGTCGATGCCGATCACGCCGACGCGCCTGCCGTCGAGCAGCCCGAAACCGGTCACGACGGCGTCGCCGGGGACGTGCTTGGCCGTGCGCCGCTCGGGCAGGGCGAGCGCGCCGATCTCGAACCAGGAACCCGGGTCCACGAGCATGTCGATGCGCTCCCGCACGGGCAGCCGGCCCGACTCGCGGTGCTTGCGCAGACCCTCCGCGCCACCCATCTCGAGCGAGTGCTCCTTGCGGGCGCGCAGTTGGGCGATCCGCTCCGCCATCGAAGCCGCGCCGGGCTCGGCGACCGACACCGGGCCTCCCTCGTCGTGGGGTGGAATGGTCTCCTGGGCTGACGCTAGACTACCAGACGGCCGATTGGTAGACAGGCGTCGGCGGAACGGTTTCGATCCCAGCAGAGCGGAGCAGCCCGTGCAGGACGCCGGTGGGCCGGTCACGGAGATCGGCAAGGTCCTCGTCGCGAACCGCGGCGAGATCGCGGTCCGGATCCTCCGAACCTGCTGCGAGCTCGGCCTGCGCACCGTCGCCGTGCACAGCGACGCCGACGCCGACGCGCTGCACGTCCGGATGGCCGACGAGGCGTACCGGATCGGGCCCGCGCCGGCGCGCGAGTCGTACCTGTGCGCCGGCGCGATCGTCGCCGCGGCCACGGAGGCGGGAGCCGACGCCGTCCACCCCGGCTACGGCCTGCTCTCCGAGGACGCCACGTTCGCGCGGGCGGTCACCGACGCGGGGCTGGTCTTCGTCGGACCGCCCGCCGAGATCATCGAGCGGATGGGCGACAAGGTCGCCGCCCGCGAGGCCGCGCAGTCGTGCGGGGTGCCGGTGCCGCCCGGCAGCGCCGGCACGATCTCCGACCCGGCGCAGGCACGGACGGAGGCCGAGCGGATCGGCTGGCCCGTCGTGGTGAAGGCGTCCTTCGGCGGCGGGGGCAGGGGCATGCGCATCGTGCACGGCCCCGCCGAGCTGGACGCCGCGCTCACCGCCGCCGCCCGCGAGGCCACGGCCGCGTTCGGCCGGCCCGAGGTGCACCTCGAGCGCTACCTGGAGCGGCCCCGGCACGTCGAGGTGCAGGTCCTCGCCGACGCCCACGGCGGCGTCGTGCACCTCGGTGACCGCGACTGCTCGGTGCAGCGGCGCCACCAGAAGCTCGTCGAGGAGGCCCCCGCGCCCGACCTGCCGGGGCACGTGCGCGACGGCGTGCGCGACGCCGCCGTCCGCCTGGCCGCCGCGGTCGGCTACGTGGGCGCGGGCACGGTCGAGTTCCTCGTGCTGCCGGCCACCGGCGAGTTCTTCTTCCTCGAGATGAACACCCGACTGCAGGTCGAGCACGGCGTCACCGAGCTGGTCACCGGGCTCGACCTGGTGGCCGCGCAACTCGCCGTCGCGAACGGGGAGAAGCTCTGGTTCACCCAGGACGACGTGCGCCTCGAAGGGCACGCCATCCAGGCGCGCATCGCCGCGGAGGACCCCTGGGAGTCCTTCCGCCCCGCACCGGGGCGGGTCACCACGCTCAACGCGCCGCAGGGACCGTGGGTGCGCTGCGACATGGGCATCGCGAGCGGCGACGCCGTGCCCGCCGAGTACGACTCGATGTTCGGCAAGGTCCTCACCCGGGGCGCCGACCGCGAGTCCGCCCGGCGCCGGCTCGTCGCGGCACTCGACGAGCTGCGCGTCGACGGCGTCCCGACCACCGTGCCCTACCTGCGCGGCGTGCTCACCTCGGCCGAGTTCGTCGCCGTCGCGCACGACACCGGCTCGGTGGAGCGGGACTGGGTGCCCGACCCCGCGCTGCGCCCGGCCGCGCCGCCGGCGACCCCTCCCCCGGCGGGCACCCGGCCGGCGCGGCGGGTGCGGATCGCGACCGACCGGGGCCCGGTCGAGGTCGCCGTCTACGGCGCGGTGCCGCCGCGGGGCACCGAGGTCACGGTGTCGGCCCGTCCCGGCCGGACGGGCGGGCCCTCGCACCGGCCCACCACCGGGCGCGGTGCGCCGCCCACCGCACCGATGGACGCCACGGTCGTCGCCGTCGCGGTCGAACAGGGCACCACGGTCGCACCGGGCGACGTCCTCGTCGTGCTGGAGGCGATGAAGATGGAGATCGAGGTGAAGTCCGACGTCGCCGGCACGGTCCGGGAGCTGTACGTGGCCCCGGGGGATTCGGTGGCCGCCGGCACGGTGCTGGTCGACGTGACCCCGGGTGCGGCCTGAACGCCCGTCTCCGAACGCCAGCATGGTGGCTTTACTGGCATATCGCGCCAGTAAAGCCACCATGCTGGCGTTGCGCTTTGGCGGCGCGCGGCTCAGGTGGCGACGATCCCGTGGTCCGGTCCCCCACCGTCGACCTGGATCCGCTGGCCGGTGACGTAGGCGGCGTCGGCGGTGGCGAGGAACGCGACGACGCCCGCGACGTCCTCGGGCCGCGCGACCCGCCCGAACGGGTAGCGGGCATCGAGGTCGGCGATCGTGGCACCACCCGCGGTCGCCGCGACGAGCCGGTCGCCCATGTCCGTGGCCACGAGGCCCGGCGCCACGATGTTGACCCGGATGCCGTGCGCCCGCTCCTCCTTCGCCAGCGTGCGGGCGGCCGCCTCCAACGCGGCCTTCGCCATCGTGTACGCCGCGCCGTTCGCGGGAGCGTCGGGGACGATCGCGCTGGAGATGACGATGACGTCGGCGCGGCCCGCCCGGCGCAGGTCGGGGAGCAGCCCGCGCACGAGCGCCAGCGGGCCGAGGGTGTGCACCCGCAGCAGCCGCAGGTACTCGTCGTCGTCGGTGTCGCCGATCGCCTCACCTCGGCTGGCGGTGCCCGCGTTGCTGACCAGGAGGTCGACCGGGCCGAGGTCGGCGTGCACGGCGTCGGTCATCTCGGCGACGGCGTCCGCGTCGCCGACAGAGGCCCGGTACGCCCGTGCCCGCCCGCCGGCCTTCTCGATCTCGGCGACGACCTCCTCGGCGGCGCCGGCGTCGCGCCGGTAGTTCACCGCCACCGCGGCCCCCTCCGCCGCGAGGCGGACCGCGATCGCCCGTCCCACGCCGCGGGACCCGCCCGTCACCAGCGCGGTCCGCCCCGCAAGTGCGCTCATCCCGATCCTTCCGGTCTCGTCCGGTGTCGCCGTTGCGCGCGGAACGCGGCCACGCGCTCCTTGTGCTCCGGCGTGGTGAACAGCAGCGCGGTCGCCTCGAGCGCCTCGCCGAACCCGTCCGTGGTGCCGCGGTTCGCGAAGACCTTGCCGACCTCCACCGCGAGCGGTGGCAGCTCCACCATCTCGACCGCCAGGTCCAGGGCGGCGTCGAGCAGCTCGTCGTCGGGGTGGACCTCCTGGACGAGGCCGGCCCGGTGTGCCGTCGCCGCGTCGATCGTCCGCCCGGTGAGGGCGAGCAGCCTCGTCCAGTGCCGCCCCATGACCTCGGGCCCGCGGATGATCCCCCACCCCGGCATGAGACCGACCGTGGCCTCCTTGAAGGCGAACGACGCCGACCGCCCCGCCAGGACGACGTCGCACGCCAGCGTGAGCTCGGTGCCGCCGCCGTAGGCGATGCCGTTGATCGCCCCGATCACCGGGACCGTGCACCGCTCCACCGCGCTGAACGCGTCGAACACGAGGCGGTTGTGCGTCCGGATGCGCGCGGTGTCGCCTTCCATGGCGTGGAAGCTGTCGATGTCACCGCCCGCCGAGAAGGCGCGGCCGGCCCCGGTCAGGACGGCCGCCCGCACGTCCGGCGCCGCCGAGAGCACTGCGGTGACCTCGATCAGCTCGCGGAAGAAGACCGGGTCCATCGCGTTGAGCTTGTCCGCCCGGTCGATCGTGACGAGCGCGACGCCGGGACGCGGACGGGTCACGGCGAACCGTTCGAAGGCGGTCACGACGGTCGGCCCTCCTCCGGCGGAGCCGCCAGGTGCAGGCAGAACGCCTCGACCGCGGCGACCTGGCGCTGCGCGGGCCAGTCGTCGAGGTCGAACACCGCGTGGCTCGCGATGCCGTGCACCATCGCCAGGAGCGAGCGCGCTTCCTCCTCGGCGCTCCGGCCGGGATGCACCTGCCCCGCCTCCTGCGCGGCCCGGATCGCCGCCGTGAGCAGCTCGCGGTGCCCGGCCACCCGCCGCCGCTGCAGAGCGGCCATCCGGGGATCGCTGATCGCCGCCCCCATGAACGCGAGCCACACGAGCCAGTTGGACCGTCGCGGCTCGTCGAGGGGGAGCACGGCCTCGCAGAGCAACCGGATCCGGTCCGGGTGCCCCTCCCCCGGCACCGCGTCGACCCGCTCCCGCGCGTCGTCCACGGCCGCCCCGTAGGCGGCCTCGAGCAGGTCGGCCTTGCCGGCGAAGTAGTGCGTGATCACGGTGGTGCTGGCGCCGACCTCGGCGGCCAGGGAGCGGAGCGAGACGGCGTCCGCACCGCGGGTCGCGACGAGCCGGGCGGCGATCCTGGCGACCTCGCGGCGGCGAACGCCGGCGTCGATCCGAGGCGGCACCGAGCCAACATACAACAGTTGCTGTACAACACGTGCTGCACAGACGACGGGAGGAGACGAAGCGATGGTCGAGCTCCGCGAGCTCCAGTACTTCCTCGCCGTCGCCGAGCGCCTCAGCATCACCGAGGCGGCCCGCGACCTGCAGATGGCGCAACCCGCGTTGAGCCAGGCGATCACGAAGATGGAGCGCAGGCTCGGCACGGTGTTGTTCGACCGCAGCAGGCGCAGGCTGCGCCTGACCGCCGCCGGCACCACCTTGGTGCCGGAGGCCCGCCATCTCGTCGGCCGGGTCCGGGTGCTGGAGTCGACGCTCGGTCGCGCCGGGGGTCAGCGCGCGTACCTGCGGATCGGCTGCATCGCCTCCGCCGTGTCGGGGTTGCTCCCCCGCGTCCTGCCGCGGTTCCGCGCCACGCACCCGCACGTCGTGCCGGTGGTGCAGGAGATGGGGCAGCGGGCGCAGCTGGCGGCGTTGCGCGACGGCGCGATCGACGTCGGGGTCTGCCGGATGCTCAGCGGCGGCGACGGCGTGGAGCTCACCCGCCTCGCCGACGAGCCGCTGCACTGCCTCCTACCGGCCGGCCACGCGCTCGCCGCCGCCGAAGCGGTCCGGCTCGTCGACCTCGCCGACGAGGACGTGGCCTGCTTCCCGCGCGAGCTCGCCCCGGTGGCCCACGACACGATCGTGAGCGCGTGCGTCCGCGCGGGCTTCTCCCCCCGCATCACCCAGGAGGCCGCCAACGACCAGGCTCTGCTGGGCATCGTGGCCTGCGGGCTCGCCGTGGCGCTGGTCCCGCGGTCGACCACCCGGCTGCACGTCGACGGTGTCGTCTCGAGGCCGCTCACCGATCCCGAGGCGATCACCCCGCTGTCGGTGGTCGTGAGCGCCACCGCCGACTCGCCGGTCGGGGCGGCGTTCCGGGACGCGCTCGTGGCAGCGGGAACCTGACGCTCACACGGCGACGTCGAACCGGGACGGGCTCATCCGCGCGACGTCGAAGGCGGTGCCGCCCTCGAGCGTCAGGTCCGCCGCGATGCTGCCGAACACCGGCGCCATCTTGAACCCGTGGCCGGAGAACCCGGCCAGCACCACCACGGACGGGGCAGCCGGCAGCGCGCCGACGACGGCGGTGCGGTCGGCCGTGTAGCCGTCCATGTAGACGTTGTGCCGGATGGGCTCGGGGTGCAGCCCGGGCAGGAACCGACGCACCGCGTCCGACAGTGGCCGCAGCGCGCTGTCGGGCAGGTCGCGGGTGAGGTCGCGCGCGCCGGGCAGCGGCTCCCGGACGTCCGCATAACCGCACTTCACCGACATGCCGTCGAGCACAGGGCAGCCGAACAGGTGCACGCCGTCGGTGTCGCGGATGAAGGCGGGGAACCGGTCGGGGCCGTAGGCGGACAGGTCCGCCGGGGCGAACCACGTGAGCACGATCGGCTTCACGGTCACCGCGACGTCCGGCACCAGCTCGCGGGTCCACGGCCCCGCGGTGACGACGGCCCGGCGCACCCGGTAGCGCTCCTCGTCGGTGACGACCGTGACCCCGCCGTCGCCGGGTTCGATCGCCCGCACCGCCGTGTGCTCGTGCAGCCGGGCGCCCAGCGCGCGGGCCTGCTGCGCCGCCGCGAGCACCGCCAGCTCCGGCCGGAGCATCCCGCCCGCGACGTCGTGGATGCCGATCTCGCCGTCGTGGAGGCGATGCTGCGGGTAGCGCGACGCCAGCTCGTCGTGGGCGAGGACCTCGTGCTCGAGGTCGTGGTCGGTGACCGAGCGGCGCACGTTGACCATCGGCGGGAGATCGGGCAGCCCGATCGAGAGGCAGCCGGTCGGGAGGAACAGCTCCCGTCCGGACGCCGCCGCGAGCTCCCCCCACAGCTCGCGTGCCCTGCGCAGCAACGGCACGTACTCCGGGCCCTCGTGGTAGGCCATGCGGAACAGGCGCGACTCCCCGCCGGCCGCGCCGCGGTCGTGCGCGATGCCGAACTGCTCGAACCCGAGCACCCGGGCACCTGCGCGTGCGAGCCGCCAGGCGCTCATCGAGCCCATCGCGCCGAGCCCGACGACGGCCACGTCGGCGTCCAGATGTGCGGTGGTCATGTGGTGCTCCCCGAGGTGTCCGGGGTGGTCCGCAGGGCTTTGCGGCGGGTCCACCCGAGAACGAACGGAAGGACGAGGGCGACGACGCCCAGCGCCGTCCAGCCCGCTGCGATCGCCCATGCGGCGCCGACGATCACGATGACCGGCGTGAGCGCGACGCTCGCGGTCTCCACGGGCGCGACCGGCAGGTACGCGATCCCGAACTCCTCGAGGGTGCGACTCTCCAGGTCGGGGTCGACCATGCGCAGGAGCGCGATCGAGGTGGCGACCGAGCCGGTCGCCCACCCCCACGTGAAGATCGCCTTCTCGAACCAGGCGCCGTGCATCAGGGCGGGCGCGACCCAGCGGAACATCACCAGGCAGAAGGCCAGTCCGAAGACGAAGAGCAGGACCAGCGGCAGCCAGTTGGCGGCGACGAACCTGGGCACGATCGAGGCGATCCCGCAGACGATCAGGATGTCCGTGGCCACACCGGAGATCCCGCGCATCGTGCGCGGGCACGCATAGGACCAGGCGGGGGTGCGCCGCAGGGCGGTCTTGACCAGCAACCCCACCACGAAGGCCAGCGCGAACACCGGCGGCGAGAACTGCGGGTACAGCACCGTGCTCAGCTCGGCCACCCCGTACGCCGCCGCGGACACGGCGGCCACCAGGCACACCTGCAGCCCGAGCGGCTCGATCGAGGACGCCGTGGTCGTCGCCGACCCGATCGACCCGCGCTCGGCGGGGTCGCGCACGAGCCCGGTGCGCAGCGAGTCCGGGAGGTCGGCGAAGTTCCCGCCCCGCTGCGTGTGGCCGCGCCGGGCACCCCAGTTCGCCCAGACGATCCCGCCGACCACCCCGACGAGCAGCCCGACGGTGGCCGAGGTGAACGCCAGCGACTCGGCCTCGGCCCACCCGGCGTCGGCGAACACGCTCCCGATCGCCGCGGCCGAGCCGAACCCGCCCGCCCATCCCGCGAACAGCAGCAGCCCGAACCCCGCCGGCGTGCCGAACGCCGGGGTGAGCACGAGCAGGGCCAGCAGCATGCCCAGCCCCACCTGCAGCGCGTACGCCCCCATCGAGTACAGCGAGAACGCGCCCGTCGACGGGCCGAACCCGCGCACGCCCATGTCGTCGGAGAGCGCCAGGCAGGCGAAGATCACCGCGATGAGCACGGAGGCGTAGGTGCCGAGCTGGTCGGAGAACGGCAGCACGCCCAGCACCTTGGGCCCCAGCAGGAGGCCGAGGAATCCCGCGATCACGCTCGCCGGCAGCATCAGCCGCTGGGCGAGCCCCACCCGGCTGCGCACGAACGTGCCCACCAGGAGCAGCACGCCGATCAGGCCTGCGTCCGTGAGCAGGGACCACGGGCTGTACGCCATCCGCACGCCTCCCGACCTCCGACGACGCCCCTTCGTACCAAGGTCGTCAGTCGGAGGAGAAGGCCGAGCGCATACGACTCGGGTACTGACGTCCTACGCGACGTCGATGCATCGCACCCGTCCGTTCACCCGCTGAGCCCGATCAGCGAGTCCCCGTCGCTGAGCACGACGGCGCCGGAGGCCCTGAAGATGTACGCGTCGCTGTGGCGGTCCTCCTCGGACAGGTCTCGGCAGTCGAACGAGCGTCGCCGCGTGCCGTCGTCCCGGTCGAGCACGACGAGCTCCAAGCCCGGTTCGCCGCCGGGACAGGCCCTGTCGTCGAGGATGACGACGGAGTTCCTGAGGAAGGTCGCCCGGGAGGCGACCGCGTCGGCCTCCGGTGCGGAGTCCTCGGCCTGCCAGCGCGGGCCGGTCTCGCCGAGCCGGAAGAGCTCCCAGTCGAACGTGAGGACGTCGTCGGAGTACCTGCCCAGGACGGAATGCGTCCGGTCGCCCAGCAACCGCGTCAGCTCGGCGTTCTCGCGTCCGGTGCGCGGGTCGACGTACGTGTATCCGGGGTCGTCCGGGGTGGACAGCGTCACCGAGCCGTGGGCCTGCGGCGATGCGTAGTCGTCGACGAGCTTGCGCCAGACCGGCTGCCCGGTCGACCCGTCCAGGGCGACGGCCTCGACGGTGCCGGGTGGGGAACAGGCATCACCCAGGAAGACGATGATCATGTCGTCGACGAACTGGGCGTCCTCGTCGCACTCCGGTGGCGGGCTGTACCGCCAGACCTCTTCGCCGGTCCGCGCATCGATCCCGGCGAGCTCGAAATCGCTGTAGATCGTGGTGCTCCGGATGACGGTCGTCTCGGTGGCGGCTATGCCGGCGCCGAAGGCCGGTACCGGGCCCGCCGGCGGCTCGTGCCGCCAGCGCAGCTCGCCGGTGAACGCGTCGAAGGCGTGCAGCCGGCCGTCGAACGAGGCGATCACCCCCCGGCCTCCCTCGACCACGGCCAGATCCATCCTCCGCGCGCCGTCGCGCCGGTAGTGCCAGCGTTCCTGGCCGGTGCTGCCGTCGAGCGCGACGACGCCGCGGGACGTGGCCGCGACGACCCCCGCGCCGGCGGGGACCGCGGCGAGGATCTCCTCCCCTTCCGACCACCGCCACGCCACCCGTGTGACGTCGGCTGGTGTGGGCGGCGGTGGCACCGCCGCGGTGGTGGTCGCGTCGACCCGGCTCCGCTCCCCGGCGAGGTCGACGACCACGCCCGCCACCAGCGCCACGACCACCACCCCGCCGACGAACCCGACGACGCCCCGTAGTGACCGGAGCCGGATCGCCTGCCGGAGCGGTGGAAGACGCAGCGCGGCGAGGTGCACCGAGGCGGTGCCCAGCAGCATGACGACGTACGCGGTGGTGACGAGCAACCTGCGCTCGCCGGGGAAGGTGGCGTCACGGAGGTCGAGCCACTGGACGAACGCGGTGACCACGGCCCCGGCCAGCGCGAGCGCGACGGTCACCAGAGCCGATGGCCAGGGGATCGAGTACGTGACGTCGGAGTCCCGCACCCATCCGGCCGCCACGTACGTCCAGATCACCGTGGCCGACGCGGTCAGCACGGTCGTGATCACCACGCCGTGGCCACCGTTCAGCATGTGGCCCAGCAGGCCGACGCCGACGACCGGGACGGCGGAGAGCGGCGCCGTCACCCACGGCGGGGGGAGCCGACGCCCCGAGACGCGCCGGAGAGCGAGGAACACCCAGGTGAGCGTCGCCGCCGTGGTGCCCGCGACCACGACCACGGTGAGCGGGAAGCCGGCCACAGGCTCCGGTGCCCGGTCCTCGATCAGGTATTCGCGATCCGCCACGGCGAGCGCGTAGCCCAGCACCCCGACCCCGGCGAGCAGCACGCCGACACCGGCCCACCAGACCGCCGTCCACCACGGCGTCCGCGGTGGCCCGCCCGATCCGACATCCGCCGTCTCCCCGCCCATGATCCCCCCCGTCCCAGCGCGTCCCGGTCCACCGGTGTAGATCCCGGCAGGAGCCGATGGGTTGGGGGGCAGCGTCGGCGGCCACCAGGACGCTGCCTCGCTTGGAGGGGCGGTGCCGGAGGTTTCACGGCGATCCAGGGACACAATTTCGGACCCTCAGCGGCTCATGATCAGAGATTTGGCGCATTCCCGGGTCGATTTCGCCCGATAATGCACCAAAGCCCTGATCATGGCCGCGGAACCGGCCGCAGCAGTCCCGCACGATGCGCGGCGCCACCGGCGGCCCTCCGGGCCGTTCAGCGCGGCGGGTCGATCCCACATCCAGGGCCGGAGAGACCCTGAATGTAGCTTTCCTGCCCTCATGAGGGCGCCGCCCCTGCGCTCATGCGCGGAAGTGCGACTTCGTGATCACGCCGTGCACGCCGACGGTGCGGTCCACCACCTGCGAGATCGTGAAGTCGGCCGCGGCCGAGAGGTAGGCGTAGGCGGTGGCGCGGTCCATCCCCTGGTCCTGCTCGAGGAAGTCCAGGGCGTTCACGACGGTGCGCCGCATCGCCACGTCCAGGTCGTTCACCTGCCCGCCCGCGGAGCCGTCGGGGTCGGAGAGGCCGATGGGCACCCACGCGTCGGTGGTCTCCGCGAACGGGTAGCGGTAGGCCACCGACGGCGCCTCGCCGGAGCCGGGCTTGCACACCGTCAGCCGGAACGTGGCCCGCAACGACCCCTCCAGCGCGGTGAGCGCCACCTCCCCGTCGCCCATCGCGAGGTGCGGGTCGCCGACGTAGAACAGCGCGCCTTCGCCGTGCACGGGCAGGTAGAACGCCGATCCCGCGCCGAGCAGCCGGATGTCGATGTTGCCGCCGCCGAGCGTCGGCGGGATGGAGTTCAGTTCGGGCGCGGTCTCGCTCGTCGCCGCGGTGTGCGCGACGCCCATCGTCCCCATGAACGGCCGCAGCGGGAACGCGACCTCGCGGTCGCCGAACGGCATCACCCCCAGCGGCCCGCCGTCGCCCTCCCGCACCGTGGTGAAGACCGAGACGTTGCCGTAGGCCTGCGGGTCCCCGCTCGCGCGCCCGTCGGTGGCGACGGCCGGCATCACCTCGTCCACCGTGATCCCGGCCGGGGCACCGCCGTCGGACGTGCGGGCCAGCGCTCCCTTCCCGTGCCGGCTGGACACCACGCCGTAGGGCACGCGCGGCACCGCCGAGAGCGTCTCGACCTTGAGCACGTCGCCCTGTTGCGCGCCCTCGACGAACACCGGTCCGGTGATCACGTGGGGGCCGTCGACGTCGAAGCTGCGCGGGGTGCGTGCGTAGTCACGAGCGATGGTCACGGCGTCGGTGAGCACGCCGTCCGGCGCCACGCCGTGGCCGCCGAAGTACGCGACGGGGTCGCGTCCCTGGTCCTCGAGGATCCCCTCGTGCGACACGGTGTCGATGGTGACCGTCTCGCCGGAGGCGATCGTGAGCGCCGGTGCCGCACCGATCGCCGGCACGTACCCCCAGCGGACGGTGTCCAACGTCGACTCGAGGTAGTGATCACCGTCGATCGGGCCGGAGCCGGGCTGCAACGGGGTGTCGGAGGCCGTCGCGCCACCCGCCGGGGCCGTCGCCGACGGTGTGGCGCTGCAGGCGGCGAGCACGCCTGCCCCGCCCGCGCCGGTCAGGGCGGTGGCGGCCCGGAGGAAGGCGCGCCTTCCCAGACCGTGGACGAGGAGTGCGCGGGCGAATGCCGGATCGGGGGAGCTCATGCGCTGGATCGTCAGGCAATCCTGTGTCGGCCGGGTTACCGCCGGCGTCCGGCAGATGACATGTGCCCGGTCTCACCCCGTCACCGGGCCGGACCACTGACTTCACGTCGTGCACGACCAGCCGGGAGCGTCTCCCCGCAAAAGGTGCTTCTGAATGCACGCGCCTCGGAGTTCCGCGCGGCGAAGATTCCTCGCTCGTCGGCGTGGACGATAGCCACCCGCGGCCGCGATAGGGTCGCGCCATGGCAGAGGGAATGCGGCCCCCGAGCGTGGACGAGTGGGATGACGGGGGTCGGTTCCCGGTGCTGCGGGGGATGTTGGAGAACTTCGCGCGCGTCGACGACGGGTTCGGGGTGGCGCTGTACGTCGACGGCAAGGTGATCACCGGGCACGCGGTGGGCCGATCGGCGTGGCTGCGCGCCCTGGCCGGGCAGACCGAGCACGGCAACGGCGCGATCAGCGCGGCGGTGCGGGTGGCACTCCGGGACGTCGCCAGCGGCTACGAGGACGAGGCCCCGGTGCACGCGACGCAGATCCAGCACGTGCACCTGGTCAACGTGACCGTCCAGGGGCCTGTGGAGACGGAGGTGGTCAGGATGCCGCAGCTGGAGGTCGCGCTGGCTCGCGTGTCCGGGTGGAGCCTGAGCAACACCCCGCGCCACCCGGGCTGACGGCCCGATCCACTCCGAGCCCCCACTTCCGAGATCGGTCAGCGGAGCTCGACCCCGTCGACCGGGAGCCGTTCCAGGCCGCGGACGGGGCCTCGATCCGCGCGAGCGCCTGCCCGGCGCAGGCGTGGGTGCCGTAGCCGAGGTGTTTTCCGCTCAGGCCCGCGCGGGCACGTCCTCGACCTTCGGCGCGGTCAACGCGCGGTGCGCCTCGACGGCACGCGACGTCCGGGGCACGTCGCCCGCCGCGATGGCCGCGACGAGGTCGGCGTGGACGTCCACCCGCGTGCCGAGGTACGCCGCGTCGTCGGCGGTGTCGGCGTCCGGCCGGCTGGGCAAACCCTCGACCTGGGCCATCGTGCCCAGGTAGACACTGCGGGCGATCTCGTTCGGGGTGATCTCGGCGATGCGCCGGTGCAGCTCCCGGTTCGCCTGCAGGAACTCGGCCCGCGACGTGGCCCGCTCCCGCATCGACGCCATGATCGCCTCGAGATCGCGGACGTCGCGATCGGTGCGGTGCTGCGCCGCGTCGACGTCGATCAGCTCCTCCAGCGCGTCCCGGACCGCGAGCGCATCCCTGACCCGCGCCGGGTCCTGCGACACCGACAGCAGGGTGTGCCGCATCCGCACCACCGCAGCGGGCTGCGCGACGAAGAGCCCACCGCTGCGGCCGAGCTTGACGTCGACGGTGCCGCGCTCGGCGAGCAGCCGGGCCGCCTCGCTGATGGTCGCGCGACCGAGGCCGGTCTGCTGGCGCAGCTCGTCCATCGTGGCGATGCGGCTTCCCGGGGCGAGCTCGCGCTCGACGATCCACCGCTCGATCTCGGTGGCCAGCGACTGGGCACGCGTCTGCGGCACGGAAAACACCCGACCACTTTACGACGCGGGGCTTGACATCCGAGGGCGTGAGGGGCGGCCCCGCACGATGCGCAGCGCCACCGGAGGCACCCCCGCCGGCCCGGACCGACAGAATCTACAGTCGCGGGAACAAGAAACATGGGTCGTGCGTTGCAGAGGGCGACCGGGGTCGGACCCCGGAACACCTGGCGAAGGAGGCGATGACGGTGCTGACACGTGCGAGACCCACCTCAGCGCCGGCGCTGCCGACCAGCTGATCGCGAGCGCGTGGCGCGCATTCGCCACGTGAGCGGGCGCCTGGTCCGGGAGCGGGCCGCGGTGGGCGCAGCAGGGGAACGCTGCGCGGGGTGACCTGATGATCATCGACCCGGCCCGGGTCGGCGCGCCCGCCTTGACGTTCTGTTCGTCGGGCACGGGAGGGAACATGGGGCGTAGATGGAGGAACGGTCTGAAGACCGCTGTGCTGCTGGGGGCGATGAGCGGGCTCGTCCTGTTCATCGGCTCGTTCTTCGGCCGGACGGGGCTGGTGGTCGCCCTGCTCGCGGCCCTCGCGATGAACGGCTGGGTGTACTTCAACTCGGACAAGCTCGCCCTGCGGGCGATGCGGGCCCGTCCGGTGGGCCCTGCCGAGCAGCCCGTGATGCACCGCATCGTCCGTGAGCTGTCCGCGGCTGCCGGGCAGCCGATGCCACGGCTCTACGTCAGCCCGACCGATGCGCCGAACGCGTTCGCCACGGGACGCAGCCCCCGCCACGCCGCGGTGTGCGTCACGAGGGGGCTGCTGCGGATCCTCGACGAGCGTGAGCTGCGCGCGGTGCTGGGCCACGAGCTCTCCCACGTGTACCAGCGCGACATCCTCATCTCGAGCGTGGCCGGTGCGCTCGCCGCCGCGGTCGGCTTCCTGGCCGATCTCGCGTCGTTCGCCGGGCTGTTCGGCGGCGCCGATGACGAGGACCACAACCCGCTCCAGCTCCTGCTGATCGCGCTCCTGGGGCCGATCGCCGCGGGCATCGTCCAGCTGGCCGTCAGCCGGTCCCGGGAGTACCAGGCCGACGTCGGCGGCGCCGAGCTGACGGGCGACCCGCTCGCCCTGGCCTCCGCGCTGCGCAAGCTGGAACGCGGGACCCGCGCGCTCCCGCTGCGGCCCGAGCCCGCGTTGGTCTCGCAGGCCCACCTCATGATCGCCAACCCGTTCCGGCCGGGAGACGCGCTCGGGGCGCTGTTCTCCACCCACCCGCCGATCGGCGAGCGCATCCGGCGGCTGGAGGAGATGGCCGGATCGCTCGCGGTGCGCGGGAGCGTCCGGCCGGTGCTGACGAGCGCGGCCGGACACCGGTTCTGACGGACGAGAACGACGCTCGGAAGGAGGTGAGACGACATGGAGTTCGGACTGTTGCTGCTGCGCGGGGTCGTCGGGCTGCTGATGGCAGGCCACGGCGCCCAGAAGCTGTTCGGCTGGTTCGGCGGCGACGGTATCGAGGGCACCGGTGGGTTCCTGGAGTCGCTGGGCTGGCGACCGGGCCGGATGTTCGCGGTGCTCCTCGGCGCTGCCGAGTTGCTCGCCGGGCTCGCACTGGCCTTCGGGTTCGCCACACCCCTGGCGGCCGGCATGCTGACCGGCGTGCTCGCGAACGCGGCGTGGACGGTGCACCGCCGCAACGGCCTGTGGAACACCGCGGGCGGGTACGAGTTCCCGCTCACCCTGGCCGCGGCCGCGCTGACCACGGCGTTCACCGGCGCAGGCGCGCTCAGCGTCGACGCGGCCCTCGGCTGGTCCCTTGCGGGCACGCACTGGGGCCTGGCCGCGCTGGCGATCGGCCTGGCCGGGTGGCTGGTCGGTGCGGTGTCCCGGACGTTGCGTCCGAGGTGGTCCCCCGGCACCACCACCCCCGCCGGGGCGGCCCGGGCGTGACCCGACGGCGACGGAGCCGCTCGTCCGGCGGAGGCGACGGCTCCGCGCCCCAACCGTGGAACGTCAAGACCTGGAGAAGGGGATGAAGACGATGGGCGAACACGACCCGATCCCGAGCCCGCTCGACGACCACGCCCGTGACGTGATCGGGCAGAGCCTGCAGGCCACGCTCGTCGACCTCCTGGACCTGTCGCTCGTGGCGAAGCAGGCGCACTGGAACGTCGTCGGGCGCCGGTTCCGGGACATCCACCTGCAGCTCGACGAGCTGGTGGACCTGTGCCGGAAGTACGTCGACGAGGTGGCCGAACGAGCTGCCGCGACCGGCGTGGCACCGGATGGGCGGGCGGCGACCGTCGCCGACAGCAGGGCGCTGCCCGCGTTCCCGGCCGGGTTCGTCCGGGACGACGACGTGATCAACCGCATCGTCGAGTCGGTCGACGGTGTGGCGCGGCGGCTGCGTCCCCGGGTCGACGAGGCGGGCAAGCTCGACCCGGTCACCCAGGACCTGTACGTCGAGATCCTGCGGGCGCTGGAGAAGACCCGCTGGATGTGGTCCGCGCAGTGCAACATCTGATGGGCAACATCTGACGGATCGGGACGGGCGGCCACCCGGCCACCCGTCCCTTCACCGCTCGACCAGCGCGCCGGCGAGGAGGTCGGCGAGCTCCGCGTGGGCATCCAGCGGCAGCACCTGTGCCACGTACTGGTCGGGCCGCACCACCACGAGGCAGCCGCGGTCGCGGTCGATCCCGCGCAGGTCGAACAGGTCCTGGCCGGGGCGGGGGCAGAAGACCTTCTCGTAGTCGACGAGCCCGAAGCGCCCCTTGTGCGGCAGCAGCACCGGGGGCAGGTCGGCGACGCTCACGTCGCGGTGGCCCTGCTGCAGGACCGCGCGCACGTCGATCACCGAGTCCGGGGCGGCCCCGGGCGGGGTGAACCGGGCGAGCAGCCCGGGCAGCTCGTCGCACAGCGCGCGCAGCCGCGACGTGGCGGCCGCAGGGTGGGCCCGGTCGGCGAAGGCGTGGAGCCGCCACGCGCCGTCCGCGCGGGCGACGTGCCCGAGGTGCATCGGTTTGGCGTCGGCCAGCCGCACCACCGGCGCGGAGTGCAACCGCATCCCCACCGGGAAACCCTCCGCGAGGTACTGGTGCGCCGGCTCCCCCACCAGCACCGACGGCCCGTAGCGCACCGCGACCCCGGCGGTGTAGCGGCCCTGCTCGCGGAAGTAGCGCTGGAACTTCTCCGGCTCGGCCTCCCGGTTGCTGAACAGCGCCGCGAACTCGCGGTCGAACTCGATCAACCGCTGCGCGACCGCCTGCCGCTCGGCGGAGTAGGTGCGCAGGATCTCCGGGCGGGACGTGCCGCGCAGGACGGTGCCCAGCTTCCACCCCAGGTTCCACGCGTCGGCCATGGACACGTTCATCCCCTGGCCGGCCTTGGCGCTGTGGGTGTGGCAGGCGTCCCCGGCGATGAACACGCGCGGCAGCCGCTCGTCGTCGCCTGCGTCGTCGAACCGGTCGCACAGCCGCTGGGCGATCTCGTACACCGTCCACCAGCCGACGTCCTTCACCTCGATCCGGTACGGGTGCAGGATCCGGTTGGCCACCGCCTCCAGCTTCTCCGGGGTGACGCTGCGCTCGCGCAGCATCTGCGCGTCCCGCTCGTTGTCCAGCTCGATGTAGAGCCGCACCAGGTAGCCGCCCTCGCGCGGGATGATCAGCAGGCTGCCCTGCTCGGAGCTGATCGCGGACTTGAGCCGGATGTCGGGGAAGTCGGTCACCGCGAGCACGTCCATCACACCCCACGACTGGTGCGTCGCGTCCCCGCGCAGGCACAACCCGATCGACTGCCGCGTGCTGCTGCGGGCGCCGTCGCACCCCACGGCGTAGCGGGCGCGGATCGTGGACGTCCGCCCGGTCGGCTCGCCCCCCTCGACGTGCGCCAGCGTGACCGTGACCGGGTACTCGGCCCCCGGATCGGGGTCGACGCGCACGTCGGTGGCCTGCAACCCGTAGAACGGCTCGGCCCGGGTGGCCGAGCGCGCCATGTGCTCGCGCAGGTAGGCGAGCATCCGGGCCTGGTTGACGATCATGTGGGGCATCTCGGAGATACCCTCCTCCACGTCGTCGATCCGGCCGGTGCGCACGATCGACGAGCCGTCCAGCGGATCCGGGCTCCAGAACGTGACCTCGTTGACCTGGTAGCCCTCGCTGATCAGCCGGTCGGCGAGGCCGAACGCCTCGAACACCTCCACCGTGCGGCACGCCACCCCGTCGGCCTGGCCCACCGCCAGCGGCCCGTCGCGCCGGTCGACCACCACCGTGCGCAGCTCCGGGAACTCGGCGAGCTGGGCGGCGAGCACGAGCCCCGCGGGGCCGCTGCCGATGACCACCACGTCGGCGGTCTCCGGCAGCCCTGCACCGCGCTCGAGCACCGACGGGTGCGGGTGGTGGACCAGCGGATCCCCGGGCTCGTAGCCGTCGAGGTAGAACTGCATGCGGTCGGCTCCTCCTCTCGCACCTGCTCTTGCATCCTGCGGCGTTTCCGCCGGATGGGAAACCGTGTCCTGCTAGCGAGGACGCACCGCGTCGGCAGGCACGCGGATGAACAGCGTGATGACCGCGCCGATCAGCGGGCCCGCGGCCAGCGCCGCGAACGCCGCGGCGAAGGAGCCGGTGGCCGCGAACACCGGGCCGATCGCGGCGGGCACGATCACCGAGCCGAGCTGCCAGAAGGCGTTCACCCCTCCGGCCGCGGACCCGGCGACCCGGGAGTCGACGAGCAGGGGGGTCATGGCGGCGGTGAGCGGGCTGTAGGCGTAGGCGCCGATCCCGAGCAGCGGGGCGACCACCAGGAACCACGTCAGCGAGTCCAGCGTGCCGAACACGAGCAGGACCACCCCGAAGTAGGCCAGCAGCACCGCGACCGGCAGCCGCAGCCCCAGCCCGAGCCGGTCGCAGACCCAGCCGACGACCGGCTTCACCGCGATCGCGATGCTCGCGAAGATCACCACGACCAGCCCGGCGTGCACCGGGTCGATCCCGCTGCCCTTGACCATGAGGGTGTTGGACCAGGTGACGAACCCGTAGGTGCCCCAGAGCCCGCCGAAGCCCGCGAGGCCGAGCAGCAGCAGGTCCCGGTTGCGCAGCAGGGGGCGGACGTCGGGCATCGCGCGCGAACCGGCGGCGGTCTGTGCCGACCCGTTGCGCACCAGCAGCAGGCAGAGCAGCGCGATGCCGACGGTGACCGCGCCGAACACGTGGTAGGACGTGCCCCAGCCGGACGCGGCGATCAGGCTCGGCACCACCGCGTTGGCGATCACGGTGCCCAGCGAGGTGGCCGTCATGAACACCCCGGCGGCCAGCCCGCGCTCACCCGGCTCGAACCAGACGGAGATCAGCTTCAACCCGGCGGCGTAGTCCACCCCGGCGAAGAGCCCGACGGCGGCCTGCAGCGCGAGCCCGACCGCGATCGAGGTGCTCGAGCCGAACGCGATCATCGCGAGCCCGGCCGCCGCCCCCGAGACGGCGAGGACCCGGCGGGGGCCGAGCCAGTCGGTGAGCACCCCACCCCCGGCGTTCGACACGACGTAGCCGAGGTAGTAGCCGGTGGCGAACACCCCGAGCGCCGCCAGGGGGACGCCGAGCGAGTCGCTCACCGCCGCCGAGGCGGGCCCCCAGGTCGAACGGTCGACCGAGGTCATCGTGAACGCTGCCCAGCTCATCGCGAGCACGACCCAGCGGTAGGCGGGCGAGGTGGTCCGGCGCACGCCGGGGTGGACGCTCGTCATCGAGGCTCCTGCGAAATGGGGAACGGGGGGTCAGACCAGGGCGTGCTGGCGCACCAGCTCGGCCCGGATCCGGCCGAGGTCGTGCGGGGTGCCGTGGGCGTAGTGGGCGGCGGCGATCCCGGCGGCGTGGCCGGTGGCGAACGCGGCGCCCATGACGCGTACGGACGCGAACGCGTCGTCGTCGCACGAGACGAGCCTGCCCGCGGCCCACAGGTTCTCGGTGTCGGCGGAGCAGATCACGCCGTAGGGGATGTCGTACCAGGCCTTGCCGGCGAGCGGCTCGTAGCGGGTGACGCCGGGGGCCACGTGGTCCTCGACGGGCCAGCCGCAGCGGCCGATCGACTCCTCGGGCCGCTTGCGCGAGCTCAGCACGTCCTCCGTGGTCAGGGTCGCCCGGCCGACCATCCGACGGGCCTCGCGGATCCCCATCTGCGGGCCGGTCTCGACGAGGTAGGCGTGCTGCCAGCCGTCGAGGTGCTTGCGGAAGGCGTCGAGGTAACGCCAGGCCTGCCTGCGTGCGCTCACCTCGTCCCGGGTGAAGGCGGCGGCGTCGAGGACGTCGGCCTGCTCGTCGACCAGCAGGGTCATCACCTGGCCGCTGACCGGCAGTCGGACGGTGATCCCCTGGTCGCGGGCCAGTGGCCGGCCCGTCTCCCGGCCGTGGGCGGCGACGGCGGCCCGCATGCCCTCGCGGGACAGGTCGGCGTCCGGCGCGATCCCGTCCAGCCGCATGACCAGCGTGCTCGTCTGCCGCTCGCCGAGCGGGGCCACGTAGACCCCCGCGCCGGCCGCGGCGAGCAGCGCGCCGTCGCCGCTGGCGTCGACGAAGGCGTCGGCGTGGATCCGCTCGATCCCGCCACGGCTCGCGACGTCGACCGCCGTCACGCGGTCCTCCGCACTCCGCTCGGCCGAGATGAGCGTGCTGTGCAGCCGGACGTCGACGTCCGCGTCGGTCACGAGGTCGTCGAGCACCACCTTGGTGCTCTCCAGGTCCAGCAGCACGATGTGGTTGCCGGTCCAGGCCATGGTGTGCTCCTGGTAGACGTCGAGGGCGCGCAGCCGCTCCAGCACCTCGGCACCGACCCCGGCGACGACCTGCTCGCGGCGCTGGTCGAAGAACCCGCAGAACGTCAGCACGGAGCTGTTCGTCGCGGCGCCACCCAGGTAGGGGTACCGCTCGACTATGCGCACGGTGGCACCGCAGCGCCGGGCGCCGACGGCGGCGGCCACCCCCGCTGCGCCCCCGCCGATCACCACCACGTCCACGCGCGTCTCCATCGCCGGCCTCCCTCGGTTCGTGTCCGCACAGTGAACGACCCGCGGCGGGGCTCGGGCCAATGCCGGTTCGCTGGCCCGGGTATACCTGTAACGCATGGAGCTCCGGCAGCTGCGCTACCTCGTCGCGGTCTACGCCGAAGGGTCGATCAGCCGTGCCGCAGCCCACCTGCTGCTCTCCCAACCGGCTCTGACCAGGCAGATCAGGGCGCTGGAGCGGGAGATGGGGGTCGTCCTGTTCGAGCGTACGTCCACCGGCGTGCGCCCCACCGCGTCCGGGACCGCATTGCATACCCACGCCGTCCAGATCCTCCGGCTGGCGGACCAGTCCCGGGAGGTCGCGCGGTCCGCGGCGCCGGTGCGGGAGCGCGTGGACGTCGGACTGCCGCCGGGGGTGCCGCAGCACTGGCTGCGGTCGGTACTGGCACAGATCCGCGCGTCGGTCCCCGCGGCGGGCGTGACCTTCCTCGACGCCGCGAGCAGCGACCAGCTCCGCATGCTGGCCGAGGGCACCCTGGACGTGGGGATCGTGCACCAGAACCCGCCGGACACCCTGCGCCACGTCCCGGTGCTCGCCGAGCCGTTCGGGGTGGCGATCCGGCCGGGGCACCGCCTCGCGGGCACCGAGCCCTGCCGGCTGGCCGACCTCGACGACGTGGTGGTGCTGGCCCACGGCCGGGACCAGGTACCGGCCGAGCACGACCGGATGGTGCTCGCCGCTCACGAGTCCGGGGTCCGCCCGCAGTGGCGGTTCGTCCGGTTCAGCGAGAACGCGCTGCTCTGCGCCGAGGCGGTCGACGCCGACGCGGTGCTGCTCAGCCACACCACGGCGGCCCGGCTGCTGCCGGACTGGCCGTGGCGCAGGCTGGTCGAACCGCAGGTCGACCTGCGCACCTGGGTCGCACACCCGGTGCTCACCCGATCCGTCGTCCGCGCCGTCGCGGGCGCGATCGTGGCGACCGCCCCCGGTTAGGTCGTACGCGGCCTCGCCCGCGGTGCTTGATCGCCAGTCGGGTGCGTTTTCCGACAGTAGGCGTCGGGGAACGCGCCAGACCGGCGATCATGGACCGTTCCGTGCCGGGACGACGATCCGGAACCTCGCTGGCCCTGCTCGGGGCGTGGACGCTCGCCGAGGAGCTCAGCCGGCACGGCGACGACCTGGAGGCGGCCTTCAGCGCCTACGAGCAGCGCCAGCGGCCTCACGCGGAGGCGGCCCAGGAGTTCGCCCGCGGCGGGCCGATCTCGTCGTCCCCTCGCTCGGGCGATGACGCGGTTCTCGGAACGGTCTCGCCGGCTCGACGTCGGCGTCGGCGTCGGCGGTGCTACGACCGCCGGGCCGGAGCACCCGGACGCCGGGTCGACCCCGAGGCTGCTGCCCACGACCCGCTCGTAGGTGCCGACCCGGCAGCGCGGTGCTGGTCGGCCCGCAGCTGCAGCGCCAGCGCCAGCCGCTGGTCCGGATCGTCGAGGTCGATCCCGGAGATCTCGCACAGGCGGGAGATCCGGTGCCGCAGGGTGTTCGGGTGCAGCACCAGCCGCTCGGACGCCAGTGACGTCGAGCCGAACGCCTCGAGGTACACCCGCAGCGTGGTCACGAAGTCCGTTCCGTTGCGCCGGTCGTGCACGACGAGCCGCTGCAGGTGCTCGCGCAGCGTGGGGTCCGCGTCGTCGACGGCTCGTTCGGCGGGCAGGAGCACCATCTCGGCCCACAGCGCCCGGGCGGTGCCCACGGCCGTCCGGGCTCCGCGGCGGCGCAGCACCAGCAACTGGTCGTCGACGTTCGACCGCGCGGCCGGGAGCTCGGCGAGGGCGGTCGTGCGCCGGCTCACCGCGGCGCACGCGTCCAGCTCCAGCCGCTTCAGCTGGGCGAGGGCCGGTTGCAGCCGGTTCGGCAGTCCCTCGTTGACGGCTTCGGAGGTCGTGGGCACGATCGCGTAGTAGGTACCGGAGCCGGAGACGACGCCCGCTGCCGGGTCGATCGCGCACATCTGCAATGACAGCAGGTGCACCAACCGTTCCGCGAACACCTCGTTGGCCTTCCGGTCGGCGTGCTCCTCACCGATCAGCGCGAAGCCGACCACGGTGAGGCCGCGGTCGGGGTCGACCCCGGCACGCCTGGCGTGGTCGTGGTAACCCGGATCGGCGGAGAGCAGGCCGTTCAGCATCTGCCAACGCGCCGTGCGCTCGGTGTCCTCGGCCACCCGGTGGCGCAGCATGTACGGCACGGCCATCGACGCCGCGCGGTACAACGCCGCCTCCGCCTCCCGGCCCAGCGGCGTCCGGCCTTCCGCCACCGATATCTCGCCCAGGATCTCGCCACCGGTGTGGACGGCGATCCGGAGCCGGGTCTTGAGGGTGGGGTACTTGTCGACCCGCACGACCTGGTCGGGGTTGCGGTAGGTCTGGTACGCCGAGCGATCGACGGTGAACCGTTCGATCCACTGCTCGGGGGTGCGCTTGCCCAGGATCGCGTCCCGCCGGACGTCGTCGATCTCGTGTCCCTGCACCGAGTAGGCGATCACCCGGTGGGCCCGGTCGTACAGCACCACCGACCCGCCGACCATCACCGCGATCGCATCGGCGAGGCCGTGCATGCCGCTGGGCACGGGACCGTCCGGGGAACCGGACTGCGTCTCGTCCTGCACCGCCGAGGTCAGCGTGCGCAGCAGGAGCAGGAGCTGTGCCCAGCCGATGCTGGGATCGGTGAACAGGACCGACGTCCGTGCCTCCCGATACGGGTCGGGCGGCGACGGGCTCGGGCCGGGCGATCGGAGGACGACCGCACCGGCCCCGGCCTCGTCGGCGCGGCGCACCAGGTCGCGCGCGGCCTGCGTGCCGTGGGCGACGCCGACGGCGAGGACGACCTGGCCCGGCTCGAGGGGGATCGCGTCGTCGAGGATCACCACGTCGGTCACCGTGGCGAGCCCACCGTCGCGCAAGCTGTGGACCTGCAACGCCGCCGGACCGGCGGCGTCGAGCAGATCGCAGAGCTTCATCACGACCTCGGCGCGTCGCCGTCGAGCAGCTGGGCCAGGTGCAGCCCGCGCCGCTCGCTGAGCGCCGCGAGCTGGGTCCGGCACGAGAACCCGTCGGCCAGCACCACCGCTCCCGGGGACGCCGCGCGCACGGCGGGCAACAACGCGGTCTCGGCGACCGCGACCGACACGTCGTAGTGGCCGCGCTCGGCGCCGAAGTTCCCGGCCAGCCCGCAGCACCCGCCGACCCGCTGCACCTCGGCGCCCGCCGCATCGAGCAGCGAACGGTCGGCGTCCCAGCCCATGACGGCGTGCTGGTGGCAGTGTGGCTGGGCCACCACCTGGGTGCCGGCGAGGTCCGGCGGCGTCCAGCCGGGCCGGTCGAGCAGCAGTTCGGACAGGGTGTGGAACCGGTCCGCCACGCGATGGGCCTGGTCGCGGTGGGCGGGGGCGACCAGCTCCTCGGCGTCCCCGCGGAACACGGCGGTGCACGAGGGCTCCAGCCCCACCACGGGGCGGCCGTCGGCGGTGCGGGCGCCGAGCTCGTCGAGGGCCCGGGTCACGCGGCGGCGAGCCACGTCCAGCTGGCCCGTGCTGATCCAGGTCAGCCCGCAGCACTGCCCGGGTGAACTGATCTCGACGCGGTACCCGGCCGCTTCCAGCACCCGCACCGCCGCCGCACCGACCTCGGGGGTGAAGTGCTCGGTGAAGGTGTCCACCCACAACAGCACCGGATCGCCGCCGGTGGGCGGGGTGCGGCGGTCGAACCAGCGGCGGAACGTCTCCCGGGCGAACTCCGGGACATCGCGGCGGGCGTCGACACCGGCCACCCGCTTGCCGATCGCCGCGAGCCCGGGGGCACGCAGCAGCGCGTTGGTCAGCCTCGGGACCCGGGAACCGACCCGCGCCCACGTCGGAAGCCAGCCGAGGCTGTAGTGGGAGGCCGGACGCAGCCGGCCACGGTATGCCTGGTGCAACACGGTGGCCTTGTAGGAGGCCATGTCCACGCCGGTGGGGCAGTCCGAGGCGCACCCCTTGCAGGACAGGCACAGGTCGAGCGCCTCGTGCACCTCCGGTGCCCGCCACCCGCCGGTCACCAGGGTGCCGTTCACCATCTCCTGCAGGACCCGCGCGCGCCCGCGGGTGGAGTCCTTCTCGTCGCGGGTGGCCATGAACGACGGGCACATCACCCCACCGGACGCGGCGCTGTTCGGCGTGCGGCACCTGCCCACACCGGTGCACCGGTGCACCGCCTTGGTGAAGTCGCCCGCGTCGTCGGCGAACGCCATCGGCAACCCGCTCCGGTGGGCACGGGCGGCCGGCACCCGCAGGTCGGCATCCAGGGGACGCGGGTCCACCAACACCCCCGGGTTCATCAGGTCATCCGGGTCGAAGGCCGCCTTGACCGCCCCGAGAGCCGCGATCGCCTCCGACGAGTAGAGGTAACGCAGCAGCTCGGAACGGGCCCGCCCGTCGCCGTGCTCACCGGACATCGACCCGCCGTGCGACGCCACCAGCTTCGCCGCCGCCTCGATGAACGACCGGTAGGCGGAGCCGCCCTCGGGCCGGTCGAGCGGGAAGTCGATGCGCACGTGCACACAGCCGTCCCCGAAGTGGCCGTACGGCGCGCCGTGCAGGCCGTGCGCGTCCAGCAGCTCGTCGAAGTCGCGCAGGTAGGTGCCGAGACGCTCCACCGGGACGGCGGCGTCCTCCCACCCGGCGTGCGCCATGTGGCCCCCCGACGGCCGCGCGGCCAGGCCGGCCCCGTCCTCGCGGATCCGCCAGATCGCGGCCGTCTCCGCGGCTCCGGTGATGATCCGGTGGCCGAGCGCGCCGCTGTCGGCAGCCAGCGAGCGGGCCCGCCGGTGCAGCTCGGCCTCGTCGTCCCCCGCGAGCTCGACGAACAGCCAGCCCTGGCCGGGCGGGAGCTCCGGGACGTCGGACCGGCGGGCCCGCACGACGTCGACGATCCTGGAGTCCAGGCCCTCGACCGCGACGGGGCGGTGCGGGAGCATGGCGGGGCACGCGTCGGCCGCCGCGGCCATGTCCGGGTATCCCAGCGCCACCAGCACCGTGTGCGACGGCAGCGGCAACAGTTCCACTGTGGCGTCCAGGAGGATGCCCCAGGTGCCCTCGCTGCCGACCGCGGCCCGAGCGACGTCGAACCCCCGCTCCGGCAGCAGGTGCTCCAGCGCGTAACCGGAGACCTGCCGGCCGAACCGCCCGAACTCGGTGCGGATCACGCCCAGGTTCTCGCGCACCGCGCGGCGGGCCAGGTCCAGCGAGACGGCCTGCTCGTCCGTGCCACCGCGGCGCAACTCGAGCAGCTCGCCCCGGCCCGTCACCATCCGCAGCGCGGCGACGTTGTCGGAGGTGCGCCCGTAGCCGAGGGCGCGGGAGCCGCAGGCGTTGTTCCCGATCATCCCGCCGATCGTGCAGCGGCCGTGGGTGGAGGGGTCCGGGCCGAACCGCAGCCCGTGCGGGCGGGCCCGGGCCTGCAACGAGTCCAGGACGACCCCGGGCTGGACCCGGGCGGTGCGCGCCTGCGGGTCGAGCTCCAGCACGGCGTCGAGGTACCGGGAGAAGTCGAGCACGAGGCCCGTGCCGACGGCGTTGCCCGCGATCGACGTGCCGGCGCCGCGGCCGGTCACGGGGACCTTCTGCTCGCGGGCCACCTGGAGCGCGGCCACCACCTCGTCGGTCGACCGGGGGAAGGCCACCGCCATCGGCACGACCCGGTACAGGGAGGCGTCCGTCGAGTACTCGGCTCGGGCCCGGGTCGAGTCGTCCACCTTCTCGACTCCGGCCGCCCGCAACGCGGTGACCAGGTCCCGGATCCTCGCGGTGGCGGGCTCGTTCACAGACTTCTCCTCGTTCGCGCCGTCCGGGACGGTCAGCCCTGGACGCGATGCACGATCTCACGCGCCAGGTGGGCGAAGTCGTCCACCACCAGGGTCGGCGGGTAGTGCTCGTTGCCGAACGGGCGCTTGCGGCGGTCGACGAACGCTGTGTGCATCCCGGCGGCCTTCGCGCCGACGCAGTCGAAGGCGTGGTTGGCCACGAACAGCACCTCGGCCGGGGCCAGGCCGACGGCCTTCGCGCCGGTCGCGTATGTGGTGAAGTGCGGCTTGAACGCACCTGCCTCCTCCACCGAGACCACCCGGGTCCACAGGTGCTCGGTACCGGAGAACGCCACCCCCGCCTCGAGCATGTCGGGGTCGCCGTTGGAGAGGATGACGAGCGCGAACCCGGCGTCCTTCAGCGTGGTCAGGGCCTCGATCACGTCCGGGAACGGCTCGAGGCGCTCGATCGCCGCAACGAGGTCGCGGACCTCGTCCATCGTGTGCGGGATGCCCGCGCGGGTGAGGGTGTGGTCGACGGCCTGGCGCCCGATCTCGCGGTACGGGATGTGCTCGCGCCCGAGCAGGGCGTCGATCATCGAGTTCTCGAAGTGCGTGCGGCGCCACCACGTGACGACGCGGGTGGCCGGCTGGGCGGTGTAGTTCTTCGACTCCAGGTAGGGCGTGATCGCCTTGACCAGGCTCCCCTGCATGTCGACCACGGTGCCGTAGAAGTCGAACATGAGGGCCTTCACACCCGACAGATCGGTCTGCTCCGTCATTCCTCGCCTCATCGTCGCTGGTTGCTGGGCTGTGCGAGACGCTATTCAGAACCGGACCGGCGCCGCTTCGGACGAAACCCCCACGTCTGCGGGGCGAGGTTGGTGGGATGCACGTCGTCCGCCGTACCGGGGTCCGGCAACGTGGCACGCGTGAACGACCACGACGAGCTGGACTGGGGACTGCGCGCCGTCGCCCTCGCGCGCCGCACGGGTGCTCCCTTGCTGGCCTGCACAGCCGGCATCCGGACGACGCCGGGCGGTGCCACCGGGGCGGACCTCGGCTTCTCCCCCGCTCCGGCACCGCAACGGATCGGTGATCTCGAGGCCGCCATGCTGGCCGACTTCGTGCTCGGCGGGGCTCTGCGCGCCCGCACGTCCCGCGAGAAGCCGATGCCGACCCTGACCCTCAGCCTGGAACTGGTGCGCCCGGCGCGCTCGGCCGCCCGGTTCACCGCACACGCGACCGAGACGGCCGTCGACGGCGGCCTGGGTACCGCGGCCGCGGTGCTCCGCGACGAGGGCGCCGCCATCGGCCACGCCTCCGCCACTTTCGCGGTGCCCTCGCGGGGCCGCCAGCCGGTGCTGCCGTGGGACGACCCGGAGGGGATCCCAGCCGTGGAACCGCTGCCTCGGGCAGATCTCGACGAGGTCGAAGCCGGCGCCCTCGGCGCCATGCTCGGAACAGCGGCGGATGGCGGGGCCGGGTCCTCGCTGTCGTGGGGGGACCGCGTGGTCGAGGCCGCTACGACGACGGCAGCCGGCGACGGCCGGGCCACCCTGCGGTTCCGCCCAGCCGGCTCCGTCACCAACCGTGCCGGCGCCGTGCAGGGATCCGTCCTCGTCGCGCTCGCCACCCGGGCCGCACGCGCGGCGGCCGGCGGCCCGGTGGACGTGCGTTCGGTCGGTGTGCGGTTCGCCGACGCCGCCCACACCAGGACCGTTCTGCACGTCGCCGCCCGGGTCGAGCACCGCACCCGCCGCACCGTGTTCGTCGACGTGCAGGTCACCCAGGACGAGGCGGTGCGTGCCGCCGCCGGGGTGGTCTGCCGCGTCCCGGCCACCTGAGCCCGGGCGCGGGCCGGGCCCGGTCGCCGCAGGTCAGAAGGAGGACGGCAGGACCAGCGCCGCCCAGGTGACGACCGGCGCGATGACGACCAGCGACATGCCCCAGACCATCAGACCGCGGAACACGCGGTCGGCCTGCTCCTTCGGGGAGTTCGCGACGGCCAGCGCGCCCATGGTCGACAGGGGGCTGCAGTCCACGACCGAGCTCGCGATGCACAGGGCGACGATCACCCCGATCACCGAGATGTTGCCGGTGAGCAGGAACGGCGTCGCCAGCGGGATCACCGCACCCAGCAGGGCCGTGGTCGAGGCGAACGCCGAGACGACCGCACCGATCAGCAGGAGCACGAACGCGGCCAGCAGCGGCGTGCTGATCCCCGCGATGCCGTGTCCCAGCCACTCGACCGTGCCCTGGTCCTCCAGCATCGCGATGTAGGTCATGATCCCGCCGATCAGCAGGACGGTGGGCCAGGCGATCCGGTCGACCGCCCCCTTCGCGTTCTGCGGGAATGCGATGGTCAGCAGCACCGCGATCGCCAGCGCGACCAGACCCACGTGCAGGTCGAACACCAGCGTCGCGATCACCAGGCCGACCAGGCCGCCGAGCGTCAGCAGCCGCTGGGTGTCCAGTTCCGGCACCCCGTCGGTCTCGACGTCGTCCGGGGCCGTACGGGGGCGGGTCACCGTTCCCGTCGAGCCGTCGGCGGAAGCACCTCCGGTCGGGGCCGGCGCGGCGACCATGGCAGCGGGGGTGTCGTCGGCCCGGGCGGCCTCGGAGACGACCGCACGGCGGCGGCCGATCAGCTGCCGGCCGCCGAGGGCGAAGTAGGCGACGGCGCCCAGCGCCGCGGTGGTGCAGAAGGTGCCCAGGAACAGCATGCCCGGAGCGGTCGGCAGGCCCGCGTCGCCGGTGACCCCGTTGACGATGACCCCGTAGATGCCGATCGGGGAGAAGCCGCCCGCCGTCGTCCCCTGGATCACCATCATGCTCATCAGCAGCGGGTTGATGGCGTAGCGGCGGGCGAAGCGCAGGGCGATCGGAATGATGATCGCGCACGCTGCCGGGGCCGCGGCCCCGATCGCGGTGATCGCCGCAGGCACCAGGAACATCACCACCGGCACGGCGGCGATCCGTCCGCCCGCCACCCGCACGGAGGCGTGCACCAGCCAGTCGACCGTGCCGTTGTTCTTGGCGAGCGCGAAGAGGTAGGTGACCCCGACCAGGATCACGAACATGCTGCCCGGGAAACCGGCGAGCACCTCGTCGGCGTCGATGCCGTAGACGAGCCCGCCGACCAGGAACGCGGCGACCAGCGCCAGCGCACCCATGTGCGCCGACGTGACGGTGGCGACCAGGAACACCACCGCCAGTGCCAGCAGCGCGATGACTTCGGGGGACATGGGACCTCGATTCGTCGTTGAAGCGGGGCGGAGCGGCCCGGGGGGATCCGGTGCTCAGTCCGCGGCGGGGATGGTCTGGCCCAGCTCGGCCAGCACCGTGTCGGTGTGCTCACCCAGCCCCGGCACCGCGACGGGGCGCTCGACGAGCCCGTCGATGTTGAACGGCGACCGGAGAACCCGGACGGGGCCGCCCGGAGATCCGGCCTCCGCCCACCGGGCACGGGCCTCGTGTTGCGGGTGGTGCACCAGACCGTCGAGATCGTTCACGGCTGCGGTAGGGATGCCCGCGGCGAGCAGCAGTTCCGTCGCCCGCGCGGCGCCGAGCGCAGCCAGCCTCTCCTCGATCAGCGGTTCCAGCTCGGCGCGGTTGCGGACCCGCAGTTCGTTGGTGGCGAACCGGGCGTCCCCGACGAGGTCGGGGCGATCGAGGACGTGCCCGCACAGCCGCGCCCACTGCGCGGCTGTCTGCACCGCGAAGACGACGTGCTGCCCTTCGCCCGCGCGGTACACCCCGTACGGCACCATCATGTTGTGCCGCGCGCCGGCCCGTGGGAGCTGCGTCCCGGCGTAGAGTTGGTGGTATGCGGGCGCCATCATCCACTCGCTGAGGCACTCCAGCATCGAGATGTCGATGAAGGCGCCCGCACCGGATCGCTCGCGGCGCAGGACCGCGGCGAGGATCGCCGACATCGCGTAGACCCCCGCGCACATGTCGGCGACCGAGATCCCCACCTTCGCCGGGTGTTCCGGCTCACCCGTGACCGAGAGCAGACCGGCCTCGCTCTGGATCAGCAGGTCGAACGCCTTGCGGTTCCGGTAGGGCCCGTTCGCGCCGTATCCGGAGATGGCGCAGTTGATCAGCCGGGGGAACCGCTCCCGCAGCGTGTCGGGTCCGAACCCGAGACGGTCCACCGCGCCGGGGCCGAGGTTGTGCACGAACACGTCGGCCTCCTGGAGCAGACCGCCGAAGGCGGCGCGCCCCTCGTCCGACTTGAGGTCGAGGACGACGCTGCGCTTGCCACGGTTGGCCCAGACGAAGTAGGCGGACTGCCCCTCCACCACCGAGTCGTAGTGCCGAGCGAGGTCCCCACCGTCCGGGCTCTCCACCTTGACGACGTCGGCGCCCAGATCCGCGAGGTGGCGCGAACAGAGCGGGGCCGCCACCGCATGCTCCAGCGCGATCACCCGGATCCCGGTGAGCGGGAGCCCGGCGGCTCGGTGCGCGGTCATCTGACACCCCTCCACATCGCGGTTCCGGCGCCGGACCAGCGGCCGCTCGTCGAGCAGCACCGGCGCGTTCACGCTATGGAGGCAGAGCTCTCACGTCCTCGAACGAAGCCACGATCTGACGGGACGCTCGTTGGTGCTTCGCACAACGCCGTGTTGCCGGAGACCGGCCCCGGTGGAGCGGATTCGCGCCGGGCCCGGAGCGTGCCGGAGTGCGGGCGGGCTCGAGTTCAGGAAAGCCACATTCAGGGCCGCTCCGGCCTTGAATGTGGCTTTCCTGAACCTCGGGAAGCCCGCCCTGGTACGGACCGGGGTCACCGATCCTGATCGAGCCCGCCGTGGGCCTCCGCGGACAGGTCCTGCCAGTCGGCCCAGGTCTTGAGCCGGTCGGCGTAGACCTGCTGGAGCATCGGGTAGAAGCCTCGGCCGAAATCGTGCGCTCCTACGAGCCCGGCATGTTCGCCGCGCTGCTCCAGGACTGATCGGGGGTCGTCGCCCCCGGGTCGTAGGGTTCGCTCGACGTTCCCGACCTGGAGTGGTGGCGTGATCAACTCGTCGGCACGGCTCCTGCGGCTGGTCGCGCTGCTGGCAACCCGGCCCTCGTGGACCAACAGCGAGCTGGCCGCCCGGCTGGAGGTCACCGAACGCACCGTCCGCCGGGATGTGGCGAAGCTGCGCGACCTGGGTTACGGCGTCGAGTCCGACCCCGGGCCCTGGGGCGGCTACCGGCTGGGTGGCGGCGACCGGGTGCCGCCGTTGAGCCTGGACGACGAGGAAGCCCTCGCCGTCGCCGTCGCGCTGCGGGAGGCGGCGCTGAGCGGGGTGCTCGGCGGCGACCAGGCCGCGCTGTCCGCGCTGCTGAAGCTCCAACGGCTGCTCCCGGCCCGCGTCTCGGCCCGACTCGGTGAACTGGACGCGACGATCGAGCACACGCCGCGAGCCGACCAACGGCACGTCACCACCAACGTGCTGTCGGAGCTGGCGAGCGCGTGCCGCCGGGGCGAACGCCTCCGGATGACCTATCGCGACCGCGCGGGCCGGGAATCGACCCGGGACGTCGCCCCCCACCGGCTCGTCCGCACGAGCCACCGGTGGTACGTCGTGGCGCTCGACCTCACGCGCGGGGAGTGGCGGACCTTCCGCGCAGATCGGGTCGTGTCCGCCCGGCCGACCGGCGAGCCGGTGGAGCTGGCGGACCCGCCGGACGCCGCACAACTCGTCGCCCGGATGCTGACCAGCGACTACCCGCTCTACGTCACGATCAGGCTGCCGATCCCGACGGCCGAGGCGCAGCGGCTCGTTCCACCGGGCCGCGGCATCCACGAACCCGCAGGCGCCCACGCCACGGACGTCACGATCGGCGGCACCGACGTGGCCGGGCTCGTGCGGTTCCTGATCGGACTCGCCACCCCCCTGGAGGTGCTCTCGCCTCCCGAGGTCCGCACCGCGTACCAGCAGCACCTGCGCACGCTGCTGGAGGCGGCGGACGCGGCCGCTCGTCCCGGGAACCGGCCATGATCGGCAGTTTGCTCACACCGTCCGGAGGCTCCCGCCGTCGATGACGTACTCGGCGCCGGTGATCCCCGATGCGCGGTCGGAGCTGAGGAAGGCGATCAGCTCGGCCACCTCCTCCGGACGGCTGGGCCGCCCGAGGGGGATCCCACCGATCGAATCCATGATCTGCTGACGTGCGGTGGCCTCGTCGACCCCGTGGGCGCGGGCGAGCGCCCTGACCATCTCCTGGGCGGCGGTGGTCTCGACGTAGCCGGGGGCGACCGAGTTGACGCGCACGCCCCGGGCGGCGACCTGGTTCGACAGGTTCTTGCTGTAGTTCGTGAGCGCGGCCTTGGCCGCCGCGTACGGGACGGTGGAGGGCAGCGGGTTGCGCCGCTGGATCGAGGTCACGTGCGTGACCGCGCCACCGCCGTGCTCGATCATGAGCGGCAGGATCGCCCGGTCCAGGCGCACCGCGGCGAGGAGGTTGGTGCGCAGGGCGAGGTCCCAGTCCTCGTCGCCGACGGCGAGCGCGCCACCGGGCTCCTGACCGGACCCGCCGACGACGTGCACCAGGATGTCCACGCCGCCGAGCAGGTCGAGGGCGGCCGTCGCGACCGTCCGCACGCCTGCTGCGGTGCTGATGTCCGCTTCCACGAAGAACTTGGGCTCGTCGAGGCGTTCCGGCGTGGATCGGGCGGTGGTCACCACTCTGATGCCATCCGCCCTGAGCCGTGCGGTGACGGCAGCCCCGATTCCCTTGGTGCCGCCGGTGACGAGGGCGCGCCGGTCTGCGAATTCGGGAGCCATGATTTCGTCGTTCCTGTCGTCCGTTGTCATCACGGGCAGATGGTGAGTGCCGTGATCAGGTCGTCGGTGAGCGTGAAGTGGTGGTGCAGGACCACCGGGCTGCCCGGGAAGTTGCCGGCCACCTCGACCTCTACGAGTGTGGCGTTGCCGATCGTGCGGACGGTGCGGGTCGTGCGGGTCAGGTCGTAGGCGGCCACCACGCCCTCCACCCAGTCCCGGATCGCCGCGACGCCGATGTGATCCTTGCCCTCGTCGTGGACGACGGCGTCGGGGGCGAAGCAGCCCGCGGCCGTGTGGGCGTCGGCCTTGGCCTGCAGGTACGTCGCGACGACCGGCGGGAGGTCGGCGCCGCCCGCGACCGCGCCGGGCCCGCCGAGCGCACTGAGGACCGCGAGGGGGTCCAGGTAGTCGCGCCACCAGACGACCTGCCGGTTCTCGATCCCGATCACCGAGATGTAGCGGTTCTCGTACGTGGCCCCGGTGGCCACCGCCACCCCGTGGGCGCCGTACTCCAGCACGGCGACCGACCTGTCCCGGTCGTAGTGCGAATCCAGAAGGGTTGCACCGTGCAGGTACAACCTCTCGCGATAGGTGCGATAGAGCTCGGCGAGCGCCGCCCGCCCCTCGATCCGGCGAGGGTAGTCGGGGGTCACGACCACGTACTCGATGACGGCGTCCTCGGCGAAGAAGTCGAAGAAGTGGTCGCCGTCCACGAGCCCGTCGAGCCCCGCGGAAATCACGTCGAAGAACGGGTTCAGCGCCTCGAATTCGTGCAGGTTCGCCACCGTCATGATTCACCTCCGTGGGTTGGGGAGGCTCAACGTAGGTGGCGACCAGGACACCTACTGTCCTGGTCACACCTCCGGTTCGGTGTGATGAGCAGCACGGCAGCGACGTTCGACCTCACCGGCAGCGTTGTGGTCAGTCATCGTGCGACCTCCCCCTCGTCGGCACCGAGGACCCGCAGGATGTCGACCAGCGTCGACATCTGCTGAGAGGTGAGCGGCCGGAACAGCTCCTCCGCCGCGAGCTCGTACCCGGTCGTCCAGTCCTGAGCCAGCGCAGCCCCCTGCTCCGTCACCCGCAGGAGCACGGAGCGGCGGTCGTCCGCGCTGGCCTGGCGTTCGAGCAGCCCGTCCCGGACGAGGGCGTCGACCAGGGTGGAGGCGGTCCCCTGTGAGATGCCGACGGCGCGGGCGAGCTCGGTGATCCGGACGGGCTGGGAGCGCGCCACCTCGGCCACGAGGCGGGACCTCGGTGTCGACACCCCGTGCTCGCCCAGCCGCTCGTCGAAGCGCCGCACGAGGACCTTCGCCGTACGACTGAACTCGTCCGCGACCTGCGCTGCGGTCATGCTCTGCCCGGCACGCGGCACCGCCCACCTCCTGCTTGACGCACCCATCCTACGGGAGGTTACATTGACGCCAATGCATCTACATCAAACTAATCGACGTCAATGCGTCCAGGAGGACGGCCCGCATGAAGATCTTCGTCACCGGCGGCAGCGGTTTCGTCGGCAATGCCCTGGTCCACCGCCTCGTGGCCGACGGGCACGAGGTCCGGTCGCTCGCCCGCTCGGACTCGAGCAGCCGGCGCGTCCGGGCCGCCGGCGCCGACCCGGTTCCCGGCGATCTGACCGACCTCGGCCGGGCAGGCTCGCCGGCACCGGCGTGGCTCTCCGTACTACGTGAGGTCGACGCGGTCGTGCACGTCGCGGCTCACATGGAGTTCTGGGGGCCCGGCTCGCTCTTCGAACGGGTCAACCACGTGCCGACCGTCGCCCTGCACGCCGCGAGCGTCGCCGCGGAGGTGCGGCGCTTCGTGCTCGTCAGCGCCGCATCCGTCTCCACGGGCAGCCTGCGTCGCCCCGTGGTCGACGAGTCGACACCGGAGGGCCGGCCCAACATCGCCTACAGCCGGGTCAAGCTGGCCACCGAGAGCGCGCTCCGGAACGCCGACAGCGGGAACACCGCGCTGGTGGTGCTCCGCCCGCCGTTCATCTGGGGTCGCGGGATGACGACGATCGACGCCTTCGTCGAGGCCGCCGAGTCCGGCCGGTTCTCCTGGATCGACCACGGCCGCCACATCGTCGACTTCGTGCACGTCGAGAACCTGGTCGGCGCGATGATCCTCGCGCTCACGCGCGGCCGCCACGGCGGGATCTACTACGTCACGGACGGCACGCCCATGCCCATCCGGGACTTCCTCACGCCCCTGCTGGCGACCCGCGGCGTGGACCTGTCCACGAGCCGCAGCGTTCCGCTCGCCGTGGCAGCGCCCCTCGCGGCGGTGACGGACGCCGCGGCGCGCCTGCTCCGGCGGAAGTCGGCGCCGCCGCTGACCAACTGGCTCGTGAGCTTCGCCGGCCGGGACCGGTCCTACGACATCACCGCCGCGAGGACGGACCTGGGCTACTCGCCCGACGTGACGCCGGAGAAGGGCCTGGCGCAGATGTGCTCGCCGTGATCCCGGGATCGCGGCGGTGGTCGCCTTCCTCGGCCGCGTCGAGCACGTTGTCGAGCCCGCGGCTGAACGCCTCCCACTCGCGCCGTCGCGTCGCGAGGACCCGCATCCCGAGCGGGGTCGCGGAGTAGCGGCGAACGCGTCCGCCTCCGCCCCCCGTCACCTGCACCAGCCGGTTGGTCACGAGCCGGTGCAGCGCGCGGATGACGACGCCCAGGGGCAGCTCGAAGAGCCCGTCGCTGCGCTCGCGGACACGATCGATCATCTCGTACCCGTTCGCAGGCTCCGTCGTGGCGGCGGCGAGGAGGAGCAGGTCGACGTGCTGGCGGTCGCGGACCTTCACGACGCCGGAGCGTCGTCGTGCGGGGGCGCCGGGGAGACGCCTCGTGTGTTCAGCCACGTCGTCCTCCACGATCTCCGACTCGACCGGATCGGGCTCCCGAGGCCGCCGCCTGCGCATGCGGGGCCGCGACAGTGCGGCCGCAGCAGCGCCGAAGACGGACGACAGGTCGCCGGCAGCTCGCCGTCGCTCTCGTCCGTCGCGGGCAGCCGGGTCGCTCGAGGTCATGCCGGCGCCGCTGTGCCGTCTGCGGTTCCGGCCCGCTCCGCTTCCTCGGCCGCCTGCAACGCGGTGAGCACCTCCACGCCAAGGGCGCGGTAGTCACCCGCGACGCTCGCGGCGGTCTCGGACACCCGCGGCGTGCGGACACCCGAACGCAACGCCTCCCACCACGCCGGCTGGGCCGCGGCCTCGATCTCGAGCTCGTGGGCCAGCTTGCCGAGGCGCCGCGCATCCTGGGCGGTGCGTTCCGCGTGCCGGATGGACGTCTCGAATCGCGGCGAGTTGCCGCCGAACGCCCGGTCGATCGCCGCCCGGGCCTCGCCGTGGATCGCCCGGGAGCGCGAGCCGGTCCCGAAGAGGACCACCCCGAGCAGACCCAACCGCGGGTTGATCTCCTGCGCGAGCGCGAACCGCTCGGCGACGAGGGTCATGCCCACGAGGCCACCGACGTCCGACTTCGTCGGCATCAGCACCCACCGCGCAGCGGCCAACGCCAGGTCGGACAGGATCGTCGACTCCGGTGGGCAGTCGATGAACACGACCTCGTAGTCGGTCGCGATCGGGGCGAGAACGTCCCCGAGGACCCGGAACGCCTTACGCCCCCGGTGCTGCAGGCGCGAGACCATGACGGGGGTCAGGTCCTCGAGCCGCGCTCCCCCGCACACGACGTCCAACTTCGGGCGGACGTCCGCCACCGGGGTGAGCGGGGTGCCGGCCAGGACGCTGCCCAGCAACCCCGCACCCTGGTCGTCGGCGTCCGCGTTGCGGTAGCCGAGGTCGTCGGCCAGGTTCGCCTGGCGGTTCAGATCGATGAGCAGGCAGCGGTAGCCGGCGCCGGCGAACTGGCCCGCGAGGTTCGCGGCGATCGACGTCTTACCGACGCCACCCTTGTCGTTGACGATCGCGATGACCCGCCCCAACGCGAAATCGCGTTCCTGATCCGTCGAACGCTCGACCATCGGCACCTCCCACTGGTCGGTGAGCGGACACCGGCCCCGCATTGCAGCGCCAGGTACCCGCGGGCAGGGATCTCCATGCCTGGCCCGGACGGGCTCGGCCACTCCGCGCAAGACCCGCCTACGGTTGCGCGCCGGGACTGCGCCGAACGCCCGGGCAACCGGTCAGCGGCGCCTCCGTACCGCGCCCTCCCTGCTGGTCCGCCCGCGCGATCGGTCATCGTCGGCCGGCCGGGCCGGTTTCCCGGCCGACGGCTCGTCGGGCCTCGCCCGGCGTACCCTTCCCCTCCCCTGCCGGTCGTCGCGGTCCGACGACCCGGACCCGCGGGTACGCCTCTCCCGGCTCTCGGAGGACTGGCCGGCGTCCCGACGGCGGGGGCGACCTCCGCCTTCCCGGTTCCCGCTCTCCTCGCGGCGGGCCTCCGGCCGTCGCCGGGGCCGAGGGCGCAGCAGGTCGCGAAGATCGGCCTGCGCGGGGTCCTGGTCGTCGGCGTCGTCGGCGCCGTCGTCGTCGGCGGCGGCGTCGTCGTCGTCGGCGGCGTCGTCGAGCTCGTCGTCGCCTTCGTCGAGCTCATCGTCTTCCTCGACGTCGCCCTCGTCGTCCTGCTCGACGTCGCCTTCGTCGAGCTCGTCCTCGTCGTCCTCGTCCTCGTCGAACTCCGCGTCCTCGTCGTCGAACTCCGCGTCCTCGTCGTCGAACTCCGCGTCCTCGTCGTCGGGTTCGCCGTCCTCCGCGTCGGCTTCGTCGTCGAACTCGTCATCCGCGTCGTCCGCGGTCTCGACGTCGCTGTCGGTGTCGGCGTCGGTGGTGTCGTCGAGGGTGATGCGGATGTTCAGCCGCTTCCCGCCGAGGACGATGTAACCGCTGATGTCGACCGCGTCGATCGGTGATTGATGGCTCACGGTGGGGTCGCTCCTTCGCGGCGGTGGAAATGCACTGCGATCGCATCGGGCTGCCGGTCCTGCGTGACTACCCGACCCGCGAACGCTGAACCCGCAGGTGAGGCGGTCGTTGCCGACAGCGGCCCCGAGAAGGCTCGCGGTACTCCGAACGCCGGAGCGGCAGTAGGACTTCTGCGCACCGCGAGTTCTCCGCCACGTGCCGCACGGGCACGACCGACCCCACGGGCCCTACTTCACGATGCCGACGGTCCCCCGGTTCAGCGTGAGCGCGACCGCAGACACGATCACCGCGCCGTACACGATCTGCTCGTAGCTCGGGTCCACGCCCATCACCGACATGCCGACGCGCAGGACCGCGATCAGCAGCGCGCCCACGAGCGTGCGCAGCGGGCCACCGACACCGCCGGTGATCGCGGTGCCTCCGACGACGACCGCGGCGATCGCGGGGAGCAGCAACGAGTCGGCCAACGTGGGTGCTCCGCTGAACTGCGACGCGGCCAGCACGACGGCGGCGAGGCCCGCGCACAGCCCCGACACGGCGAACGCGAGCACCCGCAGCCGCGGCGTGCGCGCGCCCGACATCAGTGCCGCGCGCTCGGCCCGGCCCACGGCGTGCAGCAGGCGGCCGCCGGCCAGCGCCGCCATCAGGCCCGCCGCGACCAGCACTGCGGCGACCGCCAGCACAGCGGCGATCGGCAGTCCGGCCACGCGCAGATCACGGATCCAGAAGATCGTGTCGTAGCCCTCGGTGATGGAGATGGTCGAGGCGCCCGACACAGTGAGCGCCACACCGGACCACAGGCCCATCGCGCCGAGGGTCACCACGAACGACGGGACCTGGGCGTAGGCGCTCACCGCCCCGCTGAGCGCGCCGGCGAGGGTCGTGGCGGCGAGCGTGGCGAGCACCGCCAGCACGCCCGCCGACGGCAGCCACGACGCGAGCAGCACCGTGCCGAGCGAGGCGAGCACGGCGACCGAGAGGTCGATGCCGCCGATGAGGATCACGAACGTCTGGCCGAGGGCGAGCAGCAGGAGCGGCGCGGCCCCCTCCAGCAGGGCGCGCACGCTCGCCGCCCCCAGGAACGACGGCTCGCGGCTCGCGACCGCGAGCACGAGCGCCACGAGGACCGCGGCGGGCACGGCGGCGACGACCCGCTCGCGCACGTCGTCGCGGCGGAGGAACGACACGCTGGTCATGGGGTCACACCATCTGCTCGACGAGTTCGACCTGGGTGGGTTTCGCGCCGGGAGGCGCATCGAAGCGGGCGGTCACCCGGCCGTCGCGCATGACGACGACGCGGTGGCTGAGCGCGATGGTCTCCTCGAGGGTGTCGGCGAGCAGGACGATCGCCAGCCCGCGTTCGCAGAGCTCACGCACGAGGCGGTAGACGTCCTCCTTCGCGCCGACGTCGAGGCCGCGGGTGGGGTGGTCGAGGACGAGCACCCGCAGCCGCGGCGAGACGAGCCACTTGGCCAGGGCCACCTTCTGCTGGTTGCCGCCCGACAGCGTCGCGACGTCGGTGGCCGGGCCGGGCGTGCGGATCCGCAGCCGCTCGATCCACCGCGCCACGAGCTCGCGGCGGCGGCGGGGGTCGACGAACGGCCCGGCGGAGACCGGGGAGCGGTCGGCGAGCAGGATGTTGTCGGCCACCGACAACCCCATCGCCACGCCCTCGAAGCGGCGTTCCGCCGGGATGTAGCCGATGCCGGCCCGCACGGCGCCGGCCGGTGACCGGAAGCGCACCGGCTTGCCGGCCAGCCGCATCTCACCCGCGTCCACGGGTTCCGCGCCGAACAGGGCGCGCGCGAGGTCCTCCCGCCCGGACCCGACGACGCCTGCGACGCCGAGGACCTCGCCGCGGCGCACGGACAGCGACACGTCGGTGAAGCCGCCCGCCCGGGTGAGGCCGGTGACGCCGAGCACCTCCTCGGCGCCGTCGACGTCGCCCTGGGCGTCCTCGCGGTAGTAGCTGCCGGTGCTCTCCCGGCCCACCATCAGGCGGTACAGCTCCTGCACGTCGACGTCGGCGGGGTCGCGCTCGGCGACGCAGCGCCCGTCCTTGAGGACGTAGACGCGGTCGGAGACGCGCAGCACCTCGTCGAGCCGGTGGGAGACGATCACGACCGACGCCCGGGCGCGCAGCCGCTCGATCTGCGCGAACAGCACCTCGGTGTCGTCGTTGTCGAGCACGGAGGTCGGCTCGTCGAACACGATGACCGGCTCCGTGCCCGCAGGCCCGTCGAGGTGGTCCTCGACCGAGAGGGCCTTCGCGACCTCCACCATCTGGCGTTGCGCGAACGTCAGCGCCTCGACGCGGGCCGTCGGCGGTATGGGCGATCCGATCTTGTCCAGCTGCGCCTGCGCCCGCCGGTTCAGCTCCGGCCAGCGGTAGATCCCGCCGCGCACGGCCGGGCCCTCGAAACCGAGCACGAGGTTCTCGGCCACCGACACCGACCCGACGAGCGACTGCTCCTGGTGCACGATCCCGACGCCCGCCCGGGCCGCGTCCCGCGGCCCGGTGAACCGCCGGGCCTGCCCGCGCACGAGCAGCTCGCCCTCGTCGGGCTGGTACACCCCGGAGAGGATCTTCAGCAGCGTCGACTTCCCGGCCCCGTTCTCCCCGATCAGGCCGATGACCTCGTGCGGCCGCACGGTGAGGCTCACGTCGTCGAGGGCGACGACGCCGGGGAAGCGCTTGGTGACCCCGCGCAGCTCCAGGGCGGGCGTGCTCATTTGACCACCCGGGTGCGCCGCCGCTGGGTCCACACGGTCGCGGCGATCGCCACGACGATCACCACGCCCTGCACCGAGCGCTGGATCGCCGGGTCCACCCCGGCCAGGATCAGCCCGTTGGCGAGCACGCTGATCAGCAGGGCGCCGACGAGCGTCTGCAGCACCCCGCCGCGGCCCCCGGAGAGCAGCGTGCCGCCCACGACGACCGCGGTGATGGTGGCGAACAGCTGACCCGATCCGATCTGCACGTCGCCGACGCCGAGCCGCGTCGCGGCCAGCACGCCGGCCAGGCCCGCGGCCGAACCGGCGAGCACGAACGCCCACACCTTGTAGCGCGCGGCCGGGAGCCCGGCGAGCCGGGCGATCTGCTCGTCGCCGCCGACGAGCAGGATCGTGCGTCCCACGCGGGTGTAGTGCTGCACGAAGTAGCCGAGCAGCAGCACGGCGAGGGCGAGCAGCGCCAGGCGGGAGACGCCGAGGACGCGGTCGGTGCCCCACAGCCGCAGCCCCTCGTCGAGCATGCGGGGCGGCTGCCCGCCGAACAGGACCGTGGCGATGCCGATGCCGATCGCGCCCGTCCCGAGCGTGACCATGAACGACGGGATCCGCAGCCGGGTGTGCAGGATGCCGTTGACCAGTCCGAACAGCGCACCCACCCCCACCCCGCCGAGCACCGCGAGGTAGCCGAGGTCGTTGCCGTTGCGGTCGTTGGCCGCCAGCAGGACGGCGACCAGGGACGAGGTCGCCATCACGCCCTCGACGGACAGGTCGATGCTGCCGAGCAGGATCACGAACGTCGCGCCGACGGCGAGCACCAGCAGGATCGCCGCCTGATCGGCGATGCTGCCGGCGTTGCCCACGGTCAGGAACCGGTCACTCACCAGCGAGAACACCACGATCAGAGCCACCAGGGCGAGCACCGGCCCGGCGTCGATCACCCGGCGGGCCAGCGGGGTGGGGGCCAGGGCGGGCCGCCTCTCCGCCACCGTGGCCGTGCCCGGCCCGGCAGCGCTCATTCGAGAGCGCCCGTGTTGCGCGCGAGCGGGTCGGCGATGTCGTCGGCGAGGTCGGCCTCGGTGGGCGGGGTGGTGAAGTCGCCGACGTTGTCCTTCGTGATGACGAACTGCTCGCCGTAGAACGCGCGGTCGCCGGGGCTCGCGGCGGCGACGTCGTACTGACCGGTGGCGGCCCGGTACGCGAGCGCGAGACCCGCGGCGCCCTGCCAGTAGGCGTCCGAGGACACCGTCGCGACGTAACCGCTGTCGCCCGCCTGGATCGCCTCGAGCGCCTCGGGCACGGCGTCGTTGCCGACGATCGGCACCTGCCCGGCGAGCCCGGCCGCGCGCAGGGCCTCCAGGGCGCCGAGCGCCATGTCGTCGTTGGCGGCCCAGATGCCCTTGACCTGCCCGCCGTGCTTGGCGAGCAGCGTCTGCGTCACCTGGAACGCCTTGTTCCGGTTCCACTCCGCGGTCTGCTGGTCGAGCAGCTGCACACCCGGGTTCTCCTGCAGGGCCCGCTCCAGCCCGGCGAAGCGCTGCTTGGCCGGGACGTTGTCGAGGATGCCCTGCAGGGCGATGATGCCGCCGCCCCCACCCATGGCGGAGAACAGCGCCTTCGCGGTCTCGTAGCCGCCGACGCGCCCGTCGAAGGAGACGTGCGCGACCCACCCGTTGCCGACGTCGGCGGGCGCGAGCTCGTCGGGCTTGTTCCAGTGCGTGACGACGTGTCCGCCCGCCTCCTGCACCGCCCGGACGATCGCCTGCGTGTCGGACGAGGTGTTCGGGTCGACGTTGAGCACGACGGTGCTGCCGCCGCTGAGGACCGACTTGATCTGGTTGAGCTGCTGCTGGGAGTCGCCCTCGTTGGCGAGCGTCTGCACCGGCAGGCCGACCGACCGGGCGAACATCTCGCCGCCCTTGGCCCAGTTGGCGTGGTAGGGGTTGGACAGGCTGCGGATCGACTGCACGAGCACGACGTCCTGGGGCGCCGCAGGGGCCGTGTTGCTCGCCGCCTCCTCGCTGGCCGAGGAGCAGCCCGCCGCGAGCAGGGCGAGCAGGGCCGCACCGGCGGCGGCGACACGCGATCCGCGCAGGGCGGAGCGCTTCGGGACACTCATCTTCGAGCCTCTCGGGGTTGGCCGGCACGACGCCGGACGGGACTGCTGGGGGGCGGCGTCGTCAGGCGTGGTCGCCGACCGAGACGAGCACCTTCACCTGCTGGGGGTCCGCCGACGCCGCGAACGCTTCGGCGGCGCGGTCGAGCGGGTAGACGGCGGTGACGAGCTCGTCGGCCGCCACCACCCCGGAGGAGAGCAGCGCGATCGCCCGCTCCACGTCCTCCCGGACGTACATGAGGCTGCCGATCACCGCGATCTCCCGGTCCTGCACCAGGTGCAGCGGGATCGAGGTGGGACCGGCGGCGATGCCGACGACCATCACCGTGCCGCCCTTGTCGACGAGCTCGACGGCCTGCGCCATCGACCCCGCGGAAGCGACGCAGTCGAACACGACGTCGGCGCCCTTCAACACCGCCGCGGCCCGGTCGACGAGGTCGGGGACGTCGGCGCGGAGCGCCTCGGCGGCGCCCAGGCGCCGGGCCCGGTCCAGCTTCTCGGGCAGCACGTCGGTGACGACCACGACCTCGGCGCCCGCGGCCCGGGCCGCCACCAGCACGAGCAGCCCGATCGGGCCCGCGCCGAGCACCGCCACCCGGCTGCCGGCGCGAACACCGGCCCTGCGCACGGCGTGCACGGGCGTCGCGAGTGGCTCCACGAGCGCGGCGAGCTCGTCGGACATGCCGTCGGGGATGCGGTGCAGGCGGTCGCGGGCCACGGCGAACGCGTCGGCCATCCCGCCGGGCGTCTGGCAGCCGAAGACGGCGAGCGCGCGGCAGATGTTGTAGCGGCCGTCGCGGCACTGCGGGCACTCGCCGCACGTGAGGTTGGGTTCGAGGACGACCCGGTCGCCCGCGGCGAGGTCGGCGACACCCTCCCCCACCTGTTCCACGACGCCGACCACCTCGTGCCCCGGCCGGTAGGGCCGGTCGATGAACGGGTGGTGGCCGGCCGCGGCGTGCACGTCGGTGCCGCAGATGCCGACGAGCCGGCTCGCGACCAGCACCTGCCCCGGCGCGGGCGGCCCCGGCCGAGGCACCTCCACCACCTGGATGTCCTCGGACGAGGTCACGACCACCTGGCGCATGTTGCTCATGGCACTTCCCTCCGCGGTCAGAAGACCGAGTAGCCGCCGTCGACGACCAGCACGGAACCGGTCATGAACGACGCGGCGTCGCTGGCGAGGAACACCACGCTCGGCGAGATCTCCTCCGGCTCGGCGTAGCGCTGCTGCGGCGCGTCCTCGATCCAGTAGCGCCGCAGCTCCGGCCGGTGCACGGGCGACATCTCGGTCTTGACGTAGCCCGGGGCCACGGCGTTGACCCGGATGCCGTCCGGGGCCCATTCCGCAGCGAGTGACCGCGTCAGGTGGTGCACCGCGGCCTTCGACGCGTTGTAGGCCGGCTGCCACTGCGGCCGGTTCACGACGAACCCCGACATGGAGCCGACGTTCACGATCGACCCGCCGCCGTGGGCGCGCATGTGCCGGCCCGCCGCCCGGCTGCACTTCCACAGCGCACGCACGTTCAGGTCGAACACCGTGTCCCACTCCTCGTCGGGCACGTCCCAGGACGGGTTGTGGAAGCAGGCGCCCGCGTTGTTGACGAGGATGTCGAGACCGCCGAGGCCCGCCACCGTCTCGGCGACGGCGCGGTCGACGTCGGGCGCAACGGTGATGTCCCCGGTGATCGCGAGGACGTCGACGCCCAGGGCCGCGAGCTCCTCGACGGTGGCGGCATTGCGGTCGGCGTCCCGGGCCACGAAGGCGACCCGGGCACCTGCCTGCGCCAGCGCGAGGGTGAACGACTTGCCGAGGCCGCGGTTCCCGCCGGTGACGAGCGCGGTGCGGCCGTCGAGCCGGAACGTGTCGAGGACGCCCATCAGAAGATGCTGCTCGGGTCGTAGTACTCCGACACGTTCTCGCAGCCGATGCCCGCAGCCTCGGTCAGCGAGGTCTTCTCCACCGTCGCCGGGTCGAGCTTCCCGGTGGCCACGCCGACCGCGATGTCGAAGACCTGCTCCGCGGCCAGGCTCGGCGAGTTCAGCCCGGTGGAGACGTACTGCCCGGTGCAGCCGCCGTCGGCGATCTCGGCGAGTGCCTCCTTCTGCCCGTCGGCCGCCGCGGCCACGAGGACCGTGCTGTTGCCCTGGTTGCGCAGCACGCTCAGCGCGCCGAGGGCCATGGAGTCGTTCAGCCCGAGCACCAGGTCGGTCTCCGGGTGGGCGGCGAGCATCGACTCGGTGGCCGGGACCGCCTCCTCCTGGGTGTAGGTGGCCGTCGCGGAGGCGACGACCTCCGGGGTCGCCCCACCCTCGGTGAGCCCGGCGAGGAAGCCCTCCTGACGGGCCGGGCCGACGATCTCGTCGTTCGGGCCGCCGTCGAGGATCGCCACCTGGATCGTGGTGCCCGAGCCGAAGCGCTGCGCCGTGAGCAGGCCCGACAGGCGCCCGATCTCCTTGTTGTTCGACTGCACCGCGGTGAGACCGACGTCCGGGATCGAGGTGTCGACGAACAGCACGGGCACCTCACCCGCGGCCTGCTCCAGCTGGACGCGCTGGGTCTCGGGGCTGATCGCGTTGACGACCAGCGCGTCGACGCCCTGGGCGAGCATCGCCTGAACCTGGTTGAGCTGGGTGACGGGGTCGCCGCCCGCGTTCTGGAACAGCAGGGTGAAGCCCTCGGCTCGGGCGCGCTCCTGCGCCATCGCCTCCATGGCCGCGTAGTACGGCGCGTCCATCTGGCGCTGGGCGAAGCCGATCGTCACCTCGGTGATCGGCTTCGGCTCCTGGGCCTGGTCGGGTGCGGAGTTCGAACCGACGGTGCCGCAGGCGGACAGCAGCGCGAGCGACGCGGCCGCCGCGACGGCGAGGAGGCGGGGTGTGCGCATGGGTTCTCCGGGTTCTCGGGTTCGTCAGTGACCGCGCCGCGTGCCGGTGCGGCCGATGGTGGCGAGCGCCACCGCGAGCAGGATCAGGGCGCCGCGGAAGGCGTCCTGCAGGAATGTCGAGACGTTCAGCAGCACGAGCAGGTTCGTGATGACGCCGAAGATCGCGGTACCGACGACGGCGCCGAACACGCGGCCCTGCCCGCCCGCCAGCCGTGCCCCGCCGATGACGACGGCGGCGATCGCGTCCAGCTCGAAGAGGGTTCCTGCGGTCGGCGTGCCCGCCCCGACCCGGGACGCCAGCAGGAACCCGCCGAGGCCGACGAGCAGCCCGGCGATGACGTAGACGGCCAGCAGGGTGCCGCGCACCGGCACGCCCGAGGCGTGGGCGGCCTCCCGCGTGCTGCCGACGGCGTACACGCGGCGGCCGAAGACCGTGCGGCGCAGCAGGAACGCCATGCCGACGGCGACGGCGATCCAGAGGATGCCGAGCACCGGCACCCCGAGCACGGTGGCGGTGCCGGCCACCATGAACGCGGGATCCGCCGGCCGGACCGGCACGCCCTCGGTGTAGGCGTACACCAGCCCGCGAGCCAGCGCGAGCATGCCGAGCGTGACGATGAACGGCTCCAGGTCGCGGAACGCGACGAGGAACCCGTTGACGGCCCCCAGCAGCGCTCCGACGCCCAGCGCCACCAGCACCGACACGAACACCGACGACCCGCCGAACAGGCCGGCCGACAGCACGCAGGCCAACCCCAGCACCGAACCGACGCTGATGTCGATCCCGCCTGACACCACGACGATGAACTGCGCCAGCGCGACGATGCCGATCACGGACATCTGCAGCACGAGGTTCTCGAGGTTGCGCGTGGACAGGAACGCGTCGGAGAGCATCGCCGCGACCACCACCAGCGCGACGAGGATGAGCAGCGGGTACTGGCTGCGCAGCCACACCCCGCCCCGGCCCGCCCACGCCCGCGGCACCGCGCCGGCGGCGGGGTCGCTGCGGGCGGTCTTCTCGGTGACGGTCATGCGGCGTCCCCTCCCTGGGCGGCGTCTTCTCCCGGCGCCCCGCCCAGTGCGGCGCGGATGAGGTCCTCGGTGGTGGCCTGCGCGGCATCGAGCTCGGCGACCAGCCGGCCGTCGCGCAGGACGAGGACGCGGTGGCACAGCAGCAGGGCCTCCTCGGCCTCGCTGGTGACCACGAGGACGGCTTTGTCCTGCTGGGAGAGGCTGTGGATGATCTCGTAGATGTTCAGGCGGGCACCGACGTCGATGCCCTTGGTCGGCTCGTCGAGCACGATCACGTCCGGGTCGGCGGCGAGCCACTTGGCGAGGCAGACCTTCTGCTGGTTGCCGCCCGACAGCGCACGCGTCGGCGTCTGCGGGCCTCCCTTGACCTGGAACCGCTCGATCAGGTCCCGCACCTGCGCCCGCTCGTCGCGGCGGCGCACCACGCCGGCCGTCGCGAGCCGCGGCAGCGTGACGAGGCTGAGGTTCTCGGCGTTGCTGAACTCGGCGACGAATCCCTCGCGGCGCCGGTCCTCGGTGAGGTACGCGACGCCGTACCGCAGCGCGGCGCCGGGACTGCGCATCGTCACCGGCCGGCCGGCGATCTCGACGGTGCCGGCGCGGGGCTGCTGCCGGCCCGACACCGAGCGCGCGACCGAGGAGCGGCCGCTGCCGACCAGCCCGTAGATCCCGACGACCTCGCCGCCCCGGACCGCGAACGACACGTCCGTCGCCGAGCCCGCGTGCAGGCCACGCACGGCCAGCGCCGGCGGACGGCCCGCGGCGCGGTGCGCGGGCGGGCGCTCCAGCGCCCGCACCCCCTCGCCGATCATCAGTGTCGTGACCTCGGCCGGGTCGGTGTCGGCGGTGCGCAGCACCGTGACGAGCCGGCCGCCGCGCAGCACGGCGATGCGGTCCGAGAGCGCGAACACCTCGGGCATCCGGTGCGAGACGAACACGATGGCCGTGCCCGCGGCCTTCTCCGCGGCCACCATCTCCTGCACGTCGGCGAAGTGCTCCTCGGTCGTGGAGGCCGTGGTCTCGTCGAGGATCAACACCTTGTGCGGCGTGACCCGGGCGCGGGCGAGGGCGAGCATCTGCCGCTGCCCCGGTGCGAGGGAGCCGGCGAGCCGACCGGGGGCGACGTCGCCGAGGCCGACGTCGCGCAGGGCCTGCCGGGTGAGCTCGTCGTCGCCGCGGCGGGCGAGCGACCACGGCCGGATGTCACGCCCGGAACGCAGCCGGTAGAGCCACACGTTCTCGCCCACGCTGAAGTCGTCGACGATCAGCGGCTCCTGGTGCATCAGCAGGATCCCGGCGCGGTCGGCCTCCGCGGGGTCGGCGACGGGCTCGGGGTGGCCGGCAACCCGGATCTCGCCGGCGGTGGGCGCCTCCTGACCGGCCAGCAGCCGGGCGAAGGTGGACTTGCCCGCGCCGTTCGCTCCGCAGATCGCGAGGACCTCGCCCGCGCGGCCGTCGAGGTCCAACCCGGTCAGCGCCTGGACGCCCGGGTAGCTCTTGCTCACGCCGCGGGCCGAGAAAACGACGTCGTCCACTCCCTGCACCTCCTCATGCCCCTCGGCCATCGCATACCTGTAATGACAGGATGTCAAGTCACGTTCCGGCTGCCATCAGCGCTTCCCCGGAAGACCGACAGGGCCTCCTTCATCTCCCGCAGCCGCTCCAGGTGCGCCGGACCGCGGCGCACCGCCACGGCCGTGGCCAGGACGTCGACGAGCACGAGTCCGGCGAGCCTGCTGACCGTCGGCGTGTAGATGTCGGTGTCCTCGAAGGTGCGCAGGACGATCGCGACGTCGGCGAGGTCGGCGAGCGGGCCCGGCCCGCCGGTGACGGCGATGACCGCCGCACCGGCCCGCTTCGCGCGCTCGGTGACCTCCAGCACCGACGTCGTGCGCCCGGTGTTGGAGATCGCCACCACCACCTCGCCCGGCCCGCACATCGCCGCGGCCATGTACTGCTGGTGCAGGTCGACGGGAGCCGTGCACGGAACGCCGAACAGGACGGCGTGCTGCAGGGCGTCCTGGGCGATGATCCCCGAGGCCCCGAGGCCCACGAAGTGCACCGACGTGGCCCGCACCAGGGTCTCGACGGCGGCGGCGACGGCCGCGGTGTCCAGCGAGCGCCGGGTGCGGTCGAGGCTGCTCAGCGTGTGGTCGAAGATCTTGCCGGCCATCGCCTCGACCGGGTCGTCCGGCTCGATCGCGGAGTGCGTGACCGGTATGCCCACCGCCAGCGACTGCGCCAGCCCCAGCCGGAACGCCTGGAACCCGCTGAAGCCCAGGCCGGTGCAGAACCGCATGACCGTCGGCTCGCTCACGCCTGCGGTGTCGGCGAGCCCGGCCATGCTCATGTGCACGACCGCGGCGGGATCGGCGAGCACCGCCGCGGCGACCTTGCGCTCCGAGGGGCGCATCCGGTCCTGCCGACCGGTGATGAGCTCGAGCACGGACTCGTCCGTCATGCCGGCACCTCCGTGAGCGCGGCGAGGAGGTTCTCCACGGCCTGCGCGGTCGCACGCCGCACGCTCGCCCCGGTGAACCCGCCGACGTGCGGCGTCGCCACGACGCGCTCGTGGCGCAGGAGCGGGGTGAGCTCGGGGGGTTCGGTGTCGAACGCGTCGACGGCGTAGGCGGCCAGCCGCCCGTCGTCCAGTGCGGCGAGCACGGCGACGTCGTCGACGAGGGCCGAGCGGGCCGTGTTGACCAGCACCGTCCCCCTGCGCACGCCGGCCAGCCGGTCCGCGTCGAGCAGCGGGCTGCCGTCGGCGGCGGGCGGGGCGTGCAGCGTGATGACGTCGCAGGACGTCAGCAGCGCGTCGAGCGCCACGACCGGGACGGGTGCGGTGGCCGGGTCCACGGCCGGGTCGACGCCCACGACGTCGGCACCCAACCCCTGGAACAGCCGCGCCACGCGCCCACCGATCGAGCCGAGCCCGACCACGCCCACGCGGCACTCGTCCAGCTCGCGGCCCCGGTGGCGGTCCCAGCCGCCCGCCCGCAGGGCGGCGGCCGACCACGGGACGTGCCGGAGCCCTGCCAGTGCGAGCGCCAGCGCCAGCTCAGCAACGCCCTGCGCGTTCGCGCCCTCCGCGCGCACCACCCGGATCCCCGCGCGGGCCGCGGCGGCCGCGTCGATCGCGTCGGTGCCCGATCCGTTGCGGCTGATCACGCGCAGGTCGGTGGCCGCGGCCAGCACCCGCTCCCCGATCGGCTCCACCCCGGCGAGCCAGCCGACGCAGCCGGGCACGAGCGCGAGCTGCTCGGCCTCGCTCGGCGTGCGGCCGGCAGGCCCCGGCACGAGGGCGAACCCGGCGGCCCGCAACGGCGCCAGCTCCGCGACCCCGTCGAGCCCGACCGAGGTGAGCGACCGCGGGGTCACGAGCACGCGCGCGGTCACCGCCGGACCTCCGCCGCCAGGCGCCCCAGCTCGGCGAAACGCGGTCCCGAGGTCGGGATCTCCACCTGGAGGACCTCGGCGATCACCCGGGTCCAGCCGTGCAGGAAGTACTCCCAGCCGTCGTGCACGCGGACCCCGGCGCGCCGCGCCTGGTCGAGGAAGACCAGCTCGCCGCGGTAGTTGAGGTCCCAGGCGACAGCACCGGCCGGGAACCGCGCGGCATCCGTCAGCGGTGATCCGGGCGCATCCTTGCCCAGCCCGGTCGCGTTGACGACGAGCGAACCCGGGGCGAGGCCGGCGAGCAGTGCGTCGTTCTCCGGTGCTCCGTCGACCGGCACACACTCCACGGGCACGTCGGTGCCGAGCTCGTCGTGCACCCGGCGCAGCGCGGCGAGCCGGCCGCGGTCCGGGTCGGTCACGACGATCCGCGCCGGCCGGTCGGCCCCGCGTTCGGGGCGGGTGAGGTACCAGCTGATCGCGATCGCCGAGCCGCCCGCGCCCATGACGAACGCGTCGGCCGGGCCGGCCACCGAGCGACGCTCCAGGAGGATCGACTCCAGCGCGAGCCCGGCCGTGATCGGGTCCGTCGCCGACGCCACGAGCGCGCCGTCCGGTTTGGCCAGGCAGCTCACCTCGCCCATGAGCCGCGCGAGCGGGTCGACCTCGGCGAACAGGTCGGTGCACGCCGCGTACAGGTCGATCTTGTGCGTGGTGACGAGGGCGCCCGCGCTCAGCGGGTCGGTGGCGAGGAACTCCACGATCCGCCGGTAGGCCTCGCGCGGCGCGTGCAACGGCAGGTCCACCCCGACCAGTGGCACGTCCCCGAGTCCGAGCGCCCGCGCCCAGCGCGGGAACACCGTGCGGATCGACGAACGCCCGGTCGTGACGCCGATGAAGTACAGCGTGGGCCGCTCGGCCGGGCGCGGCAGCTCGCCCGGAGCGGGGTCGAGCGCCGTGGGGTCCGCCGTCACGGCCGCAGCTCCGCGGCCGCGCGGGCTCGCTCGGCGATCGCGTCCCAGCGGCCGGCCGAGATGTCCGCCCGCGGGGCGATCCAGGTGCCGCCGACGGCGAAGACACCAGGCAACGCGAGGTACTCGGCGGCGTTCTCCGGTCGCACCCCACCCGTCGGCATGAACCGGGCACCCGTCCACCCGAACGGCCCGTCGAGCGCCTTCAACGTCGCGATGCCGCCGTAGGCGCCGGCCGGGAAGAACTTGATGTGCGTGGCCCCCGCCTCCAGGCAGGCCCCGACCTCGCTCGGGGTGACCGCACCCGGCACGAACGGCAGCCCGGCCTTCTCCGCCGCGGCGACGCAGGCGCTCGAGAACCCGGGCGACACGCCGAACCGCGCGCCCGCCTCGGCAGCCGAGGTGACCATGTCCGGCGTCAGCAGGGTGCCCGCACCCAGCAGGAAATCCGGAAGCTCCGCGGCGATCGCGGCCACTGCTTCGCGGGCCGCCGTCGTGCGGAAGGTGACCTCCACGACCGGTAGGCCGGCGTCGGCGAGGGTGCGGGCGAGCGGCACGGCGTCCGCGGCGTCGTCGATCTCGACGACAGGGACGACCGCCAGCGCCTCGATCGCGGCGAGCACGTCGGGTTCGGGCGCCATCAGGCCGCTTCCTTCCGGTAGCCGATGTGGTCGGGGTTGGAGCGGGTGGTCCAACCCCCGGCCCCGTCGTCGACGACGAGCTGGGCCATCCCGCCCGCCTCGGCGATGAGGGCGTAGTCCTGACCCGCGTCGGCGGGGTAGCAGAACAGCGTCACGAACGGCTCGTCGCCGGTGTTCACGCTGCGGTGCACCCAGTGCCCGGGCACGTGCACGGCCTGGCCGGGAGCGAGCGGGACGGCGCGACTGCGGCCGTCCAGTGCCTCCATCAGCAGCACGCCCCGGCCGGACAGGCAGTGGTAGAGCTCGGCGCGGTCGGCGCGCGCGTGCAGGTGACCGCGGGTCACCGCGAACTCGTCGCCGTAGCGCCCCGGCAGGAGGGTGCTCGTGCCGACGATCAGGGCGCCCGGTCCGTCACCGCTGCGGTGCTCCTCGACGCGGTAGACGAGGTGGTCGGCGCCGCGCTCGGCCACGGCGTCGCCGAACATGCGCTCGTCGCGGTAGACGCCGACCATGTCGCCGAGCCGCTTCTCGTAGAAGCCGGTGCGGCCGGTCATGGCTCCACCTGGATCAATCGTCAGCGCACCGGGCTCGGGCACCTGGGACGTCATCGGGTCGCTCTCCTTCATCGTCGTGTAGTTCTACTACACAGATTCGCCCATCGGAACCCTCGATTCCACGCCGTCTTGCGCATTCGGCACCTGTTGGGCTAGTACTACTACATCACACGGCCGTGAGGGAGATCGAGCGATGACCAACCGCTTCGAGGGACGGCGGATCGCCGTCACCGGGGCCGCCGGGGGTATCGGCCTGGCGATCTGCGAGAGCCTCGCCGCGCAGGGTGCGCAGGTGCACGGGCTCGACCTGAAGGGGCTCGACGCCCTGCCCGCAGGCGCCACGGGCCACGAGACCGACCTGACCTCCGAGGAGTCCGTCGCCACCACCGTGCGCGCGCTCTACGCCGACGACGAGCGCCCCGTCGACCTGGTGAACTGCGCCGGGATCGTCGAGGACAACGTCGCGGCCGAGGACATGCCGATGGCCGAGTTCGACCGGATCATGGCCGTGAACCTGCGCGGTGTGTTCCTCACCTGCCGCGAGTTCGGCCGCGAACTGCTCGCCCGCGGCGGCGGCGCGATCGTCAACATCGCCTCGATGTCGGGCAACGCGATCGTCAACTTCCCCCAGCGCCAGAGCGTCTACAACACCTCGAAAGCCGGCGTCAGCGCGCTGGGCCGCTCCCTCGCCGTCGAGTGGGGCCCGCGAGGCGTCCGGGTCAACACCGTCTCCCCCGGCTACGTCGACACCCCGCTCAACGCCCTCAAGACCGACATGCACCCGCAGTGGCGGCGCGAGACCGTGCTCGGCCGGTTCGCCCAGCCCGCCGAGATCGCCAAGGCCGTGGAGTACTTCCTGAGCGAGGAATCGGCCTTCTGCTGCGGGGCCGAACTCCTGATCGACGGGGGCTTCTCGCTCCGATGAGCAGCTTCATCCTCTCCCACGACCTGGGCACCACCGGTGACAAGGCGACGCTGGTCGACGCCGAAGGGCAGGTCGTCGCGGCGGTCACCGCGACCTACGACACCGACTTCGGCCCCCGCGGCAAGGCCGAGCAGGACGCCGAGGCGTGGTGGGGGGCGGTCTGCACCGCCACCCGACAGCTGCTCGAGCAGGTGCCCGGCGCCCGCGACGGTGTGGCCGGCGTGAGCTTCTCCGGCCAGATGATGGGTGCGGTGCTGCTCGACGCCGCCGGCGAGCCGGTGCGCCCGGCGGTCATCTGGGCCGACACCCGCTCGACGGCCCAGACCGACCGGCTGCTCGAGCGCGTCGGCATGGAGGCGGGCTACCGGATCACCGGGCACCGGCTCAATCCCACGTACTCGCTCACCAAGGTCATGTGGGTGCGCGACACCGAGCCGGAGGCGTTCGCGCGCGTCCGCCACGTCGTGCTCGCCAAGGACTTCGTGGTGCGCCGCCTCACCGGAGCCCTGGTCACGGACCCTTCGGACGCGAGCAGCACCAACGCATACGACCAGTCCGCCGGTACCTGGTCGGCGGAGCTGATCGAGGCGGCAGGCCTGGACCGGGCGCTGTTCCCCGAGGTGGTGCCGTCCACCACGGTGGTCGGCACCGTGACGACCGACGCCGCCACGGCCACCGGCCTGCGCGCGGGGACGCCGGTCGTGCTCGGCGGCGGTGACGGCCCGATGGCGGCCCTCGGCGCGGGCATCATCGACGCCGCGTCCGGCGCCTACGCCTATCTCGGCTCGTCGTCGTGGGTGTCGCTCGCCGCCGACGCACCGCTGCACGACCCCGGGATGCGCTCCATGACGTTCAACCACGTGATCCCCGGCCGGTACGTGCCGACGGCCACCATGCAGGCCGGCGGGGCCTCGCTGCAGTGGATCATGGACGTGCTGGCACCCGGCGAGGACGGGCGCTACGAGCGGCTGCTCGCGGCCGCCGACGGTGTCACCGCGTCCGAGGACGGGCTGTACTTCCTGCCGCACCTGCTCGGCGAGCGCTCGCCGTACTGGAACCCGCGCGCCCGCGCGGTGTTCGCCGGGCTCGCCCGCCACCACGGCCCCGAGCACATGGCCCGCGCCGTGGTGGAGGGGGTGGCGTTCAACCTCTACACGGGGCTGCTGGCGTTCGTGGAGAACGGCGCCACCATCGAGCGGATGGACGCCATCGGCGGCGCCGCCAACAGCGCGCAGCTGCTGCAGGTCTTCGCCGACGTCTGGGGAGTGCGGGTCCGCAGGCGCACCCTCGTGGACGAGGCCACCGCCCTGGGTGCCGCCGTGGTCGGCGGGGTCGGGGTCGGGCTCTACGACGACTTCTCCGTGGCCCGGCGGATGTCGGAGCAGGCGGCGCCGCGTGAACCTGACGCCGCGGCGCACGAGCGCTACCTCCGCACGCACGCGGTGTTCCTCGACGCCTACCGGCGGCTGGAGCCGTGGTTCGAGAGCCTGTGATCCGCACCGTTCTCGGCGACGTCCCCGCCGCGCACCTGGGCCGGTGCGACTACCACGAGCACCTGTTCCAGGTCTCGCCGCTGCTGCCCGGCGACGAGCTGGACGACGAGACCGCGAGCGGCGCCGAGGCCGCGGCGCTGCGGGCCGCAGGCGTCGACGCGATGGTCGAGGCCACCCCCACCGGCCTGGGCCGCCACCCGGCGGGTGTCGCCCGGATCAGCGCCGCGACCGGCCTGCACGTCGTGCACACCACCGGCGCCCACCGCACCGAGCACTACGGGGGCGGGCACTGGCTCACCGGGTGCCCGGAGGCCGAGCTCGTACGGCGGTTCACCACGGACGTCCGCCACGGGCTGCCCGCGGTGGACGCACGGGACCGCGGCCCCACGGCGATCGGCCCCGGCGGCACGCCGGTGCGGGCCGGGCTGGTCAAGGCGGGCGTCGGCTACTGGCGCATCGACGCGTTCGAGCGGCGGGTGCTCGCCGCGGCGGCCGCCACCGCCGCCACCACCGGGGTGGCGGTGATGGTGCACCTGGAGCACGGTTCGGCCGCGCACGAGGTGCTCGCCGCGTTGGCCGCCGACGGGCTACCCGCCCACCGCGTGGTGCTCGCCCACGCCGACCGCAACCTCGATCCCGGCCTGCACGCCGAACTCGCCGCCGCAGGCGCCTACCTCGGCTACGACGGCGTGGCCCGCCACCGCGAGGCCCCGGACTCGGCGATCCTCGGCTGCCTGGAACGCGTGGCCGCGGACGGGGGCGCCGACCGGGTGCTGCTGGGCGGCGACGTCGCCCGCCGCACCCGCTACCGCGCCTACGGCGGTCTTCCAGGCCTGGACTACCTGCCGAGCCGTTTCCTCCCCCGCGTGCGCGACCGGCTCGGCGAGGAGTTGCTGCACCGGCTGCTCGTGGAGAACCCGGCGAGGGTGCTGACCCTGAACCCGCTCAGCGCCGCGTGACGATCATCGAGGGCTTCGCGCGTGCCGTCGGCTCGCGCACCAGGTCCACCTCGAACCGGCTGCGGTCGCCGCGGTGGTAGGCGACGAAGCTCTCGACCGGACGCTCGCCGGCGTCGAAGCTCAGGCTGCGCAGCACGAGCACCGGCGCGCCCGGGTCCACACCCAGCGCCTGCGCGAGCGGCTGTGGCGCCACGCTCGCCTCCACCGACCGTCGTCCGTGGGCCAGCCGCACGCCGTAGGTCTCCTCCAGAACGGCGTAGAGCGAGCGGTCGCTGAGGTCCTCGTGCTCCAGACCGGGGACGAGGACATGCGGGAGGTAGGTCACCGTCAGGACCCACGGCTGGTCCTCCACGAACCGCAACCGTTCGAGGTGGACCACCGGGTCACCGGGATCGAGCTCCAGCTCGGCGGCCACGTGATCGTCGGCCGGGACGACCGCGAGCGTGCGCACCTCGCTGCGCAGGTGCCCGCCGCGGGCCGCGACGTCCTCGAACAGGCCGGTGAGCGACTGGACGAGGCCCTCTGCGGTCTTCGGGCGGGCGACGAAGGTGCCCTTGCCCTTCCGGCGCTCGATGACGCCCTCGAACTCCAGCTCGGTGAGCGCCTGCCGCACCACCGTCCGCGAGACGTCGTAGGTCTCGCACAGGGCGTTGTCGCCGGGCAGCAGGTCGCCCGGCTGCAGGCCACGGCGCGCGATCTCCTGCACCAGCAGCTGCTTGAGCTGGTGGTAGTAGGGCAGCGGGGAGGACCGGTCGATGCGCCCGTGCCCGCCCGCCACTGTTCCTCCGCCTCCGCTCAGGGCCGGACCACCGCCTTGACGCACGTGCGGTCCTGCAGCGCCGCCAACGCGCCGGCGTAGTCGTCGAGGGCGAAGGTGTGGGTGACGATCCCCTCCGTGGCCACCCGGCCGGTGCGCAGCGCCTGCAGCGCCCGGTCGAAACTGTACGCCTGGCTGAACGACCCCTTGATCACCAGCTCCCGGCGGAACACCTCGTACGGCGACACGGTGAGCTGGTCGGACTCATCGGTCATGCCGTAGACGAACACCGTGCCGCCGTCGCGAGTGAGCGGCAGGCACTGCTCGAGCACGCCGACGGCACCGGTCGCGTCGACGACGACGTCGAATCCCTCCGGGGCGAGCTTCCGCAGCCGCGCGGCGCCCGCCCCCGGGTCGGCTCGGTCGAGCTGAACGGTCTCGTCCGCGCCGTGCCGGGCGGCGAGCTCCAGCTTCGCGGCGGTCGGCGCAGCGACGGTGACCCGGTGCGCGCCGGAGTGGCGCAGCAGCTGCGCGAGCAGCAGCCCGGTCGGGCCGGCGCCGAAGACCAGCACGTCGCTGCCGGGCTGGAGCCCGAGCACGTCGAGGCCGTGCAGCACGCACGCCGTGGGCTCGGTGAGCACGGCGACCTCGGGCTCCAGGTCGTCGGCGGGATGGCACTTCCCGGCCGGCGTCACGATGTACTGCGCGAACCCGCCCGGCGCGTTGACGCCCTGGGCCACGAGCTCGCTGCAGAACGCGGGCCGGGCCCGCCGGCAGCTGCTGCACACCCCGCAGGACTGCATGTTGTCCAGCACCACGCGCTGACCCACCCGCAACTGCGTGACGCCCTCGCCCACCTCGTCGACCTCGCCGACGATCTCGTGCCCGGGCGTCAGCGGGTAGACCGGGTCGAACTGGCCGTCGTGCAGGTGCGCATCGGTTCCGCAGACGCCCGCCAGCACCACGCGCAGCCGGACCTGGCCCGGTCCGGGATGCGGATCGGGCACCTCGGTGACGGTGAAGCTGCGTGGCTGGTCATAGACGACGGCCTTCACGACACGGGACGGTAGCACTTGTGCTGACAGGATCACAGGTGCCGAGCCCGGCGGAAGGGGCGGAGCCGTGGATCGTCGTCAGAAGTCCAGCCAGAACGCCACCGAGCCACATCAGCTGAGCGCGCAGGGCGGCCGCCATGCGACACGTCTGGTATCGGTTGTCCATCGCTGTCGCCGCAACCATGAACAACCGAAACTGCGGATCATGCGCTCGCCACCACCGAAGATCGGCCAGCCGGGCCCGGTCGGGCCCGGTCGGGCGCTGCCGGGCGCGCCGGCACGCCGCGGTGCCAGGCCCGCAGAGGGAACACGTCGCCGGGGCGGACGAGGTCGCCCGGACCGTTCGTCGGGTCGGCGAGCAGCCGGGTCGTGCGGGTGCGCTCCGCGGCGGTCCGTCGCCGTCACGGCGCGACCGCCGCCGGTCGCCGCCCGGCCGTCAGGCGCTCAGCCAGCCCGACGAGCGCGGCCGCGACCGCGCACGCGAAGGTGCCGACGGTCACCCCGCTCCAGCCGAAGGCGCCGTGGACGAGTGCGGCGACGGCCGACGCGGCGGCGCCGCCGATGAAGATGCCGGTCATGTAGAGCGTGTTGATCCGGCTGCGCGCCTCCGGGCGCAGCGCGAGGATGCGGGTCTGGTTGGCGATCTGGCTGCTCTGCTGCCCGATGGTGAGCAGCACGATCGCCACGCAGACGAACACCATGCCGTGCTCGGAGGCGAGCATCAGCGCGGCGCCGACCACCTGGACCGCGAGCCCTCCGGCGAGGACCACCGCACTCCCCCGGGCGTCGAGCAGCCGCCCGACCAGCGGTGCGCTCAGGAGCGTGACCAGCGAGAAGAGCCCGAACAGGCCGGCCGTGCCGACCGACAGCCCGTAGACCGGACCGGTGAGCAGCAGCACGAGCATGACCCACACGAAGTTGAACGCCGCGAACACCGGGATCTGGATCGCGATCGCCCAGCGCACACCCGGCTCGGTGCGCAGGAACCGCAGGGTCGAGGCGACGAGGCGGTCGAACCTGGGCCGCTCGCGCACCGGCTCGGCGGGCAGCACGAACGCCGTGAGGAGCCCGACCACCACCGTCGCGACGGCCGCGACGAGGTAGACGGCGCGCCACCCGAGCAGATCCCCGACCGCCCCGCCGATCACGCGCGATCCGACGATCCCCGCCGTCATGCCCGCGTTGATCAGGGCGAGCGACCTCCCGCGCCGGTCCGGGTCGACGGCCGCGACCGTGAACGGGATGAGCACGTGCGGCACCACGGTGAGCAGGCTGAGCACGACCGTGGCGCCGACGAGCACCGGCAGGGCGCCGGCCGCCGCCGCGAGCAGCAGCGCCGCACCCGTCCCGCTCACGAGCACGGCGACCAGTCGGCGGCGCCGCACCACGTCGCCGAGCGGGACGAGGAAGAACAGGCCGAGCGCGTAGCCGACCTGCGCGACTGTGACGACGAAGCCGGTCGCCGACTCGGGCACGCCGAACGCTTCGGCGAGCAGTGTGAGGATCGGGTGCGCCAGGTAGATGTTGGCGACCGTCACCCCGGCGCAGAGGGCGACGAGCGGGACCGTCCCGCGCGCGAGCCCGCCCTGCGCCGCCGTGCCGGTCGGCGTATCCGCCCTCACGCCGGTTGCGGGGCGGACCAGCGGCTGCCCGGCACGGGCACGCCGAGTTCCGCGCGCAGGGTCGCGCCCGTGCCGTCCGCAACCTCGGCCGCAGTGCCGGTGAACAGCGGGGTCCTCTCGGAAGGCAGCAGCAGGTAGGTATCGCGGATGGTGAGTCCCTCCTTCTGCGTCATCTCCGAGACGCTGCGCCGGATGCCGGTCACGCCCTCGACATCGGGCCGTCGGGTCCTCCTTGACCTGGCCGGCAGGCACTCGCCGCCAAGCGCGGGGCCGGCGAGCACGTCGAGATCACGGTAGTGCGCCGGCGCCTGCTCCCGGGTCTCGGCCGGCTTCTCGTAGCGGGTGGCGACGCTGGGGTCTTGTTCGTGCAGGTTGATGCTGTACTCGACTCACAACAGGTAGCGCCGGCTCGAGCGACTGCACTGCGCGTCGGTGAGGTCATGACGAGCACCCGCGGGTACGGTGCCCGAGGTCGTCCTGTGAGCCGAACCCGCGACAACGCACCGATCACCGCCGCCCTGACCCTCAGCTTCACCGGCCCGTATGCCCGACAAGGCCGGGACGCGGCCGAGGGCGTGCGGCTGTGGGCCGAGGACACCGCGGTTCAGCTGAACCTCGTCGACGCCGCCGGTTCCCGATCAACAGCCGTCCACACCTACTCGACGTGGCTGGAGCGCGGCGACATCGACCTCCTGCTCGGCCCCTACGGCAGCGGCCTGACACGAGCGGTCTCACCACCGGCCCGCCAGACCGGACACCTCCTCTGGAACCACGGCGGCTCAGCCGACGACCTCCTCCAACCCGGAATCGCCTCCCTCCTGACACCCGACGGACAAAGATCAGGTTGTCCGGCTGTACCGGTAGCCGCGGGCGGACCTCATGCGCCGGGCGACGACCAGTCGCTTCCCGGTGCCAACACGCCGCGCACGACCTGCTCGCCGTAGAGGTCGCCGATCTCCTCCGGCGACAGCGGGCCGTTCTCCCGGTACCACGTCGCCGCCCCGCGGCCGATCGCGAGCGCCCCGAACACCGTCACCGCGATGTTGACCGGCCGCGCCACGCCCTCGGCGACGGCCGCCTCGAGGGCCGAACGGAAGAGGTTCTCGATCTCCCGGCGCAAGGCGACGATCTTCGCGCGCTGGTCGTCGGAGAGCTCACGGATCTCGGTGAACACCACCGTCGTCTGGTCGCTGTGGCGGCAGTGGGAGATCACGTTCTCGCGGACGAGCAGGTACAGCCGGTCCAGCGGTCGGTCGTCCGGCACCGCGGCGACGGAGCGCGCGAGCCGGTCCAGGAGATCCCGGTTGCCGAACTCCATGAGGTCGTAGAGCAGCTCGCGCTTGGAGCGGATGTGGGTGTAGAGGCTCGGCACCTCGAGCCCGACGGCTTCGGCGATCTCCCGCAGGCTGGTGCCGGCGTAGCCGTGCCGGGCGAACAGCCGCAACGCGTGGCGGTAGATCAGCGACTTCGTCTCGCGGCGCGGCGATCTCGCCGCGACGAGCCGGTCGGCGAAGTCGTTCGACACGGGTCCTCCTCCAGCGTGGCGGCCCACCGGGCGCGGGCATCGAGCCGACGACTTCCTAGCAGTCGCCACGACACCGCTCTTGCCCTCCCCGGCACGCCTTGTTAACGTCCATCCTAACAGTCGCTAGGAAACACCTAGCGCTCACTAGGCGAGGGCGCCCGGTACGGGCGCTCGAACGCCCGAAACGGATGGTGCCGATGGATGACAGCGGCATGCCCAAGTACGCCGAACTCCCCCGCCTGGGGGCCGTGCACGCCCGGCACTCCTGGGACGTGTTCGGTCCGGAGGACGGCTTGGGCGCGCTGAACCTGCTGACCCCGGAGCGGGTCGTCCGCGCTGCGACCGAGATCAGGACGGGGACGCGGATCTCCCTGCAGCTGCCCGCCGAGCTGCCCGACCCACCCTTCTACGGGCGCGAGGCCCTGCGGCACAGCGTGTTCCGGACCGGCCGCAACTCCTGGGACGACCGCATCGACGCCTACCACCCGCAGGGCTCGACGCAGTGGGACGGGTTCCGGCACCTGCGCTACCGGGAGTTCGGCTTCTTCGGCGGCCGCCGTGCCGATCCGCCCGAGCTCGGCGACGAGCTGGGGGTGCAGCACTGGGCGCGCGGGATCGTCGGGCGCGGCGTGCTCCTCGACGCACGCCGCTGGCTCGATGAGCACGAGCCGGGCACATCCGCCTTCGGGGGGAGGAGCCTGTCGGCGGAGGACCTGCGCAGGATCGCGGATGCGCAGGACGTCCGGATCGGCGCCGGTGACGTGCTGTGCGTCCGCACCGGCTGGGTCACCGAGTACCGCGCACTCGACGCCGACGGCCGCGCGGAGGTGGCGGCGGGCGGACGCCCGCCCGCCACCGGGCTGGCAGCCGACGAGTCCATGGCCGAGCAGCTGTGGGACTGGCACGTCGCCGCGGTCGCCTGCGACAACCCGGCGGTCGAGGTCGCACCCGGCGACGCCGCGGTCGGGAGCCTCCACCGGCGCGCGCTCGCCGCGTTGGGCATCCCGCTCGGGGAGCTGTTCGACTTCGACGAGCTGGCCACCGCCTGCGCCGCCGACGAGCGCTGGAGCTTCTTCTTCGTGTCCGTCCCGCTGGCGATCTCCGGCGGCGTCGGCTCCCCCGCCGCACCGGTGGCCGTCCGATGAGGGGGAACGGGTCGTGAAGCGATCACTCGTCCTTGCCACCGACGCCTTCCGGCCGCTGGTCGAGGTGGCCCGGCACGCCGAGGCGGCGGGGTTCCACCGGGTCTGGACGACCGAGTCGACGCCGCGCGACGCGCTCGTGCGCGCCGTCACGCTGGGCCTGCACACCGAGCGGATCCAGGTCGCGACCGGGATCGCGTACGCCTTCACCCGCGCGCCGCTGGCGATGGCGGCGGCCGCGTCGGACGCGCACATCGCCACGGGCGGCCGGTTCGCGCTCGGCATCGGCGCCGGCACCAAGGGCATGCGGACCCGCCGCTACGGCATCCACGACTTCGACCACCCGGCCGCGCGCCTCGCCGACTACGCCCGCCTGCTGCGGGCGGCCTGGTCGGCGGGCGACGGCCTGCTGTACGAGGGCCCGTTCTACCGGGCGAAGATGCGCACACCGCCGGTGTCGGCCGAGCTCGCCGAGCTCCCGCCGCTGCAGGTGTTCGGGTCCGGCGTCAACCGCCGCATGGTGCAGGAGGCCGCCGCGGGCTGTGACGGCGTCGCCCTGCACCCCCTCGTGTCCTACCTGCCCTACCTCGACCGGGTCGCCGTGCCGGCGATCCGGGACGGTGGTGGCACGTCGCAGGTGGCGGCGTGGCGGATCACGTCCGTCCACGACGACGCGGCGCAGGCCCGTGCGCTGGCCCGCCGCAACCTCGCGTTCTACTTCACCACCCCCAGCTACGCCCCGGTCGTCGACGGCAGCCGCTGGGAGAAGCCGGTCACGATCGTCCGGGAGTCCTTCCGCGCCGACCCGACGCTGTCCTGGACGCAGCTCGCCGAGCACGTCCCCGACGAGATGGTCGAGGATTTCTGCCTCACCGGCACGCCCGCCGACGTCGCGGGTGCCGCCCGCGTGCTCGAAGGGGAACTGGCCGAGCGCGGGGTCGACGAGCTGGTCATCCAGCTGGCTGGGATCGGCCTGGACGCGGACGCGTTCGTCGCCGCGTGCCGGACCGTCGTCGACGCCCTGTCCCCCCACGCGCATCCCCCGGCCTGACCACCACGACGAGGAGACCAAGATGTCGTTGATCGAGCTCGTGCGGGGTGCGGACGGAGTCGCGGAGCTGGTGCTCAACCGGCCCGAGAAGCTCAACGCCTTCAACACCGAGATGCTCGACGCGTTCTCCGACGCCGTCGACGACCTCACCGGTGACGACTCGGTGCGCTGCGTCCTGCTGCGCGGCGAGGGCCGGGCCTTCAGCGTCGGCTACGACGTCCAGCGAGCCGGGAGCACGGGCTCCGGGACCGGCGAGCCCCGGCCCGCGCACCCCTCCGCGTACACCGACTGGTCCCGGCTCAAGCGCAACCTCGACCGCTGGCTCGCGGTGTGGGACCTCGACAAGCCCGTGGTCGCGGCGGTGCACGGGCACTGCATCGGCGGCGCCACGATGCTGTGCGTCTGCGCCGACCTCACCATCGTCGCCGAGGACGCGTCGATCGCCTGGCCCAGCGTGCCGCTCGGCGGCGGACTGCTGAGCCCGGTCAGCCTCTGGCTCACGGGCATGAAACGGGCGCGGGAGCTGTCCTACATCGCCGGGAGCGCGATGAGCGGGTCCGAGGCAGCCGACCTGGGGTGGGCCAACCGGGCCGTGCCCGCCGCCGACGTCCTCGCCGACGCCCGCGCCACGGCCCGTCAGATCGCCCGGATGCCCGCGTCGCTGCTGCGGCTGAAGAAGCTCGCCCTGAACCGCGTCATGGAGGCGCAGGGCTTCCGCACCGCCTTCCAGTTCGGTGCCGAGTGGGACGCGATCGCCCACACGACGCCCGAGCACGAGGTGATGGCCGCACAGATCCGGGACCACGGCCTCAAGGACGCGATCGCCTGGTTCCAGGACGGCGGCTCGATCGACGTCACCCCGACCGCGACCGCGGCCACCGACCGCTACCTCTGAGCACAGGGAGGTCATCACCGATGGCAGTAGAGAACCCCACGCCCCTGCGCGGTCTGCGCGTCGTCGAGCTGACCGACGGGGTCGCCGGCGCCCTGACCGGGGAGCTGCTCGCCCTGCTCGGCGCGGACGTCGTGAAGGTGGAGCCGCCCGCGGGCGGCCGCGAGCGCACCCTGCCCGACGGCCGCACGAACCCCCGCTTCCTCGTGGCCAACCTGGGCAAGCGCTCCGTCGTGGCCGACGGCGCCACCCCCGCCGGTCGCGCCGCCGTCGTCCGCCTGATCCAGGAGGCCGACGTCCTCGTCGACAACCTCGAGCAGGACCTCCCCAGCCGCTACGGGCTGCACGCCGCCGACGTGGCCGAGCGCTACCCGACGCTGATCCACCTGTCGATCATCGGCTTCGACCCCGACCTGCCGTTCGCGGACGTGCCTCCCACCGAGGCCGTCCTCCAGTGCCTGTCCGGCATCGCCAGCATCACCGGCGAACCCGACCGGCCCCCGCAGCGGGTCGGACCCGATGCCGCGTTCCAGGCCACCGCGCTCTACGGCGCGATCGGGGTGCTCGCTGCCGTCCTCCAGCGTGCGCGCACCGGCCGTGGTCAGCGGCTCGAGCTCTCGATGCTCGACGCCGCCATCAACCTCAGCCGGACGCACTTCTCCCGGTCCACGGAGTCCGGCCGGTTCCACGAACGCCCGGGGAACCGGCAACCCGCCGCCCAGGCGGAACCGACCGGGGTCTTCCCCGCGGCGGGTGGCGGCCGCGACGACTTCGTGTTCGCCCACGCCAGCCCCGAGCACCTGTGGCGGCGGCTCCTGCGGCTGATCGAGCGGGAGGACCTGCTCGACGACCCGCGGTTCGCCGACGGACCCACCCGGCTGCGCCACCGCGACGAGACCCACCGGGTCGTGGACGACTGGACCGCCCGGCACGCCCCCGACGAGATCCTGCAGGCCTGGGGCCCGGCCGGTATCCCGGTCGGCACGACGATGACCACACAGGATCTCCTCGACGACCCCACCCTGGTCGCCAACGGCCAGTTCGCCGACGTCGACGCCCCGGACTGGGGGGTGGTGCGGGTGCCGACCCTTCCCTACGCGTTCGGCGACCGGGGCGTGCCCGTGCCGAGCCCGGCACCCCGGCTCGGGCAGCACACGACGGACACCACGGCGCGGCCGTGGTCGTCGCCGCGGCTGCCGATCCCCGCCCCGGCCGCACCGGACGGGCTACCCGCGCTCGCCGGGATCCGGGTCCTCGACTTCACCCAGGCGTTGGCCGGACCCACCGCCACCCAGGTGCTCGCGCTGCTGGGCGCCGACGTCGTGCGCATCCAACGACCGGGGGCGCCCTCGCTCGGGATCGAGCGACCGTGGCTCAAGCTGCAGCAGCTGTCCATGAACAAGAAGTCGGTGCTGCTCGACCTCAAGTCACCCGAAGGGCAGGCCGCGGTGCGCGGACTTGTCCCGCTGTTCGACGTCGTCATGGAGAACTTCGCGCCGGGCACCATGGCACGCCTCGGGTTCGACTGGCCCGACCTGGTCGCCCTGAACCCGTCCGTCGTGTTCGGCCAGATCAAGGGCTTCGGCCCGGGCTCGCCGTTCAGCGACTTCCTGGCCTTCGACAACATCGCCGAGGCCATGGGCACCGCGTGCTCGCTCACCGGCGACGCCGACGGCGAGCCGATGCTGCCCGGGCCGCACCTCGGCGACATCGGGACCGGGCTGGCCGCCGCCCTCGGCGTGCTCGCGATGCTCTGCGCGCGCCTGTCCACCGGTACGGGCGGGCGGATCGCCGCGTCGATGCAGGGCACGGTGGCGACGATCTTCTCGCGCCTCGCGTTCGCCGAGAACGTGCGCACCGGCGCCGCCCCGACCCGCAACGGTTTCGGTGACCTCGGCGCGCAGCTGGCCCCGGCCGACGTCTTCCCGTGCGCGGGCGGCGGCCCGAACGACCACTGCTACGTCTCGGCGGCGGACGAGCCGCAGTGGCGCGCCCTCGTCGCCGCGATGGGGCGGCCCGACCTCGCCGTGGACGACCGGTTCGCGAGCCCCGCAGCGCGTTGGGCCCACCGCGCCGAACTCGCCACCGAGATCGCGCGCTGGACGGTCGGGTTCGACAAGCACACGCTCATGCGCCGCCTCACCGAGGCAGGGGTCACCGCGGCGGCCGTGCTCGACACCGCCGAGCTGATCGACGATCCCGTCCTGCGGCGGCGCGGCGTCTTCGCCCCGGTTCCGCACCCCGACCGGGGCGTCGTCTTCCACGTCCACTGGCCGATCCGGATGCCGGACTCGTTCGTGCCGATGCGCCCGGCGCCCCGACTCGGCGAGCACAGCACCGAGGTCCTCGCCGCGGTGGGTGGGTAGTAGCGATGCCCAGCGCTCGCCTGATGGTCGTCGGCGACCTCATCCTGGAGGAGCCGGAGCCCGGCGCCTGCTTCGCGCCGAGCGCCGGTCTGCTGCGCACCGCCGACCTGCTCGTCGGCAACGTCGAGGTGCCCCACACCACCCGGGGCGAGCCGCAGCGCACCGCGGTGCCCGCGTTGCCCGCGGCGCCCGCCCACCTCGCCGCGCTGCGGGACGCCGGATTCCACGTCGGCACGCTCGCCGCCAACCACGTCTACGACCTGGGCGAGGAGGGTGTGGCCGACACCCGCGACGGCCTGCTCGCGCACGGCGTCCGACCGGTCGGCGCGGGCGCCACCCTCGCCGAGGCGCGCGAGCCCGCTGTGCTGACCACGGCCGGGGTGCGGTGGGGTGTCCTCGCCTACAACTGCGTCGGCCCGGAGCTGTCCTGGGCGTCGCCGACCAAGGGCGGGTGCGCCCACATCCGCATGCTCACCGCCGACGGTCGCATCCACGACGTCCGCGTGGCCGGGCACGACGACGCCGCCGCCGCGGTCGCGGCGGCGGGTGCGGCGCGGCCGCACCCGGAGGACCTCGCCGCGCTGAGGACCGACGTGGAGGCCCTGCGGGACCGGGTCGACGTCCTCGTCGTCGCCTTCCACAAGGGGATGGTCCACACGCCGGCGGTGGTGCTCGAGTACGAGCGGACCGTCGCGCACGCGGCGATCGACGCGGGCGCCGACGTCGTCGTCGGCCACCACGCGCACATCCTGCGCGGGATCGAGGTCCACCGCGGACGGCCGATCTTCCACGGCCTCGGCAACTGGGTCACGGTCACGCGGGCGCTCGACGTCGCGGACAACGACGACCCCGGGCGGCTGGCCTGGTCCCGCCGCCGGCGGGAGCTCTTCGGCTTCGACCCGGACCCGGCGATGCCGACGTACCCGTTCCACCCGGAGAGCAGGCACACCATGATCGGCACGGTCGACCTCCACGAGGACGGATCCCTGCGGGCGGGGTTCGTGCCCTGCTGGATCGACGACGCGGCCCGGCCCGTCCCGTGCTCGCCCACCGGGGACGGGCGGGCCACGGCCGACTACGTGCGCGACATCAGCGCCCGCGCGGGCTTCTCCACCACCTTCACCCCCGACGAGTCAGAGGTCACCGTGCACCTCTGACCGCATGCACCGAGCACCGAGAGGAAGGCGATCGTGGGAGCGACGACGCTCGAAACACGCTACGGCGAAGCCCAGGCATGGCCTGCGGACCTCGGGGTCGACGCCTCGTGCGTCGTCTGCGTCGGGACGAACATTCCCATCGAGCTGATCACGGCGAGCGGGTTCCGGGCGGTGCCGCTCGTCGCCCGCCCGGTGGCCGCGACCCCGCGCGCCGACGACCTGCTCGAGTCCGGCTACGGCGCGGAGTTCCGGTCGGTGCTGGAGCAGCTGCTCAGCGGCGCGGCCGACTCCGCGGCGCTGGTGGTCTTCGACCGCAGGTTCCGCGATCTCTACTACTACCTGAAGGAGACGGTGCGCCTCGGTTGGACGCCGAGCCTCCCACCGCTGCACGTGTTCGACCTCCTCCTGTCGCGGTCGGTGGACTGCTCCGCCTACAACCGGGAGCAACTGCGCCTCCTGGCCGCGCAGCTCGAGCGCTCGGGCGGCGCCGCGGGCCCGGCTCGGCTCACGGGCGCGATCGAGGCGGCCAACGCGTGGCGGGCCTCCGTCCGCACGGTGCTGGCGCAGCGGCGCCGCGGGGCCGGGAGCGGCACGGCCGTGTTCCGGGCCCTCGGCGCCGCCCGCGTGCTGGACCGCGAGAGCCACCGGGTCCAGCTCGACGCGCTGCACACCGTGATGGCCGGTACGCCGGCCGCTGCGTCGTCGGGCCGTCCCAGGATCGCGCTGTTCGCCGCCGAGACGCTCTACCACGACCGGCTCCACACGGCCGTCGAGTCCGCGGGCACGGTCGTCGTCGACGAGGACAGCGAGTGGGGTTCCCGGCTGGCGGGTTCCGACGTCGATCCAGGCACCGATCCCGCCGCGGCGCTCCTGGCCAAGTACTGGGCGGACGCCACCGGGCGCGAGTTGCGCCCGTTCGATGCGCGGTCGGCGTTCCTGCGCTCGGTGGTGGACGACGCCGCAGCACCCGACCTCGTCGTCGTGCACGTCCCACCGAGCGACACCCGGTTCGGCTGGGACGTCCCCGCGATGGTGCGCATGTGCGACGCGGCGGGCGTCCCGGTGGCGATCGTGCGGTCCGACGTGCTCATCGACGACGGCCACGCCGAGGCCACCACGACCGTCGCCCGTGCGCTGGACCGGAGGGCCGCGGGATGACCACCACGACCGGCGGCGCGGTCGGGACACCGCGCGAAGACCTCGCCCAGCTCGACGTCACCCACTCGCTGCGGCGCCACCAGCGCGAGTGGTGGGCGCAGCTCAAGGCGCGGACCGGGGAGAACGGCGAGCCGTTCGTGCTGGCCGGCGCCAACATCCCGCACGAGATCTTCGAGGCGATGGACATCCCGTTCGTCACCGACGTCTGGTACTCCGGGCTGGTCGCGGCGAAGCGGCGGTCGGGGCACTACTCGCGCGTCCTCGACGACCACGGCTACCACCGCAGGCTGGACCGGTACGCGGGCCTGGTCCTCGGGGTCTACCTGGACGAGGACGAGGACCAGGAGAAGCCGTGGGGCGGGCTGCCCGACCCGGCGCTCGTGGTGACGATGCCCGACCACGGGGCCGCCGAGAACATCGCGGCCCGGACCGGCGCGACCTACCTCGGCCTGGAACGCCCGATCGCCACCCGGCCGGTGCCGGGCTGGTGGGAGCTGGGCCGCCACGCCTGGGAGGACCTCGAGGGCAGCGACCGCGTGGACGCCCTGCTCGCGCAGTTCCGCGAGCTGGTGGCGCACTGCGAGCGCATCACCGGCCGGAGGCTCGACGTCGACCGGCTCCGCAGCGTCGTCGCGCTCGCCAACCGGCAACAGGAGCTCTTCACCGAGGTGCGGACGCTGCTGAGCACCTCGCCCAAGCTCCCGGTCCGGCTCGGCGAGGTGATGTCCCAGGTGATGGGCATCCAATGGCACCGCGGCACCGAATGGGCCGTCCAGCAGGCCGAGCGGTTCCGCGACGAGGTCCGCGAGCGCGTCGAGCGGGAGCAGTGGGTCTGCCCGGACGAGCGGTACCGGCTGATGTACCTGGGGCTGGGGCTGTGGCAGCAGCTGGAGTTCTTCAGCAGGTTCGAGCGGTCGCACGGTGTGGTCTTCGCCCGGTCGAACTACCTGTCGATCGCGTGCGACGCCTACCCGCGCTACGGCGACCGCGACCCGCTGCGCACCCTCGCGGGGCGCTACGTCACGTTCAACGACTACCTGCACTACCCGCCGTGGGCTGGTGCGTGGGCCGAGTGGGAGAGCCGCACCCACCGGCTCCAGGGCGCGGTGCAGCTGGACAACGGCGGCCACGGGACGAGGTTCATCACGGCGGCGCTCGAGACCGCCGGCGTGCCCGTCCTGCAGCTCCCCACCGACGCGGTCGACTCCCGAGCGTGGGACGAGGACCGGCTGTCCGCCCTCGTCCTGCGGTTCATCGAGCAGCGATTGGCAGGCACCGGGACATGACGACACCACAATCCGTCGAGAAGGCCGTGGAGGGCGCTCCGGTGGGCTCCGCACCCGAGCACGTCGACGTGGAGCACGCGCGGCGGCGGCACCGGCCGGGGCACTGGGTGCTCGGCGCGGTCATCTTCGGCGCGGCGGCCTGGATCGCGCACTTCGCCATCACCAACGAGAACCTGGAGTGGCCCGTCGTCGGGCAGTACCTGTTCAGCGCACAGGTGCTCCAGGGCCTGCTGACGACCCTGGTCGTGTCGGTGGTCACCCAGTTGATCGGGATGGCCATCGGCACCGTCATGGCCCTGCTGCGCCTGAGCGCGTTCGCGCCGGCCCGCTGGACCGCCACCGCCTACGTCACGCTGTTCCGCAGCGTGCCCGTGCTGCTCCAGCTGGTCTTCTGGTTCAACCTGGCCTACCTGGTGCCGACGATGGGGATCGGGATCCCGCTCGGCCCCACCTTCTTCTCCGCGTCGACGAACGACGTGATCACCCCGCCGGCCGCCGCGGTGCTCGGCCTCTCGCTGGCCCACGGCGCGTACATGACCGAGATCGTCCGTGGCAGCCTCACCTCCGTCGGTGTCGGTCAGCGGGACGCCGCCCGCGCACTCGGCTACACGCCGGCACAGACCTTCCTGCGCGTCGTGCTGCCCCAGGCGGTGCGCGTCAGCATCCCGCCCACGGGGAGCCAGTTCATCATCGCCATCCACGGCTCGTCGCTCGTCAGCGTGATCGCCGTGTCCGACCTGCTGTTCTCGGTGCAGAACATCTACGAACGGACCTACCAGATCGTGCCGCTGCTGCTGGTCGCGGTGATCTGGTACCTGGTCGTGGTCCTCGTCCTGACCTTCTTCCAGCAGCGGCTCGAACGCCGCTTCTCCCGCGGGCACCTGCGGGACGCGGTCGCCCGTACGAAGTCCCGCCGACCGGAGGCAGCGTTGCGATGACACCGACCGAGACCCCCCGGACCGGGACCCCCGACGTCCCCGTCCGCGGCCGCAAGTCCCACCTGCCGGTCGTGCTCGACGTGCGGGGCGTGCGCAAGCAGTTCGGCGACTTCCGCGCATTGGACGGCGTCGACCTGCAGGTGCACGAGACCGAGGTGGTGGCCGTCATCGGACCGTCCGGCTCGGGGAAGTCCACCCTCGTCCGCTGCGTGAACCAGCTCGAACGGATCGACGGCGGCTCCATCCACCTCGACGGCGAGCTGCTCGGGTACGAGCACCAGAAGGGGCACCTGCGCGAGCTGAGCGAGGTCCGCATCGCCGAGCAGCGTCGGCGCACCGGGATGGTGTTCCAGTCCTTCAACCTGTTCCCGCACATGACGGTGCTGCGCAACGTCGTGCAGCCGCAGGTGCTCGCGCACGGCGCCGACCCCGGCGAGGCGGAGCGGCGTGCGCGCCACCTGCTGGACCGGGTGGGCCTGTCGAGCAAGGTCGACAACTACCCGATCACCCTGTCCGGCGGCGAGCAGCAGCGCGTGGCCATCGCGCGGGCGCTCGGACCCAACCCGCGCATCATGCTGTTCGACGAACCCACCAGCGCCCTCGATCCCGAGCTGATCGAGGAGGTCATGGCCGTGCTGCGGGACCTGGCCGCCGGCGGCCGCACGATGGTCGTCGTCACCCACGACCTCAACTTCGCGCACGGCGCGGCCGACTGGTGCCTGTTCATGGAGCGCGGACAGGTCGTCGAGCAGGGCGATCCGCGGACGATGTTCGCCGAACCGCGCACCACCCGCCTGCGGGCCTTCCTCGCCCGCACCTTCGGCCCGGAACGGGCGAGCGCATGACCGAGTGCACGACACCGACGAGTGGGAGGTCGACAAGGATGCCCGGACGTCACAGGGCGAGGGCGCTCGCGGCGCTGACCGGGCTGGTCGCAGCCACGGCGCTCACCGCGTGCGGCGGCGCGCCCGCCCCGGAGACCGACCCGGCCGTCAGCGCCGTCACCGCCGACCCCGCGCTGCACGACCGGCTGCCCGAGCGGATCAAGACCAGCGGGAAGATCGTCTTCGCGATCCAGCAGCACCCGCCCTACACCGTGCTCACCGGCGACCAGGGCAGCGGACCGAACGAGGACCTGCAGAACGCGATCGCCGCGAAGCTGGGCGTGGAGGCGGAGACCGCCGTCGTGGGCGGCGGCCTCGGGCCCGTGCTGACCGGCCTGTCCGCGAACCGGTACGACGCCGCGATGGGCCCGGTCGAGGTCACCGAGGAGCGCGGCGCACAGTACGACCTCGTCGGTTACCTGAAAGCCGGCCAGGGCTACGTCGTGGACAAGGCGAAGACACCCGGTTCGGACATCCTCGCGCTCTGCGGGCAGCCGGTCAGCTTCATCCAGGGCGGAACGATCGAGGGGTTCGTGGCCAACCTCGCCGAGTACTGCACCGCCAACGGGAAGCAGCCGGTCACCCCGCTCCCCCTCGCCGACACCAGCAAGGCGATCCTGGCCGTGAAATCCGGGCGCGCCGTGGCCGCCGGCATGGGGTCGGCGGCCGCGCAGTACACGGTCACGCAGGACGACTCGCTGAACATGATCCCGCAGTCGGTCGAGGCCGGCGGCAACTACCACAACTCGGCGATCGTGCTGCCGAAGGACAGCGGCCTCGCGCCGCTCGTGGTCGAGGCGCTGAAGGACCTGATGGACGACGGGACCTACAAGGACATCATCACGAAGTACGGCCTCGGCGACAGCATGGTCGACGAGCCGACGCTCAACCCCCCGCCGGAAGCGGAGGCCTAGCAGTACCGACGCGGCCGGGGTGCCCGCCGCGCGGGCACCCCGGCACCCGCTCAGCCGGCTCCGACCACGACGACGTCGCCGTCCCAGTCGAACGTGGTGGACAGGCCGGCCTCCTCGCCGATCTGCCGGATGTAGTCGACCACGGCGTCGCCGGCGCCGGGGCCGAGCGGCTCGGGGCGGAGGTGGTCGTCGATGTAGCAGGGAACGAACCCGGCGACAATGTTCCCGGAGCGGTCGAACCGACAATGCGCGATGGCGGTGTTCCGGCTCTCCGGGTGCCAGGGATAAGCGGGCATCGCGGGATCGAGGTCGAAGCCGAACAACTGCTTGCGCCGCCGCGCCCATTCCTGCGTCGCCGCGCTCGCCCCGCTCGTCCGATCGGCGAGCGTGCGGGACGCCGTCGCGAAATTGCCGAGACCGTGATAGATGGGTTTTCCGTGGTAGATCTCGATTCCGCGCATGATGTGCGCGTGGTGCCCCAGCACCACGTCCGCACCCGCGTCGATCGCGGCCCGCGAGACCTGCGGCTCGTACATCGCGATGTGGGCCCGCCAGTGGCCGACGCCCTTGTGCAGCGCCACGACCACGACGTCCACCTCCTCCCGCAGGGAGCGGATGTCGCTCTCCATCCGTTCCAGGCTGGGCGGCACGCACGCGGTGTACGCCGTGGGCGGCCCACCGGGGCTCGGGTGGTCCAGCTCGTAGTGCGACAGCACGTGCACGTACGCGCACCCGGCCTTCGTCGCGCTCGCCCAGGACTCCCGCGGCCCGACCGTGTTGTAGCTGAGCACGCCCACCCGCGCACCCCTGCGCTCCACGACAGCGGGCTGACGTGCGGCGTCGAGGTCGACGCCCGCGCCGCACGTGGAGATCCCGAGCGCACGCAGACCCTCGACCGTGTCGACGACGCCGGGCTCGCCCGCGTCGTAGGTGTGGTTGCCGGCGAGCGTGGCCACCGTCAGCCCCATCTCGACGAAAGCCGACAGGTGCGCGACCGGCGCGGGTGGCGTCGGGATGTTCACGAGCTGCTCGACGCCGCGATCGGTGTGCGGGATCTCGACCTGCCCGACCACCACGTCGGCGGCGTGCAGCGTGTCGCGGCACAGCGCGAACAACGCCGCCGGATCCGGTTCGCGGACGATGAGGTCACCGACCCCCATGATCGTCAAATTTTCGGGTTCATTCACGAACCCGACGCTAGACACGCCCCGCCGCACTCGTCAACAATTCTCTGAATCCCGCGAAAGACCTCGGAGGCCACCCTGACACCGCTCGAGAAACTACGATTCCACTACGCCAACCGGGACGTTTCCGCGCGCGCGTGGCGCGAATCCGGCGGCTCGGTCGTCGGCTATTTCTGCGACTCGGTCCCCGTTGAGCTGATCATGGCCGCCGGCCTCCTGCCGTACCGGATCAGCGGCGTCCCCGACCGCGCCACCGACCTCGTGGCCGAGCACGTCACGACCATCCGCCCGCCCTTCACGCGGCGAGCGGCCACCATCGGCTTCGTCGAGACGGCGCTCGACGCCGTCCTCGGCGGCGCGCTCGACTTCGTCGACCACCTCGTCGTCCCGCACACGCGCAAGATGGTCCAGGCCGCGTACCGGCAGCTGCTCCTCGCGCAGGAGGCGCGCCCCGACCTCCGACTGCCCTCCGTGCACTACCTCGACAAGGCCTACATCCCCTCCCCCGCGGCGTCCCGGTTCAACCGGGCCGCCCTCGAGGGCCTCGCGGACGCAGTGGCCTCGTGGTCGGGCACACCGCTCACGACCCACGCGCTGGAGCGCGCCGTGGACGTGATGAACACCAGCAGGGCCCTGCTGGCACGGGTCGCCGCGCTGCGCAAGGCGAACCCGCCCCGGATCACCGGCCCGGACGCGCTGGCCGTGTTCGGCTCCGCGGCCGTCATGCCCAGGGAGGCCCACAACGACCTGCTCGCGGCGTTCCTGGAAGACACCCCACCGCCCGTGGCGCCCACCGACCCCGTGCGCATCCACCTCGCCGGCAGCCCCCAGGACCACCCGGCGGTGTACCGGGCCATCGAGACGTGCGGGGCCGTCGTCGTGGGCGACGACCACTGCTGGGGCGACCGCTGCGCGTGGTGGCCGGTGCGTTCGGGCGGCGCTCCGCTCGACGGCATCGCCGCCCGCTACGACGCCATGCCCGCCTGCTCGGTGGAGTTCCCCCTCGCCCGCACGGTCGAGCGCTGCGTCGACGCCGCGGTCGGATCCCGCCCGGACGGTGTGATCTTCTTCGACCTCGACGGCGACGAGGCCCAGCTGTGGGAGACGCCGGACGAGATCGCGGCCCTGCGCGCGGCCGGGATCCCGACCCTGCACCTGCCCCGCCAGCCCTACACCGCCCACCTGCCCGAGGACGTGACCGCCCAGATCGCGGCGTTCGTGACCTCCCTGCACACCGCGGGGGTCCGGTGACGAGCGTTCCGGACCGGCTCCCCGCGGTCCGGCGGATCCGGGAGCACCAACGCAGGTGGCTCGACGACGTGCGCGCCGGAGCGAGCCGGGGGCACCCGTTCCTGGTGTGCACGAGCGACGAGGCCGAGGAGATGGCGAACGCGCTGGGCATCGCCGTCCTCGTGATCAACTACTGGAACTTCGTGATCAGCGCGGGTGGTCGGGCCCCGGCCCTGACCGAGGCGCTGCACCGTCGCGGCTACGCCGGACCCCACTTCTTCGGCCTCGGGCTCGCCGCCGGCCTGGAGCCCGAGCACGCACCGTGGGGCGGGCTGCCGACGCCGACCCTCGTCGTCGGCAGCACCCGCAACGAGTCGGAGCTGAGGGTCACCGAGCTGTGGGCCCGCGCGCTCGGGTGCGACTGCTACCCCCTCGACTTCAACTTCTCCTCGCCGGAGCGGCGGATACCGCCGGACAACTGGTGGGAGCTCATCCGCGACCACGGCGAGGACCTCGTCGACCCCGGCCGGCTCGAGCTGCGCCTCGACCAGAACCGCCGCTTCCTCGCCGAGCTCGAGGCCCGCACCGGCCGCGCGCTCACCCCCGGCGCGCTCGCGCACACGATGGACCTGGTCAACCAGCAGATGGACGTCATGACCCGGGCCGCCGACCTCGTCGCCGCAGCCCCGCGCTGCCCGGTCTCCCTGCGCGACCAGGTCGCCGCGTACCAGGCGACGTGGCACCGCGGAACCTCAACAGGACTGGCCCTCGCCCGCGACTACCTCGCCGACGTCGAGGCGCGGGTGGCCGACGGCGTCGGCGCGTACCCGCGGGAGCGACGGCGGCTGCTGTTCTGGAGCATGACGGGCGAGCCGCGGTTCCACGCGCACCTCCGGGAGGCCCACGACGCCGTGCTCGTCGGGAGCCCGTACGCGGCTATGCCGGCCACCTACGCACGCACCGTCCACGGCGACCCGCTGCGCACGCTGACGGCCCGCCAGCTGTTCCTGTTCGACATGCGGAGCACGAGCTGGATGATCGCCCAGGCCCGCCGCCACCGCGTCGACGGCGTCATCGCCGTGGAGCGCCCGTCCCCGCACCCGTCCCGGTTCGCCGAGGCCTGCCGGGCGGAGGGGCTCCCCTACCTCGCCCTGCCCCACGAGAGCGACGACGAGGCGAATCGAACCGCGCTCGCCAGGTTCGTCGCGCGGTTGTGAGCCCCGGCTGGTCAGATCTGCCGCCGTTCCGCGTCCGCGTCAGCGCTCCGGGAGGTCGACCCCGGTCTCGACGGGTCCGACCGTCATCGTGGCGAGGAAGTCGCGGAACGCCTGGTCGGTCCGGGCGGTGTCACCGGTGGCGTCGAGGTCCATGATGAGGCCGCGGATCACGGCGAGGACCAGGGTCGCGAGGCCGGGCCGCCCGATGCTGCGCAGGCCGTGTTCCAGCGGCGCGAGCCAGTCGGTGGTGGCCTCGCGCCGGAAGCCGGGCCACAGCTGCTGCTCCGCGCTCTCCCGCAGCTGCCCGAACATCCGCAGGTAGGGCCGACCCCGCGGTCCGGTCATCTCGGTCCAGGCGCGGTACAACGTGGCGGGGTAGGGCTCGTCCGACCGCGCCTGCAGGAGGTCGCTGAACATCTCGAGCTGCCGCCGGCGGGCCTGGCCGAGGACGGCGCGCAGCAACCCGTCCCGAGTGCCGAAGTGGTAGATCAACATGCGGGCCGACGTCCCGGCGGCGGCTGCCAGCGGCTCGAGCCGGTCCGGGAGGCCGTGGGCGAGGGCGTGGTCGGTGCACGCCTCGAGGAGCCGCTGCCTGATCTGCGGCTGCTTGTGCCGTCCCACCCGGTCAGATTTTCACGTAATAGCCGTTACGTCTAGCGTTGGTGACACGCACCGGCGGCGGAAGGGGCGATGGGATGAGGGTTGTGTTCGTGCACGGGGCCTGCGTGCGGGACGGGTCGTGGTGGTGGCACCGCACAGCGGACCTGCTGCAGGACCGCGGGGTGCCGAGCACCGCTGCGGCCCTGCCCAGCTGCGGTGAGGCGGGCGTGCCGGCAGGCGCAGGCGGTCCCGGGCTGCCCGAGGACGTCGCCGCCGTCCGGCAGGTGCTGCAGGACGGCGACGAACCGACCGTCGTGGTCGCCCACAGCTACGGCGGCATCGTCACCGCGGAAGCCGCCGCGGGCGTCGCGTCGGTGCGCCACCTGCTGCTGATCTCGAGCTACCTCCCCGAGGTCGGGCAGAGCCTGTCCGACTTCGGCGACGGCAACCCCGCACCGTTCCTCGACGTCGACCCGGACACCGGCACGTTCGGGGTCCGCCCCGAGCTGCTCGTCGACACGTTCCTGCAGGACTGCGACCCCGACGTGCAGGCGCAGGCGTCGCAGCACCTCTCCCGGCAGAGCGTGCACGTGACCGCACAGCCGGTCGGCGCATCGGCCTGGCAGCAGGTGCCCTCGACCTACCTCGTCTGCGCCCGGGACGAGGGCACCCCACCCCGGCTGCAGCGCGAGTTCGGCCGCAAGGCCGGAAACGTCGTCGAACTCGACGCCGGCCACCACCCGTTCCTCTCCCAGCCGGCGGCGGTCCGCGACCTGCTGCTCAGCCTGTGACGTCGCCGCCACAGGCCCAATGCCAGCATGGTGGCTCTACTGGCACATTCCGCCAGTAAAGCCACCATGCTGGCCCGCGATCGCCTCGACCGTCCGCAACGCCGCGTCCGCGGGGACGCCGAGCGGGGCGACGCGCAGCTGCACGCTGCTCACCCCCGCGTCGCGGAGGCGTTCCAGCCCGGCCCGCACGGCGTCGGGGCCGCCGACCAGGACCGGTTCCGGGTCCCCCGCCTCCCGGCCGATGTCCCACGCGGCCCGGTCGCGGTAGTAGGCGCGGACCCGGTCGAGGTGCCGGTCGACCCGCCCGCCGTCCGCGTCGACGACGCAGATCCGGTTCACCGCGACCTCGCCCGTGCCACCTGCGGCCCGGTACGCCGCGGCCTGTGCCATCACCAGCCGGTCCGAGTAGTTCGTCGCGCCGTACCAGCCCTCACCGAGCTCGAGCGCCCGCCGGACCGCCGCCGGACCGCGCCCGCCGACCAGCACCGGTGGGCCGCCCGGTCGGTGCGGACCCGGAACGACCTCGGGGCGCCGCCAGAGCTCGCGCAGCCGGGCCAGCAGCTCGTCCAGCATCCTGCCGCCCGGCAGGTCCGGGCCGCCGAACCGCCCGCGCAGCACGTCGCCGCCCAACCCGATCCCGAGCGTGAGCCTGCCGTCGCTGAGCTGGTCGAGCAACGCGGCCTCCACGGCCAGCCGATCCGGGTGCTGCGCACGGGCGAGCAGCACCCCGGTCCCGAGCCCGAGCGTGGTGCGGGCCGCCAGGTGCGCGAGCACCATCAGCGGCGACGGCAGGTGGAACGCCTCCGGTCGCGGGTGGTAGCTCTCACCGAGCCACACCGAGTCGAACCCGGCCGCCTCGGCGGCCCGCAGCAACGGCTGCGCCGCCTGGATCTGCGTGGCGACCGGTCCCGCTGCCCCGTCGCTGCCCAGGTCCAGGGCCAACCCGACGCGCATCACTTGATCGCGATCGCGTTGCTCGGCGAGCCGGCGCCGCCGGTCAGGTTGAGCGGGGACGCGGTGAGCAGGAACTCGTAGCGCGCGTCCGCGGCGCAGTCGGCCGCCAGCTCGTCGAGTGCCCACAGCTCGCCCATCGCCATGCCGAGCAGGGCGATCAGCGGGCGGTGGATCATCCCGTTGTGGTCGGGGCCGCGTTCCGGCTTCGGGAGCCCGTCGACGACGAAATCGGAGTCCTGCGCGGGGAACCGTTCGACGCCGGTGTTGTCGGCCGCGACCATCGCGACCCGGTGGTCCCACAACCATCGCACCACCGCCTCGGTCTGGGCGAGCCCGGGCGTGGAGCGGGCGGAGTTGAGCGCTGCGCGCTCCTGCTCCGTCAGCGCCAGGTAGCGCCCGGCCCAGCCGGTGCGGATCAGCAGCAGGTCCCCCTCCTCGACCCGGACGCCCTGGGCGTCGGCGACGGCGCCGAGGAGGTCGGCGTCGAACGCCGTCGGGTCGTTGAGCTGCAGCGGCCTGCCCTGCGCGGCGAGGTACCGGTCGACGTCGAGCAGCACGCCGCGGCCCACGATTCCCGTCTGCGCGTAGTTCTGGATGCCCAGGGTGTCGCCGTCGTCGGTGATCTCCTCCTTCGCCCGGCCGCCGTAGAAGCCGTGCTCGGGGTGCCCGACGTGGCGCAGGGAGTCGATCTGGGACGACGACTGCATGTAGAACGAGTCCACCCAGTCGTCGCGGTGCCACGGGTTGTTCGCGAAGGTGTGGTGCCGCGCGGGGTGGCGGGTGCCGGAGGGGTAGGGGTCGAAGGCGTTCACCGGGAAGTCCAGGTTGAACCGCGTCCCGGTGCGGACCAGCCCGGCGGCGCGCACCACGCGCTCCGGGGTGAGGAAGTTGAGTGTTCCCAGCTGGTCGTCGGCGCCCCACAGACCCCACGCCGAGCCCGCGGGGGCATCGGTACGAGCGAGCAGCTCGTCGTACGTCGGGATCATCACGGCACCTTCCCTCCTGCGCGTTCCGCTGCGAGTGCTGCCGCGTCGTCGGTGTCTGCGGCCAGCATGTCCTTGCCCCTGGTCTCGGGGAGGAAGTACGCGGCGGCGAATGCGGCCAGGCTGAGCACCGACATGAAGGCCGCCAGCAGCCACGGCCGTCCACCCGCCGCGGTGATCAGGCCCAGGGCCGTGACGGGGGCGATCGAGGCGAGGAGTGCGGTGCTGAGCTCACGCGACAGCGCCACACCGGTGTAGCGGTGCCGCGGCTCGAAGAGCTCGGCCAGGAACGCGGCCTGCGCACCGGTCAGCGCCTGGGTGAACGGCGCCATGATCAGCACGTGGGCGGCCCAGAAGGAGACGTCGGTGCCTGCCAGGATCAACATGAAGTACGGGAAGCTCCCGACGGCCCCGAGGGCAGTCATGATCATGTAGATCGGACGGCGCCCGAACCGGTCCGACAGCCGCCCGGCCACCGGCACCAGGCAGAACGCGGCGATCGCGCCCAGCAGCGAGCCGAGCAGGACACCGGTGCGGCTCACCCCCTGCTCGACCCCGAACGTGAGCGAGTACGTGGAGCTGACGTGGGCGTTGAAGGCGATCGGCGCGGTGAGCAGGATCGCGAGGAGCAGGGTCCTCGGCGACTTCCGGAAGATCGCGACGAACGGGATGCTGTGCGCTTCCTTGCGTTGCTTCAGGTCCTTGAACACCGGCGACTCGGCCAGCCGCAACCGCAGGACCAGGCCGATGATGATCAGCACGAAGCTGACCAGGAAGGGCAGCCGCCAGCCCCAGCTGTAGAGCTGCTCGTCGGGCAGCTGGAACACCGTCAGGCCGACGATCGTGGCCAGGATGATGCCGCCGTACACGCCGGTGCCGGGCAACGACGCCCAGTACCCGCGCCGATTCGCCGGGGCGAACTCCGCGACCATCACGAACGAGCCGGCGAACTCCGCGCCCGAGCCGAGGCCCTGCAGCAGGCGGAGCGCGACCAGCAGGGTCGGCGCGAGGATCCCGACCGACTCGTAGGTCGGCAGCACGCCGATCAGCGTGCTGCACAGGCCCATCATGATCAGAGTGAGGCTCAGGGCCGTCTTGCGGCCGAGCTTGTCGCCGATGTGGCCGAACACGATCGCACCCACCGGCCGGGCGATGTACCCGGCGCCGAAGGTCGCGAGCGCGGCCAGCGTGCCCGCGGAACCGGAGAACGAGGGGAAGAAGATCGTCGCGAAGATCAGCGACGCCGCCTGCGCGTAGACGAACATGTCGTACCACTCGAGGACGGTGCCGACGACGGTCGCGGGGATCAGGGTCCGACGCTGCTGGTTCCACGACGACGTCGTCGAGGAGGCGCTCATGGAGTTGCTCCAGTCTGCTCGAGGAAGGGCTAGGAGGAGGCCGCGGACGCGCGGCGGACGGCGGCGACGGTGTCGACCGCGGCGGCGGCCAGCATCGACGTGTCGTTGGAGCAGACGACGAAGGTGTCGCCCGCGTCGAGGGCCGCGCGCGCCGCCGAGGCGGATGCGGCGGCGGAACCGACCGGCGCGCCCGCGTCCCGGGCGGCGGCGCGCACTGCGGCCAGCAGGTCGGCCACGTCGCTGGTGCCGACGTCCATCGCCAGGTCGGCGGCGCCCAGGAACACCGCGTCGACGCCCGGCACGGCGGCGATCCGACCGGCCTCCCGGACGGCGCGGCCGCTCTCGAGCTGCGGGATGCAGAGCACCTCGTCGTTGCCGTGCCGCACGTACTCCGCCCGGGACAGCCGGCCCCACCGGCCCGCGGGGCCGGTCGAACCCGCACCGCGGGTGCCGTGCGGCGGGAACCGGCACGCGCGGGCCACGGCGCCGGCCTGCTCCGCGGTGTCCACGTGCGGCACGAGGACACCCGCGGCGCCCGCGTCGAGCACCCGCTGGATCGTCGACGCGGTGTGGTCGGGCACCCGCACCAACGGCAGCATCCCGGACGCGCGGGCCAGCGAGATCATCGTCTGGGTGGTCCCGAGGTCGAGCAGGGTGTGCTCGAGGTCGACCACCACGAAGTCGAAGCCCGCGTAGGCCATGATCTCGACGGTGGTCGGGGAGCTCAGCTTCACCCACGTCCCGAGCGCCGGCGCCCGCAGCACGTCGCTCACGGCGCGGGGTACTCGTCGGCGTTGATCACCCAGCCGGGCTTGGCCGAGAAGTCGCGCCGCGGCGGGGCGAAGATGTCGAGCAGCTGGTTCTGCCCGGAGCCCACCGCCTCGCTGGTGTGCACCGTCGGGGGCGGGATCACCGCGACCGACGGGCTGGGGAGCGTCTCGTGGACGTCCTCGCGCCAGCGGGAGCGGGCCGTCGTCCACGGCGTGCGGATGTGGTGGGTGAACTCGCCGCGCACCGCGAGCGAGACCTGCTCGAAGTCGTCGTGGTGGTGGGGCGAGAGCTTCTCGGGGTCACGCGGGCCCTGGTGCGGGTAGAGGAAGTTGACCATGAACGAACGGGTTCGGAAGATCCGGCCGAAGCGGTCCGGGCTGCGCTCGATCCCGCCGACCGGGTAGACCCGCAGCCGGTCGCCGTCCACCGGGGCGGGCCAGCGGTCCTCGATCGCCACCCGCGGGTGCGGCTCGGCGTACGACGCGGCGTTGACGGCGCGCTCCGCCACGCCCGGGGCGTCCGGCCGGAACAGCCGCACCAGGTGCGTGGCGGCCTCCGCCACGACCTCGCTCTCCCCTGGCGGCACGACCATCACGCCCTGGCCGGAGAGCTCCACCTCCGCCCCGCCGGCACGCGCGCGGGCGGCGGACGTCTCGTGCGGCAGCACCACCACGTACTCGTCGGGGTCGCCGGTGCGACGGAGGACCTCGCCCGCCACCGCGTCGGTGTAGGCGAGCACGACGTTCTGCGCCCGCACGATCCAGGTGCGCGAGCCGAGGTCGCTCACCTCGGTGGGCTCGGTGGCCGTGAAGTCCGCGAACTCCGGGGCGGCGATGCCCTCGTCCCCCACCGGCCGTTCGGCGGTGGCGAGCTGGGAGCGCGGATCGGTGGACGCGTAGGCCATCAGTTCTCCAACCCGAGCAGGAAGGCGGGGTTGTCCCGGGTCATGCGCTGCAGGTCCTTCTCCTCGACGCCGAGGTCGAGCAGGATCTCGCCGACCCGCAGGAACGCGTCGACGGGCAGCTCCCGGTTCGCCTGCCCGAGGTCGGACGCCAGCACCGTGTGCTCGGGGCCGATCGCGTCGATCCAGTCCTTGAGGATCTTCGGGTCCCACTTCTTGGTGCCCTCGGGGTCGTACATGGACACCTCGTGCTCCACGTACGACCCGAGCTCCACGAGCCGGCGCGCCTGCTCCGGTTGCGCCCCGATCACGAAGTTCGGGTGGCTGACGATCAGCCGGCGGACGCCGCGCGCCTTCGCCTCGGTGAAGACTTCCTCGATGCTGTCCGGGTCCATGTGCCCGCCGGAGAGCAGCGCACCGCTCTCGGCGACGAGACCGAGGACGTCGTGCAGCTCGTCGAGCAGGGTGCCGTCCTCCTTGCGGATGGACACCTCCACGTTGCGCAGCTCGACCGTGGCGGTGGGGAACCCGGTGCCCTCGGGGTGGCAGTCGATGTGCCTGCCCGAGGAGAAGGTCGGCAGCCAGACCGCCTTGCCGCCCATGCGCAGCGACATCTCGACGGCGAACGGGTTCACGCCGCCGACCTGGTTGTTCATCGCGATCCCGCCGAAGGCGCGGCAGCTCAACCCGTCGAGCTGGTCCTTCATCGACAGGAGGTCCATCACCGTGTTGTGGTGGTGCGACTTGCACAGGATGCCCCGCATCCCGAGACGCTCGCCCGCATCGCGGGCGGCCTCGGCGTGGGTGAAGCGGCGAGGGAACGGGCTCGGCCCGGAGTGCACGTGGAGGTCGACCGACCCCCAGAGGATGTCGCTGATCGCCGTCATCGGCAGGCTCCTCACTCTGCGGCATTGCAGAGAAGGTTGTATCGCTCATCGAACGCGATGACCACGATGCGACGCCCAGATCACAGGAAGCGGGGCCTGATCGAGCTCGGTCGCCCTCATCGTGGACAATATGCGCGCTGCGTGACCGTGATGCGGAACAGTGAGCACGACGAGGACGGGAGCGACATGACCGAGGCGATCGAGACCGGTGGCACCGACATCCAGGTGGTCGCCCGCTGTGCCCAGGTGGTCCGGATGTTCTCCTCCGAGCACCGCACCGTGCGGGTGGCGCAGGTGGCCTCCGAACTCGGGGTCGGGCGCACCACCGCCCACCGGTACCTGGCGTCGCTCGCGAACGCCGGCTTCCTCGAGCGGGACGGCACCGGCTACGGCCTGGGCCCCCTTCTCGCGCACGTGGGGACGTTGGCGCTCAACGGGTTCGGGGTGGTCGAGATCGCCGACCCCTACCTGCGCGACCTGGCGGACGTGGCGGAGGAGACCGCCGTCCTCAGCGTGTGGGCCGGACGCAGCCCGGTGGTCGTGCGCTGCCACGAACCCGAGAACCGGGTGCTCAACATCTCGATCCGGGTCGGTCGCACCCTGAACCTCGACGCCGCACAGGCGGCCGTCTTCCTCGCCCACCGGACCGACCGCGTCGACGCGCTCCTCGACCAGCTCGACGAGCCCCAGGCCGACCGCATCCGCCGGCGGATCGACGACGCGCGGCGGACGGGCGTGGCCGTCAGCGACACGATCAACGTCGGTGTGCGCGTCATCGCGGCGCCGGTCCTCGACCGTGAGGGCGTGATCGTGGCCACCGTGGCGATCATCGGCACCGTGCACACGCTGTCCCCCGACCTGGACTCCGGCAAGGTCCTCGCGCTCCGCGACACCGCCGCCCGGCTCTCCTCGGCGCTGGGCTTCGCCCCCTGACGCGACGCGGGCGCTCGGGTGCCGCCCGCGGACGGACAGGCGTCCGGGCTACGGAAGGCGAGGGAGAAGGACGTCGTGAACGACGCCACGACCAGGTTGTTGATCGAAGTGAGCGCGATGAAGAGGCGGTCGTCCGTGACGCATCGAGCACCCCCACGTCGATACGGCCCTCGGCGGGCAGCGAGCCAGGGGAACCGCGCGGCGGTCAGGGCAGTCGTTGGGAGACCGCGGCAGCAGCGCGGCGGACCTCGACGCTGAGCAACTCCAGCTCCTGGCTCTTCAGATCCTCCGCGAGCGCCGAGACCTGCACCGCCGCGGCGTAGTGCCCGTCGGAACGGAGCACCGGCGCGGCCACGGAAGCCATACCGAGCACCCGTTCGCTGTAGGCGACCCCGAACCCCTGCTGCCGGATTTTGGCGAGCTCGGCCATGAAGGCCTTCCGTGTGATGCGTCGGCCGTCGGCGGCCACGATCGGACCGGTCTGGTCCAGGAGCTGCTTGATCTCGTCCCGGGCCATGTCCGCGGTGAGGACCTTGCCGGCCCCCAGCTGCAGCGGTAGACGCTCCCCGATGGGAAGTTCGTACCGCAGCGGCCGAGTTCCCTCGACCCGGGCGATCACCGCCCGGGACCAGCCGGTGCGGACGAAGATGGACGTGGTCAGGCCCGTACTGCTCGCCAGTTCCTGCAGGACCGGGTGCGCCGACTGGGCCAGCGCACTCGTGGCGAGGTAAGAGTGTGCGCCGAACAACATGGCCACACCGGTCCGGTATGTCATGCCGTCGTGCTCGACGCGTTCGCGCCGCTCCAACACCGCGAGGATCCGCTGGGTCGTCGCCACGTGCAGGCCTGCCCGGCGAGCGATCTCACTCAGCCGGAGCGGGGCACGCGCATTCTCGAGAACTTCGAGTACGTCGATGGCACGCTCCAGAGATCGCATCGTCGAGAGCCCCTCCGATGGCACAACTTCCTCCTCGGGGGTAGATAGCCGGGGCCGATGTGACGGGTAACGATTGCACGTACGGGTATCGCCGCCTGGGCTGCCGTCTGTCTCGTCACCGCTCAGCCGGCCTCGGGTCACGACACCCTGCCGCGGTCAGCCACTTCCCGCCGTCGCCCTGTCGCCGTTCCGTCGCACGGCGAGCGCCTCGGGATTGACGACATCGGTCAGCTCATGCCCGTCGAGGATGTTGAGCACGTTGTGCGCCGCACCCCAACCCGACCGCTGTCGTGCCTCACGGGTCACTCCGCCGAGGTGCGGGGTGATGTACACGTTGCTCAGGCGCCGCAGCGGACTGTCGGTCGGCAGCGGTTCGACCTCGGTGACGTCGAGCGCGGCGCCGGCAATCGCACCATTGGTCAGCGCGCGGTAGAGCGCTGCCTCGTCCACGATGACCCCTCGTGAGGTGTTGATCAAGTAAGCGGTCGGTTTCATCATCGCCAGCTTGGCTTCGTCGATCCAGTGTCGGGTGCTGCTGTCGAGGAACATGTGCAGGCTCACGTAGTCGGACTCGCCGAGCAGCTCCTCGGTTCCCACGTACCGCACACCGTGCCGCGCCGCGTACTCCGGGTCCTCGGCGCGGTCGTGGGCGAGGATCGTCATCCCGAAGCTGCGCGCCAGTGCGGCGACCGCCTTCCCGATGGCGCCCAGCCCGACGAGCCCGAGGGTCGCCCCGCGCAGCTCACGTCCCTCCAGCCGCTGCCATGAACCGGCGCGGACGTCGTCGATGTTGGTCGGGATGCGTCGCGCGCAGAGGAGCAGCAGGGCGATCGTGAGTTCGGAAACCGCGGTCCGGTTGATCCCCGGCATGTTGCACACCGCGATGCCCCGTTCAGTCGCTGCTGCGACGTCGACGGAGTCGTAACCGACGCCGGGGCGGGCGATCACCCGCAGCCTCGGTGCGGCATCCATGACGGCCGCGGAGATCCGGTCACTGGCGATGATCGCGGCGTCCACGTCGTGGAACAGCTCGACGAGCTCCTCGTGAGTTCGGGGCCCCTGGTACGCGCGGTGGACCGTCTCGCACCCGTGCTCCCGCAGCCACTGGTCCACCGGATCGCCCGGGACGAGGAACTGGGGAGTGATGAGCACGCGCTTGTGAGTCACTTCGGGCTCCCTGACGACGTCGAGGTCCCCGCGCAGGCGACACCTGCATCTTCGGGCGACCTACCACAAACTTCTCATTGTATGAGAGATCTTCTCAACGAACGTATCGTCCATCGGCGGAGCAGCAACGTCAAGTGGACGTCGCCGCGCCTCCCGAAGGCATGCACTTGACATCACTCAGCCATCGCCCGATAGTTGCGCGGCAGGAGTGATTCGAGAAGTCTTCTCACTCTATGAGAAGACAGTCGATCGTGCGACGTCCCGGCGCCCCACAGAGCCCCCAGACGGTTCCTCGTACGGGCCGGGGAGATGCCAGTGACCGAAAGTCAGGTGAGTCAGGTGGCCAGGCCGACAACCCCGCCCCCCGAGGCGGGCGACCTCACTCAGGACGGCGCACGCACCCAGCCCCGGGAGTTGGCAGCGGCGGTGGCGGTGCCGGTGTTGCTGCTGCTCTTGTCGGTTTGCGTCGTCATCGCGTCGGCCGAGCTCGGCTACTGGACGCCGATAGGGCCGGGGCCGGGCTTCTTGCCCCTTTGGCTGGCAGTACTGCTGGGCGCGATGTCAGCCGTCTGGCTGGCTCAGCGTCTCCGGGCGCGGCCGGCGCCCCCCGAACCGGCCGAGGTGGCCGGCATCTCCGAGGACCGAGCCGTGGAGCCCCACGACGAGCCGCTACGGCTCAAGCAGGTGTTCCTGGTGCTGGGCAGCCTGACCGCGGTCACAGCCCTGCTGGAAGTCCTCGGGTTCCAGCTCGCCATGCTCCTGTTCCTGCTCTTCCAGCTGAAGGTGCTGGCCCGCCGTGGCTGGGTGCTGACCCTCACCCTCTCGGCGCTGGGCAGCTTCGGCGTCTACACCGTGTTCGCCGGACTGCTGTCCGTGCACCTGCCCACATCCTCGATCCCGCTGCTCCGGTCGATGGGGTTCTGAGGGACAGCCGTGGACACGTTCTCCGACCTGCTCGCCGGTTTCGCTGCGGCCCTCACCCCGCAGAACCTGGTGCTCGCCCTGATCGGGTGCGTCATCGGAACCCTTCTCGGGCTGCTGCCCGGCATCGGCTCCACCGCGGGCATAGCCATCCTGATCCCGCTGACGTTCACGCTCGACACCGCCTCAGCGATCATCATGCTCGCGGCGATCTTCTACGGCACCGCCTACGGCGGCACGATCACCAGCGTTCTGCTCAACATCCCGGGTGAGGGCGAATCGGCCATCACGTGCATCGACGGCTACGAGATGACCAAGAAGGGGCGCGCAGGCGTTGCTCTCACCATCGCGGGGGTCGGTTCGTTCATCGGCGGCACCATCGCGACGATCGGCCTGGTACTCGCCGCCGAACCGCTGGCCGACCTCGGCCTGCGCATCGGGCCTCCGGAGTTCTTCTCCCTGGTCATCGTCGGCATCGCCCTGCTCGTCGGCCTGATAGGTGAGTCGGTCGTCACCGGCCTGATCTCCGCCTCGGTCGGCATGCTCATCGCGATGGTCGGCATCGACCCGATCGCCGGCCTGCCCCGGTTCACGTTCGGTAGCGCGCACCTCTTCGACGGCGTCAGCTTCGTGCCGGTCCTGGTGGGTGTGTTCGGGCTGGGCGAGCTGCTCGCCAACGCCGGCGGCACCGCCCGGCGCCCCTCGGCACCGACGCTGCGCGAGCTGCTCCCGACCAGGACGGACCTGCGCCGGGCCGCTCCCGCGATCGGGCGGGGGACGGGCATCGGGTTCCTCATCGGCCTCGTCCCCGGCGTCACGAACGCGATCTCCTCGCTTCTGGCCTACAGCAGCGAACGCAAGATCAGCCGCTATCGATCCGAGTTGGGAAGCGGCGCCGTCGAGGGGGTTGCCGCGCCGGAGACGGCGAACAACGCTCACGCCAACGCGGCGCTGGTCCCGCTGTTCACACTGGGAATCCCTACCTCACCGGCCATCGCCGTCCTGATGGGGGCGTTCCTCATGAACGGCCTGACACCCGGTCCCCGGCTCTTCGTGGAAGAACCCCTCCTGGTCTGGACGGTCATCGCCAGCCTCTTCATCGGCAACGCGATCCTGCTGCTGCTCAACGTCCCGCTGGTCGGGCTGTGGACCAGGCTCCTCGCCATCCCCTACCCGGTGCTCTCCGCACTGATCCTCGTATTCATCATCATCGGCTCGTACGCCATCAACAACAGCATTATCGACGTCTACCTGATGCTCTTCTTCGGCGTCGTCGGGCTGGTATTTCGGCGGCTCAACGTGCCCCTGGCCCCACTGGTTCTCACACTGATCCTCGGCCCGCTCATCGAATCAGCTCTGAGGCAGTCGCTGCAGATCTCCCGCGGTGACTTCTCCATCTTCCTCACCCGGCCGATCTCGTTGACACTGCTGATCGTCGCCGCCGTCATCGTCGTCAGTTCTGTCCTCGGCTCGCGCCTGAAACCGCAGGGCAAGGCCGACCTACCCACCGACGCAACAGTATGAGCGGTTCCCGTTCTCGCCCTACACCCACAACGCCCAGCGATCGAAGGAGATCCCCATGCGTCGGCTCACAGTCTTCAGCGCCGCGCTGGCACTCGCGGCCGTCACGGCCGGCTGCGCCGACACGAGTGAAGGGGGCGGCGCCACGACGCCCGGTGACCCGGCCGACTGCTTCTCGCAGAGGCCCATCGAACTCGTCGTCGGCTACGACGCCGGCGGCAGCACCGACGTCGGTGCCCGCATGATGGCCACGGCACTGGAGAGCAAGCTCGACGCCACCATCAACGTGGTGAACCGCCCGGGCGCCGGCGGCCAGGTCGGGCTCACCGCCCTCGCCAACGCCCAGCCCGACGGGCAGACGATGGGCACGGTCAACTTCCCCTCCGCCATCGTCTCCGTGCTCGACGAGAGCCGCCAGGCGGCCTACGACCGCAACAGCTTCGCACCGATCGGCCTGCAGGTCATCGACCCCAGCGCGGTCGCGGTCCGACCCGACAGCCCGATCCGGACGCCGACCGACCTCGTCGAGGCCGCACTCGCCGCACCCGGCCGGCTCCAGGCGACGACGACCGGTCCGGCGAGCAACGAGCACTTCGTCCTGCTCGAGCTGGAGCGGGTGACCGGCGCAACGATCTCCCCCGTTCACTTCTCCGAAGGCGGCGCACCGGCAACGACCGCCTTCCTGGGCGGGAACGTCGACCTCCTCCTGGCCAACGTCAGCGACCTCACCCCGATGGCCGCCAACGGTGAGGTCCGCGTCATCGGCGTTTTCGGCGACGAGCGCAGCCCGTTCCTGCCCGACGTGCCCACCTTCGCCGAAGAGGGTCACGACGTCGAGGTCGCCTCGTCGCGCGGCTACGCGTTCCCGGCTGGGACCCCACAGGAGTGCGTCACCGCCATGTCCGAGGCCATGGGTGAGGTCATGAGCGACCAGGAGTTCATCCGCAAGATGCAGGACCTCGGGCTGGCGCCCAGCCACAAGGACGCCGAGGCGTACGCACAGTACTGGACCGAGAGCACCGAGGTGTTCGAGACGCTGCTCCCGCTCGTTCGCGCAGAACGCTGACCCTCCCATTCCACGGAGCACACATGACGACACCCAGCGCCCCCGAACCCGACGTGGACTTCCCCCGGGTCGACCCCGCCCTGCTCGATCGGTTTTCTGCCCTGCCGGCAGCGAACATCGGCGACGCGATGCTGCGAATGGGGTGCGTAGACTCCCGAATCCGTGCGGTGTGGTCCGGCGCCACCGTCCACGGCAGCGCCTTCACCGTGTGGACCCGCGAAGGCGACAACCTATTCATCCACAAGGCCCTCGAGCTCGCCCGCCCGGGCGACGTCATCGTCGTCAATGGATGCGGCGACGAGTCTCGTGCGCTGATCGGCGAGCTGATCGGCGGCCGGGCCAAGGCCAAAGGCCTCGCGGGATTCGTCATCGACGGCGCCATCCGCGACGCGAGCGGCTTGGCCGAGTACGGGATGCCGGTCTTCGCCCGCGCCGTCACCCCGGCCGGGCCGTACAAGAACGGACCCGGCATCCTCGCCGAGCCGGTCGCCATCGGCGGGGTTGTCGTCCGCCCCGGCGACGTCATCGTCGGCGACGCCGATGGTGTCGTGGTCGTCCCGCTCGATCGCGCGGCCGCCATCGCCGAGCAGGCCGAGGCGAAGCGGGACAGCGAGGACGCCAGCCGCGCGGCCATCGAAGAAGCCCTGCGGCAGCGAAATGGAGCGACGGCGGCCCGGCGAGTGCCTTCGTGAGCCGGACTCGCGGCGCGACCGCTCCCGCAACCCAGCCGGCGGGCGACAGTCGGGCCACGGCCGCGCGGTTCCCCGCGGAGCTGCTCCGGGAGCAGATCGTCCGGATCTTCGCCGCGTGGGGCATGCCCCGTGACCTGGCCGAGACGACTGCCGGCGTGATGGTCGACACCGATCTCGCCGGTGTCGAATCGCACGGCATCCAGATGCTGTCGTCCTACGAGGCGCTGCTCCGCGACGGGCACCTGCAACCCGCGGCCCGCCCCGAGGTCGTCCGGGAGACCTCGATCTCCGCTCTCATCGACGGGCGGGGCGGCCTCGGTCACCCCGCCGCGCTGCTGGGTATGCGCCGTGCGGTCGACAAGGCCCGAGAAGCGGGGGCGGGATTCGTGGCCGTGCGCAACTCCCACCACTTCGGCGCCGCAGGCCACTACGCGGCGATCGCCGCCCAGCGGGGCATGATCGGCCTGGTCACCACCACGACCCGCAAGACCGTCATGGTGCCCACCCGCGGGGCGCGGCCCCGCTTGGGCACCAACCCCCTCGCTTTCGCCGCACCTACCGGGCCCGACCGGCCTCCATTCCTGCTCGACATGTCGACGACCACAGCCGCCGTCAACAAGCTCAAGGTCCACGAACTCGATGATCGCCCCTTGCCCCCGGGCTGGGTCATAGATCGCGATGGGCGAGAGCTCACCGACCCTGCAACCGCCCTACGCCAGCTCGATCACGGGCTGGGCGGTCTCACTCCTCTGGGGGGCGAACCGGAGCAGGCGGGCCACAAGGGTTACGGCCTCGCAATGCTCGTTCAGATCCTCGCCGGGACACTCACCGGATCGTCGTTCGGGCCGCTGCGAGACCCAGCCGACGGCCGAGCCGACATCGGCCACTTCTTCATGGCGTTGGACCCCGGGCTCTTCCGGGACCGGGACGACTTCAGGCGCGACCTCGACGGGGTCATCGACATCTTGCACGAAACGCCGCCGACCAACCCCGACTTGCCAGTTCTCGTGGCCGGCGATCCGGAAGCGAACAGTCGCGCAGAACGGGTTCGCACCGGAGTCCCGATTCCACAGAACTTGATCAACAGGCTGCGAGGGGTGTGCGAACGCAGTGGCGTCCCGCTGCTCCTCGAGTCTTCAGCAGCGTCGCCCGGCACCGAGAAGGACACCGGGCCGGTCAGCACCCCGCCGACACCTCGTGACGTGCGGTAGCCGACGTATTGGCAGACCGCCTGCGTCGAGCTCAGGCTGACGCCGTCATCCCGTCGGTTGCGGGGCGACTGTCCGGTGGGCCACGCGCACGGCGGTGTTCGGTGGGCTTGATCAGCGGATTGGCGCGTTTCCCGACGCCAGGTTTCGGGTTTCGCTCCAGGCCCGTGATCATGGGGTCGGTACCGCAAGTGTCGCGGAACGAGGCCAGCGGGTGTTGGTCACAGCTACCATTTCTCAGGAAACCGCTTCTCAGATATACGGATCACTCGGGTCAGAACACCCGGTCATGTCGGATGTGGTGCGGGATCAGGTCGAGGAAGGCGTGCAGCGCACGCGTGGGCGGGCGGTTCGCCGAAGCAACCACGCTGAGCGTCCAGGAGAGCTGGACGTCGGCGAGCGGTACGACCTTCACCCGGTCGCCGACCGCGTCGGCGAAGTCCGGCGGCAGGAGAGCGACTCCGAGGCCATGGGCCACGTAGTCCGCGATCGTGGTGATGTCGGAGACCTCGATCAGCACCCTGCGGGACAAGCCCGCCCTCGCGAACGCGTCGTCGACGAGCCGGCGCTGGCCGAAACCCGCCGGCATGTCGACGAACACCTCCCCGGTGGTGTCCGGCAACCCGACGGCCCTCCGGTCGGCCAGCGGGTGATCGGACGGAACGAGCAACGCGATCCCGAACCTCTTGATGGGGCGTGCTCTGAGCTGCTCGTCCCGGACCTCGGCTCCGACGAAGGCCACGTCCACGTCGCTGGCCTTGATCCTCTCGATCAGGCCGGCGGTCCCCCGCTGGGACGTCTCGGTGCGCAGGTGGACCTCCGGGTGACGCCGGTGGAAGTCGCCTACCAGAGCGGGGACGTCGATCACGGTCAGCCCGCTGAGGAGACCGACGGTGAGACGGCCGCGCACTCCCGTGGACAAGGGTTCCACCGCGGCACGAGCCCGGTCGAGCGCCTCGATGGCGGCGTGCGCCTCGGGCAGGAACGCCGCACCGGCTTCCGTGAGCCGCACCGACCGCGTGGATCGAGCGAGCAGCTCCACCCTCAGGTCGCTCTCCAGCGCCTTGATGCCCGCGGAGAGCGTCGACTGCGTGACGTGCTGCTGCTGGGCCGCCCGCGTGAAGTTCAGCTCTTCGGCGACCGCGACGAAGTACTCCAGTCTCCTCTGGTCCACCGCTCTCCCATCGATCGATGATCTCGATCGCGCCTTCGGAAACATTCGTTGGACACGATAGCTGCGTGCGGATGACCCTTGTCGTGCGAGCTCACCGAACCCACCTCACGGAAGCGGAAGACCATGCGCGTACTGCTCACAGGAGCCACCGGCTACATCGGAGTCGCGGTGCTCGACCGGCTCGTTTCCACGGGGCACCAGGTGACCGCCGTGGTCCGCTCCGCCGACAAGGCCGAGGCGGTTCGGGCCGGGGGCGCGGAGCCTGCGCTCGGCGACCTGTCCGACGGCGACGCCCTCCAGGAACTCGCGAAGGCGTCCGACGGCGTGATCCACGTCGCGTCGCCCGGCGACGAGACCAGCGCGACCGTCGACGAGATCGCAGTCACCGCCGTCCTCCGCGGGCTGCGGAACACGAACCGGCCGTTCGTGCACACCGCCGGCGTCTGGGTGCACGGCAGCAGCTCGCAGATCACCGAGTCGACCCCCATGAACGCCCCGCGGCTGGCCGCCTGGCGCGTGCCGCTCGCGCATCTCGTGCGCGAGGCGATCGGGGTCCGCACGTCGGTGATCTCGCCGGCGCTGGTCCACGGTCACGGCGGCGGTCTGCTGAACCTCGTCGCCGCCGGACCGCGGACCGCGGGCGGCTCCCCCGCCCTCACCATGATCGGGCCCGGCGACCAGCACTGGACCACCGTGCACGTGGACGACCTGGCCGAGCTGTACGTGCTCGCGCTGGAGAAGGCCCCGGCCGGCTCGTACCTCATCGGCGCCGGCGGGGTGAACCCGACCGTGCGGGAGATCACCGAGGCGGTGAGCCGCTCCGTCGGCCTGTCCGGGAAGGTCGAGCCCGAGCCCGTGGTCCAGACGCTCGGCCGGCTCGGCCTGCTCGGCGAGGCGCTCCTGCTCGACCAGCAGGCGTCCGGTGCCACCGCCCGGCGGGTGCTCGGCTGGTCACCGCAACGGCCGTCGATCCTCGAGGACATCGCCCGTACGACGTTCTGAGCGTCTCCGCAGGAGGCGTGCGCCGACGCATCCCCGACGGCTGGGACAGCCGGCCTCTGCCCAGCCACTCCGTCTTCCGAAGGGATCATCATGAGCACTCCCTCCGCACCGCCGGGGGCAGGTCGACGTCGTGCCCGCTGCGGTCCGCGACACACGATGCGCGCGCACCCCCCGGCCTCATGGGGCGCTTCCCCGGCCGTCGTGGCGGCCATCGCCGCCGGCATGGTGGTGCCCGCACAGGCCAGGCTGAACGGGGAGCTGAGCCACCGCATCGACGACGGCATCGCCGCAGCGGCGATCAGCTTCTCGGGCGGCCTCGTACTGCTGACCGTTCTGGCTGTCTTCTCCCGCACGCTTCGTGGCGCGCTGCGCGCGCTCGGCGGCGCGGCCCGCGACAGCCGGCTCCCCCGGCGGTACCTGCTGGCCGGCGTGCTCGGCGGCACGTTCGCACTGGCGCAGTCGACCGTCGCCCTGCTGACCGGCATCGCCGTGTTCACCGTGTCCGCCATCGCGGGCCAGACCGTCGGTGGCCTGATCGTGGACGCGCGGGGCATCGGCGGCGTCGTGCGGCAACGCCCGGGTGCGGCCCGGCTCGCGGGAGCGGCCGTCATCCTGGCGGCCGCTGTCGTGTCGGCCGCGCCCGGTTTCACCGGCACACCCGCACAGGCCGCCATCGTCCTGCCGTCCCTCGCGGCCGTGGCCGCCGGCTTCCTGCTCGGCGTGCAGCAGGCCCTGAACGGGGCGTCGACCGCGGTGTCGGGTTCACCCCTCGCTGCGACCTGGCTCAACTTCTGCGTCGGAGCGGTCTTCCTCGGCGCGGCCTGGGGGGTGACGACCCTCGTCCGCGGGACGTCGGGGCACCCCCTGCCCACCACCTGGTGGGTCTACCTCGGCGGTCTGTGCGGCGTCGTCTTCATCGGCACCTCGGCGTTCCTCGTGCGCCGGATCGGTGTCCTCCTGCTGGGCATGGCCTCGATCTCGGGTCAGCTGGCCGGTTCGATCACGCTCGACCTCCTGGCCCCCACCGGCGGTCGCCCCCTCTCCGGCATCACCGTCCTCGGCGCGGTGCTCACCTTCGCCGCCGTCTGGATCGCCTCCCGGCGCCCGCGCGGCGCCACCGCGCAGTGATCCGCTTCCCCCACCGTCCCGACAGAAGGAACTACCGGTGTCCCACAACCCCCCGCAGAACGAGCAGCGCATCCTGATCAAGGGCGCGTACCTGGTGACCCAGGACGCCGAGCTCGGCAACTTCGTGGGTGACATCCTCGTCACCGACGGCCGGATCAGCGCGGTCGGCCAGGACCTCGCCGACGATCGGGCCCGGATCGTCGACGGCACGGGGAAGGCCGTGCTGCCCGGCTTCATCGACACCCACCGGCACAACTGGCAGGGAGCGCTGCGCAACCTGGGTCCGGCCTGGACGTACCAGGAGTACCGCAGTCAGGTGCAGATCGGCCTCGGCCAGTACTTCGACCCGGAGGACGTCCACATCGGGAACCTGGCGGCGGACCTGATGTCGCTCGACTCCGGCGTGACGACCGTCCGGGACGAGTCCCACATCAGCAACAGCCCGGAACACTCGGACGCGGCGATCGCGGCCCACTGGGAGTCGGGCATCCGAGCCGTCTTCGACCACGGCTGGCCGTCGACGGAAGCCGAACAGTGGCAGTTCGGCAGCGCCCGGACGCATCCCGTCGACATCCGCCGCATCCGCAACGAGGTGCTGTCCGACGACTCCGCGCGGGTCACGCTGAACGCGATGCTGCGGGGACCGGAGCTGTCCACCCCCGAGGTGTCCGGGAAGGACATCCAGCTGGCCCGCGAGCTGGATCTGCGGATCAGCATGCACGTCGGACTCGGCGAATGGGGCGCGGAGCAGCAGGCCATCCGGCAGCTCGAGGAGACCGGACTCCTGGCCTCCGACATGACGTTCATCCACTGCTGCACGTCGACCGACGAGGAGCTGAGGATGCTGGCCGCCCGCGGAGCCACCGCTTCGGTTGCCGGCGCCCTGGAGGTCTTCATGCCGGGGCTGGGCCAGCCCGCGACCAACCGCCTGCTCGCCGCCGGTGTCCGGCCCAGCCTCAGCGTCGACACCGAGACCATCGTGAGCGGTGACATGTTCGGCGTCATGCGGGCGACGCTCGCCTACCAGCAACTGGTCCTCGCCGGTGCCGCCGGGCCCATGGACCGCGTCCCCGACCTGCCGACCTTCGACGCCGCCGACCTGCTCTCGTTCGCCACCATCGAGGGCGCGCGCGCCGCGGGGATCGACGACCGCACCGGCAGCCTCACCCCGGGCAAGGAGGCCGATCTGATCATGATCTGCCTCGACCACGCCAACCTCCTCCCCGCAACGGACGTGGCGGCCTCGATCGTCGCGGGAGGCCACGCCGGGAACGTCGACCTGGTCCTGGTGGCCGGCGTGGTCCTCAAGGAGGACGGCGCGCTGAAGGGGGGCGACACCGTCTTCGCGGAAGCCGCGGCCTCCCGCGACCGGCTGTTCCGCGCCGCGAGCCTGCCGCTTCCCACCTGACCGACTGCCCCGACCCGCCGGTGTCCATCACTGCCGGGTCGACAGCCGCCTCGGACAGCGAGAGCACCGGTGTGGTGCAGGCGCCGACGTCGGCGAACCGCGCGCTCCACTCCTCGCGCGCGTGTTGCGGGATGGTCGTCCAGCGGGACCCGAGGTAGCGCGCCCACCTCGACTCGAGGTGTCCCGGCTACGGCTTGCGCCCGATTCCGCCGTAGGCGTCCACGCTCCGCGGCTCTCCGGAAGGGGTGTCCTCGGGTCGCCACAGGGGGCAGCTGACGATCCCCGGCTCGACGAGATCCAGCCCGTCGAAGAAACCCCTGATCTCGTCCGGGGTGCGCAGCGGCCCCGCGGTCGTTGTGCTGCTGCTGTGCGGCGTTCAGCTCCTCGTTGGTGCTGGAGCCGTCGCAGATGAGCAGATGGCTACCCGGGGGAACGGCGTCGAGCAGACGCCCGACGATCGCACCCGCCCCGGACGGCGAGGGTCAGCGGGCCGGCCAGGCCTCGATGCCGAGGTGGCGCGTCGCGGCGGCATCGGTCGTGCGCCACAGAGTGGTGGCCATCGGCTGCGCGAGCTCTTCGCGCAGGTGCCCGACCAGCCCGACCGTCCGCGAGATGACGCCCAGCCCCCGCGCGATACGCCAGTCGAGGTCCAGCAGCGCGACGACGGTGCCGATGGCCCCGGTGACGTTGACCGGCAGCGCGCGTCCCGACGCCTCGCTGCCCGCGGCCGCGACGGCCCGCACGAGCCGGATCGGCAGCGTCGGGAACCCCTCGGACTCCGCGATCTCGAAGAGCCGCTCGGCGCGGGGGTCGACCGGATCGTGGATGGGGTGCCCGATCCCGGGGACGTGCTCGCGGCGCTCGCGGAACCCGGCGACGATGCGCTCGGCCTCGGCGCGGACCGCCGCATCCGAGTCGTCGCCCGCCGCCGTCAGCCGCCCGGCACCCTCGGTGACGAACTGCGCCGCCCCTTCGATCGTGCCCACGAACCTGCTGCCCAACCCCAGCAGGCCCGCCGCGACGGCGCTCTGCAGCGACTCCGGCGCCCCGAGGTGGGTCAGGCGGGTGGCCATCGCATTCGGGGTGATGCCGTGCTCGACGAGGCTCACGAGCGCCGCGTTGAACAGCGTGCCCTCGGCAGCACTCGGCATCCGCTCGGTGAGCAGCAGGAACGCGAAGCTCCCGAAGTCGAGCTCCCCGATGATGTCGGTGCACAGGTCGCGGCCGAGGACGGTGATGCTCGTGGCGTCGCTCCAGCAGATGTCGCTGCGGACGTCGAGTGCGGGTGCGTCGGACAAACCGGTTCTCCTGTCGTGGTTGAGACGTCAGCGCTCGGCGAGCAGCTGCTCCAGATCGCGGCGGACGAGCTTGCCGGAGGGGTTGCGGGGCAGCGAGCCCGGCGCGACGAACACGATCTCCTTGGGCACCTTGAACGACGGCAGGTGCTGCCGGCAGGCCTGCTGCAGCGCGTCGGCGGACGTCTCGCCCGCGTGCGCGACGACGGCGACCGGCACCTCGCCCCACGTCGGGTCGGGACGGCGCACGACGCCGGCCTCGAGGACGCCCGGCAGGCGCAGGAGGACGCGCTCGATCTCGGCCGGGTAGATGTTCTCCCCACCGCTTTTGATCATGTACTTGACGCGGTCGACGAAACTGAGCCGGCCGTCCGTCTCCCGGACGAGCACGTCGCCCATGTGGAACCAGCCGTCCCGGAAGTCGGCGGCCGTCGCCTCGGCGTTGTTCCAGTAGCCGCTGAAGAGCGTGGGGCCGCGCATGCAGAGCTCGCCGGGCACGCCGTCGGGCACGTCCCGGCCGTCGGGGTCGACGAGGCGGACCTCGCAGTACCCGCTCTGCTCCTTGGGGAAGGTCGTGGGCGCCTCCCCGACCGGGATCACGCCCGCCGAGCACGGCGGACAGCCGGTCTCGGTGGCGCCGAAGGTGTTGGCGAACGGGGCGTCCAGCAGCGTCGTGATCTCGGCGATCTCCTCGGGCCGGACGAGGTCGGGCATCACACCGCACAACCGCACACCCGCGGGCCGCGTGCCGCGCTCCCGCAGCGCCCGGGCGAGCCGGGCCACGGTGCCGGGCATGACGAGCAGCCACCCGATCCGCTCCGCGGCGACGACGTCGGCCAGCTCGTCGGGCCGGAACCCGTCGACGACGACGACCTTGCCCCCGGACACGAGCGTGCTCACGGAGTTGTCGAGCGCGCCCATGTGGTGCAGCGGCGACCACGCGACGAACGTGTCGTCGCCTGCGATGCCGAGCTCGGCCCGGGTGGCCATGCTCCGCACGATCTCCGCGCGGTGGCTGATGCACGCGCCCTTGGGCACGCCGGTGGTGCCGCTCGTGTAGATGATCACGGCGACGTCCTCGGCGTGCGCCGCGGACGGCCGGGTCCACGGCTCGGCCGACGCGAGCCCACGCTCGTAGGCCGCCCCGAGCACGATCCGCTCCCCCGGCCGCGCCCCCAGGTCGTAGCGCGCTGCAGCGCGCTCGGACACGAACGTCACCGCGGGCGCCACGAGGTCGAGGCACGCCGCCAGCTCCTCGTCGGACGCGCGCATGCTCTGACAGGCGACGATCGCACCGAGGCGCCCGGCGGCGAGGAGGATCTCGAGGTACTCGGGCCGGTTCTCCGACAGCAGCGCGACCCGGTCGCCACGGCACACGCCGGCGGCCGCGAGGACGCCCGCGGCCCGCCTGCTGCGCTCCGCGAGCTCGCCGTACGTCGTCCGCGCCTCACCCGCCTGCACCGCGACCTGCGCCGGGTGCAGGCCGGCCCGCGCGTCGAAGAGGCTGACAATCGTGCTGTCGGCTGCCCGGACGACGAAATCCGATCGGGACGGGTCGGTCACCGGGCCGCCCCCGGGGCGTCGAGGGTCCGGCCGGTCGGGGCCGGCTCGACGGGGAGCGGACGCACGAGCAGCACGCCGACGATCCCGAGCAGGCTCGTCAGCAGCATCCAGCCGGAGACCGCCCAGCTCGATCCGCCCTGCCACGCCAGCAGCCCGGCCGCGATCAGCGGCGCCAGCCCACCGCCGATCACGGTGCCGCCCTCGCGCCCGATCGAGACCCCGCTGAACCGGCTCTGCGTCCCGAACATGCCCGTGAAGTAGGCCGGCTGGATGGCGTCGGCCGCGGCCGCGCCCCCGGCGATCGCGACGACGACGGCGACGAGGATCGCGCCGAAGTTCCGCGTGTCGACGAGCAGGAAGAACGGGAAGGCGAACGCGGCCTGCACCGCCAGCGCGACGAGCATGACCCGCCCGAAACCGAAGCGGTCCCCGAGGTGGCCGTACAGCGGGCAGAGCAGCCCCGCGACCAGCGCACCGATCAGGGTGGCCGCCAGGATGGTCGGCCGCGGCAGGTCGAGCGTCGTGGTGGCGTAGGTCAGCACGAACACCGAGACGATGTAGAAGGTCGTGTTCTGGCCGACCCGCATCAGGAAGATCGCGATGACGTTGCGCGGGCGGCGCAACGCGGCGACGATCGGCGCCCGCTCCCGCGCCTCGCTGCGCTTGACCCGTTCGAACTCGGCCGTTTCGGGCAGGTCGCGGCGGATCCAGAGCCCGACGACGACGAGCAGGACGCTCACGAGGAACGGGACGCGCCAGCCCCAGCCGAACAGCTGCTCCTCGGTGAGCACGGAGGCCAGCGCGGTGTAGACGACCGAGCCGAGGATCAGCCCCGCGAAGACCGAGGCGGACAGGAACGAGCCGAAGAACCCGGCGCGCGAGCTGCCGTTCTCCTTCGTCATGAGGGCTGCCCCGCCCCACTCCCCGCCCGTGCCGAGGCCCTGGACGATCCGCAGCGCGACCAGCAGGACCGGTGCGGCCACCCCGACCTGGTCGTAGGTGGGGAGCAGGCCGATGCCGACCGTGGCGACTCCCATCAGGATCAGTGTCGTGACGAGCACGGTCTTGCGGCCGACCCGGTCGCCGAGGTGCCCGAACACGATTCCGCCGATGGGCCGTGCGGCGAAACCCGTCGCGAAGGTCGCGAAGGACAGCAACGCACCGACCGTGCCTTCCTGCGCGGGGAAGAACAGGTGTGGGAAGACCAGCGCCGCCGCGGTGCCGTAGAGGAAGAAGTCGTACCACTCGATGACGGTTCCCAGCGAGACCGCCGTCGTGACCCTCCTGGTGAGCTGGGCCGGCGGTGCCTCGGCACCGGCGGGTGTCGCGCTGCTCATCACGCCTCCTCGTTGGGGCTTGACGGAGTTTCGCTCAGCGAATAATGTTTCGCTCTCCGAGCGAAGGCAGCATGCGGCGGAGGAGGCGGCATGTCAACCCCGGCCCGGCCCGTGCCGGACAAGGAACAGTTCGTGAGCTCGCTGGCTCGCGGCCTCGCCGTACTGCGCGCCTTCGGCCCCACCGGCCCCGAGCTGACCCTGAGCGAGGTCGCCGCGGCCACCGACCTCAGCCCCGCCGTCGCCCGGCGCTTCCTGCTGACGCTCGTACAACTGGGATACGTCAAGAAGGTCGCCCGCAAGTTCGTCCTCACGCCCCAGGTCATGGAGCTGGGCGCCGGCTACCCGGATTCGATGAACCTCGCCGAGGTCGCGCAACCCCACCTGCAGCACCTGCGGGACGAGACCGGCGACAGCGTCTCGCTGACCACCCTCATCGGGGTCGACATCATCCACCTGTGCCACATGCAGACCGAAGGACTGCTCCGCTTCGCGGTGACGCCGGGCAGCCGGGTGCCCGCCTACGTGTCCGCCACGGGCCGGGCCATCCTCGCTTTCCAGCCGGAGGAACGCCTCACCGCCTACTTCGCCGCGGCAGACCTCCTCCCGCGCACCCCGCACACCGTGACCACACAGGCCGGGCTGCGCGAGCGCCTGGACCGCGTCCGGCGCGACGGCTACGCGCTCGTCGCGGACGAGCTCGACTTCGGGATCACGGTGCTGGGCGTCCCGCTGCTCAACGACGGGGTCGCCATCGCAGGCATCAGCTGCGCCACCACGTCCGGCCGCCGGCCCACCGACGAGTTCCTGTGCTCCCGCCTCCCGCTGCTGCAGGCCGCGGCGGCGGCATTGCGGCGCCAGCTCGACAGGTTCCCCGCCCTCGTCCACTCCCTCGACCTCGGCGTGTAGCGACGTCGGACTTTCTCCGCGTTCCGCTTCTGTCCGGGCTACCGCCTCCTGTGCACGGGACCGACGGACCCGGCGGGGCGGCGGCCCTCACCCGGTGGGCCGGCGTAGGCCTGAGCCACCTCGATCCAGCGGCTCGCCACCGGCCCGACGACGTCGAGATCGAGGTCGTCGCGATGGCGACGGCGGGTGACGAGGAGACAGAAGTCCAGGGCCGATGCGCGGACGCGGTCTGGCGCTTCCGGGGCACCCCAGACCCACGTCGTCCCGCCGGGGGACACGAGCTCGACGCGGACCTCTGCCCCGGCGTCGAGCCCGCGCTCACCCCGCAGGCTGTACCCCCGGGCGAGGACGCCCAGGTGCGCGATGTGGCGGAGCCGCTCCGACGGCTCCGGAGCAACGCCGAGAGCGTCGGCGACGTCGCGGCCGTGCGCCCAGGTCTCCATGATCCGGGCGGTGAGCGCCGACGCCGCGCTCATCGACGGGCCGAACCAGGGCACGCGTGTCCGGGGATCGAGCGCTCCGAAGACGTCGAGCAGTCGGGCACGCGAATCGTCGAACCAGCGCAGCACATCAGCGCCCGCCCGGCCGCGGTGCTCCGCCACCCGCTCGTCGACGGTGCGCCGCGGGAGTTGCGCGGCCGCGACGAACGCGTCGGGGTCCGTGGCGGCCAGCACCGCGGCGTCATCGACGTCCGCGAGGTGCACCAGCTGGTCGGCGATCGACCAGCCCGGTGCGGGTGTGGCACACCGCCACTCCCGCTCGGACAGGGGCGCGACCAGCGCACGCAGGTCCTGTGATTCCGCGGCGAGGTCGGCGCACAGCGCTGCCATCGACGGCCGGGTCACCGCAACACCCCCGAGTCGCGGAGTTCGGCGATCCGTTCGGGCGCGAGACCGAGCAGCGTCCGCAGGACGTCGTCGGTGTCCTGCCCGAGCACCGGCGCCGCGCGGCGGACCACGGCCGGGCTGTCCGAGAACCGCCACCGTGGCCCCTCCACGACGACCTCACCCAGCTCCGGGTGGGGCAGCCGGACGTGGTGACCGAGGTGGGCGAGCTGCGGGTCGCGCGCCAGGTCCCGGCTCGATGCGGACACGTGCGCCGCGATGCCCACGTCCTGGAGCGCGCGCTCGGCCTCCTCCGCGGTGCGGCAACCGGTCCACGCCGCGACCGCCGTGTCGAGTTCCTCGAGGTGGGCGATCCGGCCGGGCAGGTCGCGCAACCGCGGGCAGGCCAGGTCCGGGCGGCCCATGAGCCGGACCAGCGCGGCCCACTCGCGATCGTCGCGCACCGCGACGGCGACGTAACGATCCTCGTCGTCCTCCGGCAGGCAGGGGTAGACGCCGTGCGGGGCCATCCCCTCGTCGCGGTTGCCACGGCGCTGCGGCACCACCCCGGTGCGGTCGTGCGCGGCGAGCTCGGCGGACAGGAACCACACACCGGCCTCCACCTGACTGACGTCGACGTACCGGCCCCGGCCGGTACGTCGACGGTCGTCCAGCGCCGCCAGCAGCGCCACGAGCGAGAGCCGCGGGCCCACGAAGTCGGTGTAGGGCCCGAACGGCCCGAGCGGTGGCAGGTCCGGCCACCCGGTGAGGTGCATGAAGCCGGCGAGCGACGCGCCGATGTTGCCGTAGCCGGCCGTGCGCGCCAGCGGCCCCGTGTGGCCCGCGATCGAGGTGCTGAGCATGATCAGGTCGGGGTTGTGCTCGCGGAGCGCGTCGTAGCCGAGCCCCCACTTCTCCATGGTCCCCGGGGAGTAGGACTCGATCACGACGTCGGCCTGTGCCGCCAGCGCGCGCACCACCTCGCGGCCCTCGGCGCGGCCGAGGTCGAGGCTCACGCCCAGCTTGCCGGCATTGCCGTTGCCGTAGACGACCGAGCGCTCCACCCCCTCCAGGCCGTCGTAGTAGGGACCCATGGCGCGCGCCGTCTCGATCCGCCCGCCGGACTCGACCCGGACGACCGTCGCTCCGCAGTCGGCCAGCGCCCGGCCGATCATCGGCCCGGCGACGACCCACGACAGGTCGAGCACGCGCAGGCCCGCGAGCGCACCGTCGGACGCGACGCGTCCGGGCGGGGCGACGGTGCGCCACGGGTCGGCGGCCGCGGAGTCGGCCGCACCCCACCCCGGCGCGACGGGTTCGCGGCGGCCTCGCGGTGGGCCGGACAGCCACTCGTCGACCACCTCGGCCGTGTGCTCGCCGCAGAGCGGAGCCGGGCGGTCGTGCCGGAAGGCGTCGTCACCCATCGCGGCGATCGGACCGGGCACCCGCACCCGGCGCTCCCCCGCTCCGAGATCCGCCCAGAAGCCGCGCGCAGCCAGTTGCGGCGACCCGACGATGTCGCTCAGGTCGCAGATCCCGGCCGCCAGCACCCGGTGCGTGACCGCGGCCTCGGCGATCTGGGCCTTCGTCCGGGTGGCGATCCCGGCGGCCACGGCGTCGCGGACCGCCTCGACGTCGGCGTCGTCGATCGCGCCTTCGGCGAGCAGACGCGGGATCTCCCGCCAGTCGAGCGCGACGGCGTCGTCCCCCACCACCCCCTCGGCGTGCAACCAACCGACCAGTGCGTTCGCGAACTTGCCGGAGGCGGGCCCCATGCCGAGGTGCATCTCGACCATCCCGTCACGGCAGACCCACTTCTTGCGGCGCGGGGATGTCGCCGACCCGCTGCCGCTCAGGTCGACCCGCCGCCTGGACGTCGACTGCCACATCGACACCGCGAAGTCGCCGGCGGCGTGGGAGAGCGCGACCCCGATCGTCGCCAACCCCAGGGAGACCTGCGCGGACACCTCCACCGCCTGGCCCCGCCCGGTACGCACCCGGTACAGGTGGGCGAGCAGAGCCCCGCCCGCGGCATCCGCGCCGGCGTGCAGGAACGCCTGGGCGGAGCTGATCCGCACGGGTGGGCGGTCCTCGTCCCGGTGCGGATCGAGCGCCCCACCCGCAGCCCACACGACGAGGTCGCTGTCCTGGTAATCGGCCTTGGGGCCGTCGGCACCGAACGCGCTGACGTGCACGTGGACCAGGCCGGGGTCGGCCGCCAGCAGGCTGCGGGCGTCGAGCCCCCAGCGGCGCAGGGTGGCGGGCGGCGACGATGTGAGCACGATGTCGCTGCGCGCGGCCAGATCCCGGGTGAGCCGACGCCCCGCGTCGGACTCCAGATCCGCCTCGACACCGCGGCGGCCCGCGGCGAACGCCTCCCAGTACGCCGACCCCGATCCCGCGACGAGCGGTGGAACCCGGCGGGCCGTCGACCCACCGGGGGGTTCGAGGATCACGACATCGGCGCCCAGGTCGGCGAGCAACCGCCCGGCCACCAGACCACGTTCGTCGGTCAGGTCCAGAACGCGACAGCCGCCGAACAGTGCCATGGGTTCTCCCTCGTCGCGACTTCGTTGTCCGCAGATTGTCGACGGTATTGTTGCTAATATTGGTTGCGATCGCTAACGTGACGAAACCGGACACCGCGACGTGCCGAGGTGATCAATGCGACCGGTCCGCAGGTCGTTCGCCCGAGCCGCCGTGGCGGTCCTGGCCGTCGCGGCGATCGCGGCGTGCGGACAAGCCGTCGCGCCGGGCACGTCCTCGCCGGTCGGCGCCCGTGATCCCTACGGCGCGCCGTCCGACTCCGAGGGCGCACCCGTCCGGGGTGGATCGCTGGTGCTGGCCATGGACCGTGACGTCGTCAGCTTCGACCCGACGGTCCAGAACTCGAACATGGTCGCGACCGCGGTGTACGACCTGCTGATGCGGTTCGACGAGAACGGCGTGGTGAAGCCCTATCTCGCCGAAGGGATGAGCACGCCCGACGGCGGGTCGACCTGGCTGCTCCACCTGCGCGACGGCGTCCGCTTCCACGACGGCACGCCGCTCGATGCCGCCGCGGTGATCGTCAATACCCAACGGCACGTCGACATCGCGTCGTCGCCTGCCAACCGCTTCGCGCGTCAGATCACCACGATGCGCGCGAGCGATCCGCTGACCGTGGAGTTCACGCTCGTCGAACCCCTCGGCGACTTCCCGGTGGCCTTCGCGCAGCCCCTCACCTCCGGCACGCTCGGCATGATCGCCTCACCGACCGAGCTGGCCCGGCCCGGATCGGACATCGCCCGCAACCCGGTCGGCGCCGGTCCGTTCCGGTTCGTCGGGTGGCAGCCGGGTGCGAGTGTGCTGGTGGAGCGGTACGACGACTACTGGCAGGAGGGCATGCCCTATCTCGACGCCCTCGAGTTCCGTCCCTTGACCGACACCGAGTCCCGCTTCGCGTCGGTGGCCAACGGCGACGTCGACGTGTCGTTCGGCGCCTACAACCAGGAGCTGGTGCGCGCGGCCGAGGACCCCGCGCTGCGGGTCTACTACGGCCCGGGCAACGGTGGGGAGTTCCTCTACTTCAACCACACCCGCGCGCCCTTCGACGACCGGCGGATGCGAGAGGCATTCATCCGCGCGATCGACTTGAACGCCATGGCCGTTGCCGAGTACCGGGGCAGCATGTCCCGGGCGGTCACGATGTTCGCTCCGGGCAGTGCCTACGCCAACCCCGAGGCGGAGCAGGCCTGGCCGGCGTTCGACCAGGCGCGGTCGCGCGCTCTCATCGACGAGTACCGCGCCGACGGCGGGAACCCGGACTTCCTGTTCGTCACCAGCCAGAACCGGGTTCCGCTCGCCGAGTTCATGCAGGCCCAGCTCGCTGCCGTCGGGGTGGACATGCAGGTGCAGTTCTTCGACCTGGCCCAGTTCTCCTCAGCCGTCGGCCAGAGCCGGGACTTCCAGCTGGCCCAGTGGGTCGGCACCTTCGACAACCCTTACCCGGCGGTCCAGCGCCTGCTGCGCAGCGACGGCAACTCCAACTACGGGAACTACTCCAATCCCCGAGTGGACGAGCTGCTCGACATCGCCGAGACCTCCACCGACGGTGGGGAGCGGGCGCAGGCCTACCAGGAGGTGGAGCTGCTGGCCGCGCAGGACCTCTCGCACATGTGGTTCAGCCGCAGCTACCTGTCGACGATCACCAACCGGCGCGTCCACGGGATGGATCGCTACACCACCCGGGACATGTTCTTCGCCACCACCTGGCTCGAACGGTGATGGCGGGGAACGCAGCGAAGGCCACCAGCTGTCCGCCGACGTGGTCGGCGGCGGGCTGAGCGAGGATCGTGCGCACCGCGGCGGCCACCACGCTCGAAGCAGCTGGGCTCGACGTCATCGTGGACCGGCGGGTGCAGGACTGACATCCGAGCCCTATCGCGCGGCGATCTCCGCCGAGATCGCCTCGGCGTGTTCGATCACCATCGGCGCGCACCGCTCGCGCAGCTCCTCCGCCGAGAGCCGGGCCGCGTTCGCCGACACGTTCAGCGCGGCGATCACCCGGCCGCGGTAGCGGACGCCGGCGGCGACCGAGCGGACGCCGATCTCCCGCTCCTGGTCGATCAGCGCGTATCCGTCGCGACGGATGCCGTGGAGGATCGTCCGCAGCTGGTCCCGGTCGGTGATGGTGTACGGCGTGAGCGGTGCGAGATCCACCGTCGCCAGGTAGGCGTCGAGCTCGCCCTCGGGCAGCGCGGCCAGGAGGACCCGGCCCAGCGACGTCGGGTAGGCGGGCAGCCGGGAACCGATGTTGAGCGTGATCGCGACGCTGCGCGGGCTCGGCACCCGGGCCACGTACACGATCTCCCCGCCGTCGAGGGTGGCCAGCGACGAGGACTCCTGCAGCTCGGCCGACAGGCTGCGCATGTGCGGTTCGGCCGACTCCCACCACGGCGCCGACGACAGGTAGCCGTAGCCGAGGCGCAGCACCTTCGGGGTGAGGCGGAAGCGGCGGTCGCGCATCTCGGCGAACCCGAGCCGCTCGAAGGTCAGCAGGAGCCGCCGGACCGTGGCCCTGGTGAGGCCGGTCAGCTCCGCGACCCGGCTGACCCCGAGCTCCGGGTTCTCAGCGGAGAAGACCATCAGAACCTGGAAGGCCTTGTCGACCGAGTCGATGAAGTCCGGATCCTCTCTGGACACCGGGGCAGTCTCCCATCGCGCTTGACATCCGGACTTCAAGGCCCGAAGGTCTGTACGTCCGTCGAGCAAGTGTACGTCAGTCGCACAAAATCTGGAGACACTGATGTCCGTCCGCTCCCTGCTCCGCAGTGCCTTCACGACGAAGCTGTACGTCACCGTGCTCGTCGCGATCGTGGCCGGGGGCGTCCTCGGCCTCGCCGCACCCGGGGTGGGGGCATCCCTGGAGCCGGTCGGCACCGGGTTCATCGGCCTGATCCAGATGCTGATCGCGCCTGTCGTCTTCTGCACGATCGTCACGGGGATCGCGTCAGCCGGCGAGCTGACCTCAGTGGGCCGCGTCGGGGTGAAGGCGCTGGTCTACTTCGAGGTGGTCACCACCATCGCGCTCATCGCCGGCCTCGTGGTGATGGACGTCTTCCGGCCCGGCTCGACGCTGCACGCCGACCCCGCGTCGCTCACGATCTCCGGCTCGGCGGAGCAGTACGTGCAGCGGGCCGAGAGCACCCACTGGTACGACTTCCTGCTGAACATCATCCCGAACGGCGTGGTCAGCGCGTTCACCGAGGGCAACGTGCTCCAGGTGCTGCTGGTCTCGATCCTGTTCGCCGTCGCGTTCAAGGTCATGGGGCCGGCGGGCGAGCCGATCGTGCGCGGCGTGGCCCGGGTCGGCGACGCCACCTTCGTCGTGATCAAGCTCGTCATGTACCTGGCTCCCCTCGGCGCGTTCGGGGCCATGGCCTACACCACCGGGAAGTTCGGCGTCACCACGCTGGTGAGCCTCGGGAGCTTCGTGCTGCTGTTCTGGACCAGCGGCATCGTGTTCTGCCTGCTCGTCTTCGGGGTGGTCGCCCGCATCTGCGGTCTGCGGATCCTCAAGCTCTACCGGTACTTCAAGGACGAGCTGCTGATCACGCTGGGCACCTCGAACTACGAGGTGGTCATGCCGGCCCTCATGCGCAAGCTCACCCACCTCGGCGCGCCGAAGCAGATCGTCGGCCTCGTCGTCCCGTCAGGCTACGCGTTCAACGGCGACGGGGTCTGCCTCTACCTCGGGTTCGCCTCGCTGTTCATCGCCCAGGCCTTCGACGTCGAGATGTCGCTGTGGCAGCAGATCGGCCTCCTCGCCGTCTTCATGATCACGTCGAAGGGCAGCGCCGGCGTCGCGGGTGCGGGCTTCGTGATCCTCGCGGCCACCTTGAACACCACCGCCGTGGTGCCGGTCGTCGGGATCATGCTGATCATCGGCGTCGACCGGTTCATGTCGATCATGCGCGGCCTCGTGAGCCTGTCCGGCCAGATCATGGGCAGCCTCATCGTCTCCCGCTGGGAGCGGCGGCTCGACGTCGACCGCGCCCGCGCCGTCCTCGACGGCGCCGACCTGCCCGACCCCGCCGACGCGCGACCCGACGCCGTGCCGACCGCCTGACGGCGCTCGCCCGACACCGACCGACCCCAACCGGCAAGGAGATCCATTGGCCCGCCTCGATTACGCCGCGTCCGACCTCACGGGCCCGGACGGCGACATCGCCGAGCGGATCCGCGCCCGCCGCGGCGGCGGCCTCACCCCGCTGGACCGGATGCTGCTGCACAGCCCGCCGCTGGCCGAGGGCTGGAACGGCCTGCTCGGCGCCGTGCGCACGGCCTCGACGCTTGCCGCCGACGTCCGCGAGCTCGCCATCCTGCGGATCGCCGCCCTCAACGGCGCGGACTACGAGTGGCGCGCCCACGAGCCGATCGGGCGCGACGGTGGGCTCACCGACGACGACCTCGCCGTGCTGCGCGGCGAGCGGGAGCCCGACGCGCTCGCCCCGCGCCTCGCCGCCGTGCTCGCCTACACCGACGCGATGACCACCCGGGTCACCGTGCCCGACGACGTGTTCGCCGAACTCCGCGACCACTTCAGCGACCGGGAGGTCGTCGAGCTGACCGTGACGGTCGGCACGTACAACCTGGTGTCGCGGTTCCTCGTCGCGCTCGAGGTCGGCAGCGAGCGGGATCGCGAGGCCGCGTGATGGCGGGTCGGCTGGAGGGCAAGGTCGCCATCGTCACCGGGGCCGGCAGCGTCGGCGACGGTTGGGGCAACGGCCGCGCCACCGCGGTGGTGTTCGCCCGGGAGGGCGCCCGCGTGCTCGCCGTCGACCGCGATCCGGCGTCGCTGCAGTCCACCCTCGACCTGATCAGCGCGGAGGGCGGTACCGCCACCGGGCACACCTGCGACGTCACGGACGCGGCCGACGTCCGTGCGATGGTCGCCGCCGCGGTGGACGCGTTCGGCGGGCTGGACGTGCAGGTGAACAACGTCGGCGGCTCCCGCCAAGGCGGCCCCACCGAGCTCGACGAGGCCGGCTGGCGGGCCCAGCTCGACCTCAACCTCACGAGCGTGTACCTCGGCTGCCGCCACGCCATCCCGGCGATGCGCGCCCGCGGCGGCGGCGCGATCGTCAACATCGCGTCCACCTCGGGGATGCGGTTCACCGGCTCCCCGCAGGTCGGCTACGCCTCGGCGAAGGCCGGGGTGATCCAGCTGTCCCGGGTGACCGCGGTGCAGCACGCTCCGGAGGGGATCCGGGTGAACACCGTCGTACCCGGCCAGCTGCACACCCCGATGGTGGAGGCGCGCCTGGCCCATCAGCGCGCGGGAGGCGACGTGGAGGCACTCCTCGCGCAGCGGCAGGCCCGGATCCCGCTCGGCTTCATGGGAGACGGCCGCGACACCGCGTACGCGGCGCTGTTCCTGGCCTCCGACGAGGCCCGCTTCGTGACCGGCACCGAGATCGTCGTGGACGGCGGCATGACCGCCCGCTGCGACTGAGGAGGAGACGTGACCGGCCCCCAGAACCCCGGACCGCACCCGAACCCGCACCGCCCCGCGCTCGCGCTCCCGGCCGGCGCCTGCGACGCGCACTGCCACATCTTCGGCCCGACCGCGCGGTTCCCCTACGCCCCCGACCGGACGTTCACGCCGCCCGAGGCGCCCCTGGCCGACCTGCAGGCGCTGCACCGGCTGCTCGGCCTGGAACGGGCGGTGATCGTGCAGTCGGCCGCCCACGGCGTCGACCACGCGTCGCTCGAGGCCGCACTGGCCGAGGGCGCCGGGCGGTACCGGGGCGTCGCGCTGATCCGCCCGGACACCCCGCCGGCCGAGGTGGCCCGTCTGCACGCCGCCGGGGTGCGCGGCGCCCGGCTGCACTTCACCCCGCACCTCGGGAAGGCGCCATCGCCCGAGGAGATCGACGCCGTCGTGCGGCTGGTCGCCCCGCACGGGTGGCACATCGCCCTGCACGTGGCGGGCGACGGCATCGCCGAGCACACCGACGTCGTCCGCTCACTGCCGTTGCGCGTGGTGATCGACCACATGGCCCGGGTGGACCTGCGCCAGGGGCTCGACTCGCCCGCCGTCACCGCGCTGCGCGAGCTGCTGGACACCGGCGACGTCTGGGTGAAGGTCTCCGCAGCCGACCGCCTGGCGGTCGCGCCGCCATCGATGGCCGACTCGGCCGCCCTCGCGGCCCTGCTCGTGCGCAGCGCGCCCGAGCGGGTGGTCTGGGGCACGGACTTCCCGCACCCCAACACCTACGGCTTCGTGCCGGACGACGGTGACCTCGTCGACCTGCTCGCAGGGATCGCCCCCGACCCGGCGGTCCGGAAGCGACTCCTGGTCGACAACCCGACGACCTGCTTCGAGTTCCCGTGAGCGCCCGCGGAGACGGCTTGCTCTTCGTCCTGTCCGAGCCGGGCGGGGTGCCGCTCGACGAGTTCCACCACTGGTACGACACCGAGCACGCGCCCGCCCGGCTGCGGGTGCCCGGGATACACGGCGGGCACCGGTTCCGGGCAGCCGACGACCGCTCGCCCGGCTGGCTCGCCGTCTACCCCCTCGACCTGGCGGCCCTGGACTCCCCCGAGTACGCGGTGGCCCGGGTGCGCAGCCCCTACGAGCAGACGGTCGTCGACCGGCTCGCGGTGCTCGATCGCCGCGTGTACGCGCGCATCGACGATCCCGGTGATACCGACGATCTCGCTCCCGGCGCCTGCCCGCTGCTGCTCACCGTGGGGCTGACCAGCACGGATCCTGCGAGCCTCGACGCCTGGTACTCGGGTGAGCACGTGCCCATGCTCCGGCACGTTCCCGGCTGGCGGCGCACTGTGCGTTACCGCCTGGTCGAGGGCGCGGGGCCGGACCGGCTCGCGGTGCACGAGCTGGACGACCGAGCGGCCTTCGACTCCCCGGAGTACGCGCGAGCGGTGTCGACCCCGTGGCGGGAGGCCGTGATGCGCACCATCAGCGCCCGGGAGCGCCGCCTGTTCACCCACCACCGGACGCTCGGCTGAGCGGGATCACCGCCCCGCGCCTCGGCAGGCCCCAGCGGCCGCGCGCCGTTGCCTGTTCAGCACACGCCGCAGCCGACGCGCGCCGCCTGCAGCCTTGCCACCGCTCCCGCCACTCCGACGAAGGACGTGCATGCCCGGACGACGACGCGCAGTCCGCCCGGCGGCTGCCACCTCCGTGATCTTCGCGATCCTCCTGACCACGCTCGGGTGCGCGCAGGGCCCCGCCGGCAGCCCGTCGAGCCGGTGGCCGAGCCGGCAGCGGCGGCCGAGCCGCACTCCGGTCATGCCGCGGTCCCCGGGGCCCGGATCCGGTACAGCGACACCGGGGGCAGCGAGGTGCCGATCGTGCTCCAGCTCAGCACCCCGAATACCTACACCAAGCTCGGCCGGATCACCGCCCCGCTGCTCATCGTCGCGGGCGGCGCGGACCTCACCGCACCACCGGAGCTCATGCGCACCTGGGCCCGGCACGCGCCCCCTCACGACTTCGCCGTCGTCCCGGACGCCGGGCACTCGCTCTCCTACGAACGACCCGCCGAGTTCAACCGGATCGTCCTCGAGTTCCTCAGCGGGCGTTGACCGCCGAAGCGCTGCCGGTCCGCCGAGCATCCGACAGGCATCGGATGTTCTCCCGCCGCCACCCCGGCCCGTACGCCGGCAACACGTCCTGCTCGGCGAAGGCCGCCTGGTCCCTCACACGGCTGCTCCCTGGTCGGCGCCTGCGGCCTCCTCCATGCGGATGAAGTCGCGGGTGACCTGCTTCTCGATCTCGAAGAGGCGGTCGTCCTCCGGCACCCGCGGGTACGGGACGTCGATCGTGATGTCCATGTGCGTGGTGCACGGCCGCGCGGTGACGACGAGCATGCGCGTGGACAGGAACACCGCCTCGCGGATGTTGTGGGTGACGAACAGGACGGTGCGGCCGGTCGCGCGCCAGATGTCGGTGAACTCCTGGCGCAACTTGCGGGCGGTGATCTCGTCGAGCGCGGAGAACGGCTCGTCGGCGAGCAGCAGGTCGGGCTCGATCGCGAGTCCGCGGGCGAGCGCGACGCGCTGCTGCATACCGCCCGACAGCCGCAGCGGGTAGTAGTCACCGAAGTCACCCAGGCCGACGAGGTCGAGGTAGCGCTGCACGCGCCGGTCGGCCTCCTCGCGTGGGACGTCGAGCTCGTCCAACGGCAGGCGCACGTTGTCGCGGACGGTGCGCCACGGCAGGAGCCGCGGCTCCTGGAACACCACGCCGATGCGCACGGCCGAACGCGACCGGACGCCCACGGTGTGCCCGTTGATCACGATGCGCCCGGATGTGACGTCGTCCAGGCCGTTGATCATGTTGAGGAGGGTGGACTTCCCACAGCCCGACGGGCCGAGGATGGACAGCAGGGAGCCGTGCTCCACTGCCACGTTCAGCCCGTCGATCACGGTGAGCGGTGGCTCGCCGCGCCGCGGGAACTGCTTGCGGACGTTGTCGATGACGAGGTAGGGCTCGGCCACGTCGCCTGCTCCTTGGGAGGTTTTTCAGTTCTGCATGGAGGGACGCCACCGGGTGAGCCAGTACTCGGTGGGCTTGAGGATCACGAACTCGATGAGCAGCAGGACGATCGTGAACATGAGCGTCCACGCGAGGACCTGGGTCATGTTGAACAGCCCGAACCAGTAGCCGAGCTGGTAGCCCACACCGCTGGACAGCCCGATCAGCTCGACGACCGTGGCGATCTTCCAGGCCAGGCCGAGCGCGTAACGCAGCGCGGCGAGCAGGAACGGGATCACCTGGGGCACCACGAGCTTGCGCAGGATCGACGCGCGGGAGAAGTGGAAGGCCCGGCCCATGCGGATCAACGAGAGGTCGATGGCCTTCACGCCCTGCCACATGTTGATCGCGACCGCGGGGGTGGCGGTGACGCCGATGGCGACGACCGCGGCGACGTCGTTCAGCCCGAACCAGAGGATCGCGAGGATGCCGTAGACCACCGACGGCACCGTGAAGGCGACGAGCACCCAGCTGTCGAGGAACTCCTCGCCGAACTTCGACAGGCCCATGATCAGGCCGATCACCAGCCCGGCGGCGACGGCGATGAGCATGCCTGCCACCACGCGGTACACGGTGGTGCCCAGGTCGACGTAGGTCTCTGGCTCACCGAGGTTGTCGATCATCGTCGCGACCACCGTCACCGGGCCGGGCAGCACGTTCGGCGACAGGAACAGCGATGCGACGAACCAGACGACGACGAGGGACAGCAGCGACAGCGCGCGCAACCACACCCCGCGCCACGAGCGGCGCTCCGGGGTCACGAGGTCGGCCTTCCCCGCCACCTGTACGACGGGCGCCACGTCGCCCGCGGTGACCTCGCCGGTGCCGGTCGTTCCCGTGCTCATGCCGCTCCCGTCCGCAGGTCCGTGCGGAAGAGCCCATCGGGCACGGCCGGCACGAAGTTGTCGGCGCCGAGCACCGGGATGAGCTGCTCGATGAGCGCGGCCTCGGCGTCGGCCTGGTCCTCGTTCCAGTCGGCGATGTAGCGCGAGGCCACCCGCTCCTGCATCAGCTGTGGCGCTCGTGGGTCGGTGAGCTCGATCTTCTTCGCGTAGTCGGCCCACACGGTCTGATCTGTCTGGATGAACGCGACGGTGTCGTCGAGCGCCGCGCTGAACGCGTTGAGCACGCCGCAGTGCGACTCGGCGTAGTCGTCGGTGGTCGCGGCCATCACGTGCCCGGGGGGCTTGCCGAACGTCGCCTGGTAGTCCTCGGAGATGTCGCTCAGCACGCGGTACTCGTCCGACAGCATCGCCTTGACGGTGGCTGTGGTGCCGATCAACGCGGCGTCGATCTTGCCCTCGTCCAGCAGCCCGAGCACCGCCGCGTCGGGGCCCTCGATGATGTCGACGTCGTCCTCGAGGCTGTCGATGCCGTACTTGCCCTTCGCGACGATCGACATGATCGCGAACGTCGCGCTGGACCGGCCGCCGAAGATTCCCAGCTTGCGTCCGCGCAGGTCGGCGAGGGTCTCGAGGTCGGAGTCGGCACGCGTGACGACGACGTTGGACGGGCCGGTCAGTACGTCGAAGATCATGGCGCCGCGGCCCTGCTGACGCGCCGTGGCCATGGCGGTGAGGCCGCCGAAGCCGACGTCAACGGCCTTCTGGCCGATGGCGGCGTGCAGGGCGGCCGGGTTCTGGAACGACTTGACCTCCAGCTGGAGCTTGTGTTTCTCGGCGAAGCCCTGCTCCTGCATGACGTACGTGACGAGGTCCTGGGCGCCCGGATTCACCCCCAGGTTCAGGGTCTGCGGCTCGGTCAGCGGTCCGCAGCTCGCCGCCGCGCCCGACGCCTCGGGCTCTCCCCCGCCACCGCACGCGGCGAGTGCGAGGCCTACGACCCCCAGCAGAGCCACCCGCCGGCGCCACCCTCTGATCCCGTTGGACAGCGAACACTTCATCGTGATCTCCTCTCGGGCCGCAGCTGCCGGGCAGGGCCTCAGGTCTCGGTGGGGCGAGCCGCGCCCGCCGCGGCGGGCGCGATGGCGTCCGGTTGCCGGAAGGCCTCGGTGGCCGCGCCGTAGAGCGACGCCAACGACTCCTCGAGCACCTGCCGGTGCTCGTCGGGGACGGCGCGGAGCAGGCGGCCGTTCACACCCTCGAGCGCCACGTCGCCCGCCTCCTTCGCCCTGCGCCCCTCCGCCGTCAGGCTCAGCACCATCTGTCGCCGGTTCTGTGGGTTCACCTGCCGGTCCAGCAGGCCACGCCGAACGAGGCCCTCGACGCTCTCCGACACCGTCGGGACCGTCAGGTTGCCGATCTCCGCGAGCACCGCCATCGACGTGTGCCCCTCGGACACGCGGCGCAGGAGGCGGTGCTGGCGGTAGGTGAGCGAGATGTCGAGCTGCCCGAGCACCCGCCCGTACAGGCGGCTGAGCCGGGCGGACACCGAGACGAGCAGCTCGCCGAGATCCTGCTCGCGCTGATCGTCCATGTCGCTCCTCAGCTAAGGGTCCTAACTGTTAGGATCCCATGCTGTGTAGCGTGGCCTGCTCTCGTCAAGAGGGCATCGAGCCGCCGGTGCGGGCTCGTCGCATCCATCGAGATCCCTGATCGATCGATCGGCCGCGGCCCGTTGTCCTGCACCGGGAGGGCTTCCTACGGTCGGGGGGACGGGTCCGGGGCCGCCAACGGGGCGCCCCGGCACCGCGAGGCGGGAGCGACGATGGTGTTCCGGATTCAGCCCCACGTGCGGTTACACGAGTGGGTGGCGCATGAGCTGGGCTTCTTCACGCAGGAGGGGCTCGAGTACGAGTTCGACGCCGGTTTCGCCGGCGGCTCGGCGCCGGGGGTGAGCGCGGCGAGCGACGCGCCGCTGCAGGTGCGCACGGGCGCGTTCGAGGACATGGAGGCCGGGCGGTCCTCGGACGTGTCCTGCGCGTGCCACTGGGCGGTCAACGCGGCCGCCACCGGGCAACACGGGAAGATGTACGGCCGCGCGTACTCGGTGTGCCCCGCCGGGATCTACGTCGCAGCCGACTCACCGCTGCTCGACCCGGCCGACCTCGCCGGTGTCGAGGTGGGCGTGGGGTACCACTCGGGCAGCCACTACTCCGCGCTGCAGGCCCTCGAGGCGTTCATGCCCCGTGAGCGGATCACGCTCGGGTTCTACGGTTTCCCGTTCGACCGCACCCGGTTGCTTCTGGAGGGCAAGGCGCCGGCCGTCAACGCCTGGGGCGCGTCGGCCTACGTGCTGGAGCAGCGCGGCTTCCGCAAGCTCGTGGACACCACGTTCGTGATGGGGTTCCTGCTCTCCGCCGACGTCGACCCCGAGGACGTGGAGCGCTACTTCAGGGCGCTACTGCGCGCCCAGCAGGAGATCGATCTCGAGCCGCACCGCTACACGCGACACTGGGCGCAGGAGATGCCCGCGGACCTGCTGGATTTGGTGGACGTGCGCCGCTTCGGACCTGGCGAGCGGATCGTGCCGCAGCCCTACACGCGGGAGATGTTCGACCGGACCCAGGGCTGGATGCGGGAGTGGGAGCTCCTCGACGTCGCGGGACCCGTCCGGTACGAGGCGGCCGTCCTGCACTGACCGCGGCCCGCCGCAGACCTTCGCACCGAACCCGCTCAGGGCGAGCGCCTCGGCGCGTCCCGTCCCGCTGGACGCACACGGCGTCTCGGCCGTCGTCCCCGGCGGCCGCGAAGGCGCGCTCGCCAGCATCGGCGTGTCGGCGTTCCAGGTCGACGACGAGGTCGCGCTGGCATCGTGCACCCCTCCGGCGGCGCGGGCGCTCGGGACCTGCGACCCCACGACCTGCGCATGCACCCGGAGCTCGGGGTGACGCCACTGCGGAGCGGTGAGCCGCCGGCTCACGCCGCGGCCTGAGCGTGATCAGCGGACAGGCGCGTTTCCCGACGTCAGGTGTCGGATTTCGCTCCAGGCCGGTGATCATGGGGACGTCTCTGGCCCACAGCTCTCTCACATGTCCTGCTGACCGGCCACACAGACCTCTCGCCTGTACTCGGCCCTGTCGATCAGCTGTGGTGGGTGAGGAGTCGTGGATGCGCTTCCGGCGTCGACGGGCGCCGAGCTCGCCGCCCGCAACCGGATCCTCGACGAGGCGGCCGAGGCCGCCGGGCGCGCCCCGAGTGAGGTGCGCCGGCAGCGGCCATCGCGGCGATCCTCGGCGGCGTCGCGGACGGCCGCACCAGGCCGCGAGGTTGACGACCATCGCTGAGCCGCGCCGCGTCTGTGCTGACCGCCTGGCACGCCTGCTCGGCACCCTCGAGGAGCTAGGCCGTGTTTAAGAAGTCTGGGCGGCGAGGGCGCGTAGCCAGATGTTGATCGTGGCGATGTGCAGGGTGGCTTCGTAGCGGAGGGCGAGTTTGTCGTAGCGAGTGGCGAGTGCGCGGTGCTGTTTGAGCAGGTTGATGCCGCATTCGACGGCGTGGCGCTGCCGGTAGATCTGCTCGTCGAACGCCGGTGGGCGTCCACCGGTTGAGCCTCGTCTGCGTCGGTGGGCTTGCTGGTCGACCTTGACCGGGATCGTCGCGGCGATCTTGCGGTCGCGCAGGTGGGCGCGGTTGGCACGCGAGGAGTAGGCCTTGTCGGCGAGGACCCGGTCGGGTCGGGTGCGTGGGCGTCCCGGCCCGAGCCTGGGCACTCGCAACGCCTGCAGGACGGGGATGAACTGCGGCGAGTCACCACGATGACCTGCGGTGATGAGCGCGGCGAGCGGTCGGCTGCCCTGTTCGCAGGCTAGGTGGATCTTGGTGGTCCAGCCGCCGCGGGAGCGTCCGAGTCCGTGGTCGAGTGGCTCGTCGCCGGGCGGTTCGATCTGCTCGTGCGGGCGACGTCGGGCTCCGGCAGCGTGCTGGTGGGCGCGGTTGATCGTGGAGTCGACCGAGACGTCCCATCGGATCAACCCGCCGGCATCAGCCCAGGCCAGCAGCGTGGACCACACCAGCGCCCACACGTTCTGGCGCTGCCAGCGGCGGAACAGCGAGTAGATCGACTGCCAGTGGCCGTAGCGCTCGGGCACGTCGCGCCACGGGGCGCCGACCCGGGTGCGCCACCGGATTCCGTCGATCAGCTGGCGATGGGGCCACTTTCGGGGCCGGCCTCGGCCCGTCGGGGCCGGGAGCAGCGGTTTCAGGATCCGCCACTGCCGGTCTGTCAGGTCCTTACGTGCTCCGATCGATAGGCTGCTCGACGAGGTCTCCGGGCGGGCGGTCTTCTTGGTCGTTGATCACCTACCGGAGACCTCCCTCATGCCCGGGCACCGACACGCGTCCGCCGCGACCCACCTCGCCGACTTCGTAAACAGCTCCTAGCTCGATCGGTCCGAGTCTCGCGCCTCCCGAGCCTCGGCCTCGTCGTCGAGCGCATCGTCGATGAGCGCCTCGAGCGCTGCAAGGCTGTGACGCTTCCCATCGGTACGGAGTAGAACCGCGCCGTCGTCGTCCACACCGGCCTCGGCCAGCGCCTCCGTGATGCCGTGGGCGGCGAGCAACGCCTCCTTGCCGAAGCGGTCACGTGCCAGGTGCTTCGGGTGGACGGAGGGGCGCTCCGGGTTGTCGTCAGCCATCGACCGACCTCCGTTTCAGCCCCCGTTACGTCCTCCGATTGTCACCCATGCGTGGACCGCACGCACCGGGCCGGCACACGGGTCCGCGCCTCCGCGCAGAGCGACGCCGCCGTGGTCGGCCGACGGTCGCCCCGGGGTCGGCGAGGTCGGCCGGGCCTGTGCGGCCGACGGCGTGGCCACGGCCTCGCTCGGGGCGATCTGGTCGGCCGCGGCTCCGGAAATCGCGTTCGCCTCCGTGGTGGTGGCCCGGCTGCACCAGCTCGGTCCGGACCCCGGCAAGGTCAATCCCCCGCGGCGGCGCGACCGCCCTCGGCCACCCGCTCGGCGCGCCTCGGGTGCCCGTCTGATCTTGCCCGGGGTGAGCGAGCCGGTGACGTGACTGCGTGACCTGCAGCAGGGCCTGACCCGCCTGCTCCTGCAGGATGTGGGGCCTCTCGGCATCGCGGACTCCCTCGACCCTCACAGCGGCCATACAGCCAGTCGACCCACGACGCCGTCGACCCGCGACGCCGACCCGCCAGCCGAGTCGTCAGGGCTGAATGCGGGAGTGGGAGCTCCTATGAGGCCGATCCCCGTGTACGTGGCGCACTGATCGCGGAACCTCCCCGGCGAGACCCGGATCGCTGTTCCACCGCTCCGGTGACCGGTTCATCCGCTGCCCCCGAAGGGTGGAGACGCGGCCGGAAATCATCACCTGCCAGGCGCAGGTCATACGACCGACGATGGGTCACAGTGGGCATCGGTCGCAGGCACAACACGGAGACGGTGGCGTGGTTGTGAGCGCCACGGGAGACGCCACGTTCGACACCGCCCTGGAGAAGCGGACGACATCCTGAAGCAGATCGAGCAGGCCTACGACTGGCCGGAGGAGCGCCGCGACCAGTCCTGCACCGCCCTGTCGACCGGGGGTGGGACCGAGCGCGCGAGGAAGTCCAGCCATCACCTCATGTGGCCGACCCTGGCCCACGAGTGGCGCTCGGGACGGGGGCGAACTCCCACCACGCGAGGGGCAGCCAGTCACCGCCCACGAACGCGTCGACCGCCGCTCCCCGACCAGGGACGACCACCTGCGTCCCGGCAGGGTAGGTGGTGCCGGACAGTCCGGAGACGGGGACGAGCAACGTCCCGAGGCGCCTTCCCACGTCACGTCCTCCAGGAGGCGAGCGGTCGACGTGACCTCTGACATGCATGAGAGACCAGGCCATGGATCGGAGGCGGTCGCACGTGAAAGCAGTTGTGTACGAAGAGCCGTTCAAGGTGGCCGTCGAGGACGTCCCCGACCCGCGGATCCAGCACCCGAACGACGTCCTCGTTCGAATCACGTCCACCGCGATCTGTGGATCCGACCTGCACATGTACGAAGGGCGCACAGCAGCGGAGCCCGGGATCGTGTTCGGGCACGAGAACATGGGGATCGTCGAGGACGTCGGCGGAGGGGTCACGTCGATCGAACGGGGCGACCGCGTGGTGATGCCCTTCAACGTTGCGTGCGGGTTCTGCAAGAATTGCGTGGCGGGCAACACCGGCTTCTGCCTGACCGTGAATCCCGGCTTCGCCGGCGGCGCCTACGGCTACGTCGCCATGGGCCCCTACACCGGCGGGCAGGCCGAGCGGCTACGCGTCCCCTATGCGGACTTCAACTGCCTGAAACTGCCCCCGGGGACCGAGCACGAGACCGACTTCATCCTTCTGGCCGACATCTTCCCGACCGGATACCACGGCTGTGAACTCGCCCGGGTGTCCCCTGGCGAAAGCGTCGCGGTCTACGGCGGCGGTCCCGTCGGTCTGATGGCGGCTTACTCCGCCCTGCTGCGCGGCGCCTCGAAGGTCTTCGTGGTCGACCGGATACCCGAGCGCCTGCAGAAGGCCGAGCAGATCGGCGCGATCCCGATCAACTTCGCCGAGCGCAACGCGGTCGAGCAGATCCAGGAGCAGACCGCCGGCGAGGGCACGGACAAGGGCGTCGACGCCGTCGGGTACCAGGCGCAGGCGGGGCGAGAACACCGCGAGGAGCCCGCGGTCGTGCTGAACTCGCTCATCGACACGGTGCGTCCGACCGGCACGCTCGGCGTGCCCGGCCTCTACGTCCCAGCCGATCCGGGCGCGCCGGACGAGAACGCCAAACGCGGGATGCTACTGGTCTCGATCGGGCGAATGTTCGAGAAGGGCCTGGGCATGGGCACGGGGCAATGCAATGTGAAGAGGTACAACCGGCAGCTGCGCGACCTCATCATCGAGGGCAGGGCGACGCCGAGCTTCGTCGTCTCCCACGAGCTGCCCCTCGATCAAGCCCCGGCGGCGTACGAGAAGTTCGACAAACGGGTCGAGGGATACACCAAGGTCGTGCTGCACCCATAGCAGCAGGCGGCGGACTCGGGAGGACGGGCGATCGACCGCCGTGGTCGACCGCCGGCCGAGCCTCGCGCGTTGCGGGAACGTGGCGGCACGCATCGCGACGGTCGTCCTGCCCAGCGCCACCCGGGGTGTGAAGGAGGTCACCCGAACCAGCGATCCGCTTCACCCTGTCATGCCGACGTGAGTGGACCTGCGGGGCCGAGGCCCAGTCGTCGGACACGCATAGCCTGGGTACACGCGCCTCGGGATCCTTCGCAAACGAGGCCGTGGGGGCCATACCCCACCGATCCGCACCGCACCTGGAGGCGGCAGTGGCTGACCAGGACAGAACGCGGTCCGACGGCCCGGGCGGGACGCCATCGGAGCGCCCCTTGCGCGAGGTGCCCAACCGGCCGTGGCGTACCGAAGGGCTGCCGAGGCAGGGGCTACCCGGGCAGGGCGACGGTGGGCGTCGAAGGCGCCCGGACTGGGGGCGGCTGGCGCCGTGGTTGGCCCTCGGCTTCCTCGGCATGTTCCTACTGCTCAGCGCGCAGGACAGCCAGTCGCGGCTGCCCTCCGTCCCCTATACGGAGTTCACGGCGCAGGTGCAGGCGGGCAACGTGGCAGAAGTGTTCGCCCAGGGTGAGACGATCGACGGGACGCTGCGCCAGCCGCAACCCCTTCCCGACCAGCCCGACCGCACCTACCGGGCGTTCTCCACCGTGCGCCCTGCCTTCGCCCACGACGATCTGCTCGCCGACCTGCAGCGGACCGGGGTGATCGTGCGCGCCACGCCGGTGAACCAGCAGCGCGGCGTGCTCGCCAACCTGCTGATCTCCCTCGCGCCGATCCTGCTGCTGCTCCTCCTCTACTCCTGGATGTTCCGCCGCCAGGAGCAGCTGATGGGCGGTGGCCTGCTGGGTAGCGGACGACGCAAACCGGTTGATCCTGAAACCGTCCGCGTCACGTTCGACGACGTCGCGGGCATCGACGAGGTCGAGGAGGAGATCTCCGAGGTCGTCGACTTCCTGCGCGACCCGGGCAAGTACCGCCGCCTCGGCGCCCGCGTACCGAAGGGGGTGCTGCTCGCCGGGCCGCCGGGAACGGGCAAGACGCTCCTGGCCAGGGCCACCGCGGGCGAGGCCCGCGTGCCGTTCTTCTCCGCGAGCGCTTCGGAGTTCATCGAGATGATCGTCGGGGTCGGCGCCCAACGAGTCCGGGAGCTCTTCAGCGAGGCGCGCAAGGTCGCACCGGCGATCATCTTCATCGACGAGATCGACACCATCGGCCGCGCCCGCGGCCGCGCGACCGCCGTCGGAGGCCACGACGAGCGGGAGCAGACGCTCAACCAGATCCTCACCGAGATGGACGGGTTCTCCGGCGCCGAGGGCGTCGTCGTGCTCGCCGCGACCAACCGCCCCGACGTCCTCGACCCAGCGCTGCTGCGGCCCGGCCGCTTCGACCGGACGATCATGGTGCACCCGCCGGACCAGGCGGGCCGCGAGGCGATCCTGCGCGTGCACACCCGCAAGGTTCCACTCGCCGACGACGTCGACCTCGCCCAGCTCGCCCGGGCGACCCCCGGCATGACCGGGGCCGACCTCGCCAACCTCGTCAACGAGGCGGCGATCCTCGCGGCGCGGCGCAACCTCCCGGCCGTGGGAAGCACGGAGTTCGATCAGGCGCTCGAGAAGGTGCAGCTCGGCAGGGCACGCAGCGTCGTCGTCCCGCCAGAGGAACGCCGCCGCACCGCCTACCACGAATCCGGCCACGCCCTGCTGGGAATGCTCCAACCCGGCGCCGACCCGGTACGCAAGGTGTCGATCATCCCGCGTGGTCGGGCCCTGGGGGCGACCCTGTCCGTTCCCGAGTCGGACCGCTACGGCTACGACGAGCACTACCTGCGCGGACGGATCATCGGTGCCCTCGGCGGAATGGCCGCCGAGGAGATCGTCTTCGGGGTCGTCACGACCGGCTCCGAGAACGACCTGGAGGTCGCCACCCGGACGGCCCGCGCCATGGCCGGCCGCTGGGGCATGTCCGACCGCATCGGCCCCCTCTCCGTCCTGCCTCAGGAGGGCGACCCACGCACCGTCGCCTCGGACGCCCTGCTCGACGCCGTCGACGCCGAGGTGCGACGCATCATCGAGGAGTGCTACACCCAAGCCCGGCGGACGCTGACCGAGCACCGCACCAAGCTCGACGCGATCGTCGAACTGCTCCTCGAACGCGAGACACTCGACGAGACCGAGGTGTACGCGGCCGCCGGGATCCCCCGCGGCGGTGACACCGCGGCCGGGGACCGCCGGCAGCTCGGCCCATCCGAGTCGAGCGCTGCGGCGGTGCCTGCGTCGACCCCGGGTGACGAACCCGGCCGCTAGCGGGCACCACAGAGGTCGCGCGAGTAGGCGGGTCGTCGCAGCGTCGTGGGGCTACGGACGGCGAGGTCCGCGTCGATTCCGCTCAGCCGAAGCCGAATGTGGCGGCGATCGCGATGATGGCGGTGGTCACCACGAGGAGGACGACGAGCAGTGGCCAGACGAACTTGAGGTAGCGGTCGTAAGGCACCCCGGCCAGGGCCAGGCCACCCATGACGACTGCTGACGTCGGGGTGAAGAGGTTGACCCACCCGGAGGCCGACTGGTAGGCGGTGACCACGAGCGATCCGCTGACGCCCGCGAAGTCCCCGAGGGGTGCGAGGATCGGCATTGCGAGCGTCGCGTGCCCCGAGCTCGAGGGCACGAGGAACGCCAGCGGGATGTTGAAGATGAACATCAACGCGCCGAACAGTCCTGCCGACGTTCCCGCAATCGCGATCTCCAGCCCGTTCAGGACCGTGTCGATGATCGTCGCGTTGTTCATGATCACGGTTATTCCGCGCGCGAGAACGATGATCAGGGCGGCACCGAGGAAGTCACCCGCGCCCGACACGAGGGTTCCGGTGAGTTCCTTCTCTCGCATACCGGCGACGATTCCGACCACGACCGCCATCACGATGAAGAGTGCGGCCAACTCGGGGAAGTACCAGCCGAGCTCCCACGGGAAGGGTTCGGAATCCGGTCCGCGGAAGATCTGGGACCAAGGCACGATCGCAAAGATCATGAAGGCGAAGGTCAGACCCACCAGCCCCAGCACCGCACGGCGCCGGGGGGTGAGCTCGGGGGCCTGGGCCGGCCCCGCCGCGGCGCCGGGCGCCTGCTGCGAGCCGACGGCAGATCGGCCGGCAGCGCCGACCCCGACGAGCGAGGTCTCCGGGCGCGTCCTGACCCTGTTGGCGTAGCGCAGCACGTAGGCGATCGCGATGGCGGTGAGTACGACGTACAAGATCAGGCGCAGCCCGAGCCCGTCGACGATGCCGATCTCGGCGACGCCCGAGGCGACGCCCGTGGCGAAGGGGTTCACCGTCGAGCCCATGGTCCCGCTGCCCGCGCCGAGCAGGATGACGGCCGCCCCCACCAGCCGGTCGTACTTGAGGCTCAGCAGGAGGGGGACGATGAGGCCGTAGAAGCCGAGTGTCTCCTCGGCCATACCGTAGGTCGTGCCCCCCAGCGAGAAGATCGCCATCAGAATGATGATCAGGGGGACCCCGCGTCCCCCGTACCGCTCCGCGATACGGGCGATGACGGCGTCGAGAGCGCCCGATCTCATCGTCATCGTGATGAACATCCCGATGGCCAGGACGAACAGGAACACGCTGGCAGCACCGAACAGCTCGCCCACCTCGTCGGGGCCGACGTACCCCGTCTCGGCGGACCGGATGCCGTACAGACCGTTGACCGGCGCCAGGAACAGCTCGTAGAGCCGGTCGCCGAACGAGAGGTCGGCGGGAACCCGCTGGTACGTGCCCGCGATCGGTCGTCCCTCGGGGTCGAGGGCGTACCTGCCGGACGGGATGACGAACGCGAGCAGCCACACGGCGAGGGTGACGATGAGGAGCACCGTGAAGGCGCTCGGGAACCGCGAGGTGACTGGCTGTGTGTCCGGCCGGCCGGTGGTGTCGTCGCTGGTCATCCGGGACTCCTCTCCGTGCCGGGCCCCATCGGGTGCCCGCCGCGATCTCGTTGCAGATGGCCGTCAGATCGTTCTGGAAGATCACGTGCAGCGGGTCCATCGCTGGACCGGCGATCGCGGCGCGCGCACAACGGCGTCACGTCCGGGGACTCATTCAGATCGGGGTGGGACCGGGCCGATCGACCCGCATGGTTTCGTGTTCGACATCATCGGGAGTCCAGGGCCTCTGACGGCTTGGCGGTGATGACCGCGGCTCCCTCGAAGGTGGTGAACAGGGGATGTAGGCCGACACGTCGTTGGCCTTCGTCTCGACGATCGGGAGACCGGTCATGTCTGCAGCGGCTCGCGGACCCCCTGCCGCTGCACCACCGGCGCCGCCGGCAGCTCCAGCACGCGGTCGGTCTCGGCCTCGATGTCGCCGAGCCCGTCGATCGGCTTGCCCAGCGGGTCGACGACCCGGCCGAGGAAGTTGTCGCCGACCGGCAGGATGAGACGTAGCCGGAGATCGCGCGTCGGATCTCCTCGGGCGAAATGGTCAGCTCAACCATGGCTCTCCTTCCGGCGCCACCGTTCCTGCGGCCGCAGCAGGTGTCTTTCACGACGCAACTCGGACGACCATGACGAGGTCAGCTGGTGGCCGCGTCGACCTGCCCGCCTGAAACTCGCGCTCCGGCTCGACACGCTGGGTTCAGATGCGTCGGTGTCGTCGAGCGCGCCACTCACGGCCGACCGCAGAACAGTTGCGATCCGCCTCCGCCCCCGCAGCACGCTCCAGTTACCGGAGCCACTGGCGTCGTCCGCAGAAAATGAGGGCGACCGGCCTGGCGGGCCCGTACAGGCCCTCCCGCTTCGTACGAGAAGGACGAGGCTCTGCGATTCCGACACCGTGCACGATGACCGCACACGGACGGCCGTGATCGATCGCCGCCCCCCGGTCAGCACCGCCTCGGTCTCGGCCGAGTGCGACGGGCCCGGGACGACGAGGAGTGAGCGAATGAGCTACCGGGTCGACTCGGAAGTGGGAACGCTTCGGCAGGTGATCGTGCACCGGCCAGGTCTCGAGCTGAAGCGCCTGACCCCGAGCAACAAGGACGAGTTGCTGTTCGACGACGTGCTCTGGGTGAAGCAGGCCCGCATCGAGCACGATGCTTTCGTGGAGTCACTGCGGGAGAAGGGCGTGCAGGTCCACCACTTCGGCAACCTGCTCCGCGAGACCGTCACGCAACCGGAGGCGAAGAAGTACATCCTCGACAGCGTGTTCGACGAGCGGGTCTACGGTCCGTCGGCCGTGGATCCGCTGCGCAACCTGTTCGACTCGATGAGCGACGACGACCTCACGACGTACCTGATGGGTGGCATCTCGAAGCGCGAGGTGCTCGAGCGGATCGACGAGCCGAAGTCGATCCCGTTCCGGGTGACGGACATGGACGCGCTGGTCGTCACGCCGTTGCCCAACCTGCTCTTCGCGCGAGACACCTCATCATGGATCTACGACGGCGTGTCGATCAACTCGATGCGCAGGAAGGCGCGCGTTCGCGAGACCGTCCTCTACGAGGCGCTGTACCGCCACCACCCGGCGTTCGCGAGTGCGAGCTTCAACACGTGGTTGCCGGGCACCGCCAGCGGGGTCGCCACCACCGAGGGAGGCGACATCCTCGTGATCGGCCGCGGAGCCGTGCTCGTCGGCATGAGCGAGCGCACCCGGCCCGCAGGGGTCGAGCGGCTGGCGCAGAGCCTGTTCGCCAGAGGCGCCGCGCGGCGGATCGTCGCGATCCGCTTGCCGGAGGCCCGCAGTTTCATGCACCTCGACACGGTGATGACGATGGTGGACGCGGACACCTTCACGAAGTACGCGGGTATCGGCATGCTGCCCACCTACACGATCGAGCCGGGCGACACGGAGAAGGAGCTCGAGATCACCTCGCACGCGCCCGATGAGATGCACCGCGTCATCGCCGACGCGTTGGGGCTCGACAGCATCAACGTCCTGACCCCGACGCAGGACGTGTGGGAGGCCGAGCGCGAGCAGTGGGACGACGGCTGCAATGTGCTGGCGGTCTCCCCTGGCGTCGTCGTGGGGTACGACCGCAACGTCATGACGAACACGCACCTGCGCAAGAACGGCATCGAGGTCATCACCATCAGTGGACACGAACTGGGCCGCGGACGGGGTGGTCCGAGGTGCATGAGCTGCCCGATCCAACGGGACGGCATCTGATGTCGGGCTCAAGCCCGTTCCCCACAAGACCTGGAGCGTCGTCGGTGCCGTACAACCTGCGCAACCGCCACTTCTTGAAGGAGCTCGACTACACGCCGCAGGAGTGGAACCACCTGATCCGGTTGGCCTCCGATCTGAAGGTCGCCAAGTACGCCGGCACCGAGCGACCGCGGCTGCGCGGCAAGAACATCGCTCTTCTCTTCGAGAAGACCTCGACCCGCACCCGATGCGCGTTCGAGGTCGGCGCCTACGACCAGGGCGCCGCGGTGACCTACCTCGACCCATCCGGCTCGCAGATGGGGCACAAGGAGTCGATCGAGGACACCGCTCGGGTGCTCGGCCGGATGTACGACGGCATCGAGTTCCGCGGTGCCGAGCAGGCCACGGTCGAGACCCTTGCCGAGTACGCCGGCGTCCCGGTGTGGAACGGCCTCACCGACGACTGGCACCCGACTCAGACGCTGTGCGACACGATGACGATGCTCGAGCACAGCTCCAAGCCGCCCGGCGAGATCGCGTTCGCCTACTGCGGCGACGCCCGCAACAACATGGGTAACTCGCTGCTCGTGGCAGGGGCGATGATGGGCATGGACGTGCGCATCATCGGACCGCGCGCGCTGTGGAACAACGAGAGCGTCATCGCCGGGGCGAAGAGGCTTGCCGAGGCGACCGGCGCGCGGATCACCCACACCGACTCCGTGGCCGAAGGCGTGTGTGGCGTCGACTTCCTCTACACCGACGTGTGGGTGTCGATGGGCGAGCCCGACGATGTCTGGGACGAACGGATCGGCCTGCTGCGCGACTACCAGGTCAACATGAAGGTGATCGAAGCCACCGCCAACCCGAACGTGAAGTTCATGCACTGCCTGCCGTCGTTCCACAACCGCAAGACCACCGTCAGCGAAAAGATCTTCCAGCGGACGGGCATGGAGTCGCTGGAGGTCACCGAGGACGTGTTCGAGTCGGAGCGCTCGATCGTCTTCGACCAGGCCGAGAACCGGCTGCACACGATCAAGGCGGTCATGGTCGCCACCCTGGGCAACTGACGATGCGGATCGTCGCAGCCCTCGGTGGCAACGCTCTGCTGAAGCGCGGTCAGAAGCCCGAGGCGCAGGTGCAGGAGGTCAACGTGGCATCCGCCGTCCAGGCGCTCGCCCCGCTGGCCGAGGACCACGACCTCCTCGTGACGCACGGCAACGGGCCGCAGGTCGGCGTGCTGGCGTTGGAGCGCGCAGCCGACCCGAACTTGACCGAGCCTTATCCCTTCGACGTGCTCGGCGCCGAGACCCAGGGCATGATCGGCTATTGGCTGCTGCAGTCGCTGGAGAACCGGCTGCCCGACCGGCAGGTCGCGAGCGTGATCAACCAGACCCTGGTCTCGTCGGCGGACCCCGCGTTCGCCAACCCGACGAAGTTCATCGGACCCGTGTACGACGAAGCCGGCGCCCGTCGGCTGGCCGAGGAGCGGGGCTGGGTGATGAAGCCCGACGGCAGGTATTGGCGACGGGTCGTCCCGTCGCCCGAGCCGCTGCGAGTCGTCGAGACGGGCGTGATCCGGCTACTGCTCGAGAACGGCGTTGTCGCCGTGTGTGCCGGGGGAGGTGGTGTGCCCGTGGTTCACACCGACTCCGGGCTCGAAGGCGTGGAGGCGGTGGTCGACAAGGACCTGACCGCTGCCGTGCTCGCCCAGGCGCTCGACGCCGACGTGCTGCTCATCCTCACCGACGTGGAGTACGTGTATCGGGACTTCGGGACGCCCGAGCAGGAGCCGATCATCCGCGCGACGCCCGCGGAGATACGGCGTGCGAATTTGCCCGCGGGTTCGATGGGGCCGAAGGTCGAAGCGGCGGCTCGCTTCGCCGAGCTGACCGGAGGAATGGCGGCCATCGGCCGCCTCGAGGACGCGCAGGCCATCCTGGCCGGCACCGCCGGCACCCGGATCCGAACCTGAGCAGCCCTGCTGCCTGGACGACGCTCGAACACTCGGCCGACCTCAGCTGACGTGTACCGGCAGCGCAGGGCAGGGGGTCCCTGTTCGTCCTGCGGGGGTCAGGACCGAGGGCCGTGACGTGACGACAGTACGGCGGGAGCAGGATGTGTGGAGGTCGGTGACCCGTGACCAGGGAGTGGGGTCCGTGGCTGGTCGGTGGAGGACTGCTCCTGCTCGTCCTCGGCCTGCTCGCTTGGACCGGAGGGCTGTCCTGGTTGGGGCACCTCCCGGGCGACATCCGGATCAGCAGCGGGAACACCCGGATCTACATCCCGATCACGTCGATGCTGCTCGTCTCGCTCGCGTTGAACGTCCTCCTGTGGTTGTTCCTGTCGCTGTTCCGGGGCTGATCCGACGAAGCAACGCTGCGGCCCGACCACCGTCGGGGCGGGTCCACCGGCCTGGTGTTCCGCGACCCCCTTGACCCGGTACGGTCGGCGTGGATGCTCAATGCCGCAGGCCGGCTTGCGTGAGCAGTGGCATGACGTTCTCGCCGAAGTACTTCAGCTCCTCGTTGTAGTCGATGAGCCCGAAGATCATGCCCTCCATGCCCGCCTCGTTGAGCTTGCCGAGCTCTTCGGTGACCTGCTCCGGGGTGCCGACGATCGGATAGCCACCCCAGCCCGCGATGAACCGCTCCTGCATCTGCTTGACCGCGTGGTCGAAGGACTGGCTGGCCCCGGATCCGGCGATCTTGATGACGTTGCCGGCGGCACCCCAGTCGCCCTCGTCGACGACCTGCTGGAAGGCGCGCTTGGCCTCCTTCTCGGTGTCCCGGCAGACGACCAGGCCGTAGGTCATGACGTGGATGTCGCGCTGGTAGTCGTCGCGGGCCTTGTTCCTGACCTTGTCGGTGTAGGCCTTGATGTTCTCGAGCGTGTCGAGCGAGGCGAAGTTGAAGTCCACGTTGCGGGCCGAGAACTCGATCCCGGACGGCGAGTTGCCTGCGTTGAGCAGTGCGGGCCGCGGGCCCTGGTGGGGTTTCGGGTAGGCCTCGAGCAGTTCCGCGTCGAAGTACTTCGTGTGCATGCTGAAGGTGCCGGGTTCGGTCCAGAGCCGGGTCACGAAGTCCAGCCACTCCTGGCCGAAGGCGTAGCGCTCGTCGTGCTCGCGTTGCTCGGAGCCGAACATCTCCATCTCCGGTGGCACCCAGCCCATCACCAGGTTCAGCGCGAACCGGCCGCCGGAGATGCGGTCGATCGTGGTTGCCTGCTTCGCGGCGACGATCGGGTGGATCGTGGGCAGGTGGGAGGTCGCGGCGATCGCGATCCGCTCGGTCGCCTCGGCGATCCCGGCTGCCCAGGTGTAGGTCTCGAAGCAGTTGCCGTTGAAGTTCGTGGAGCCGCCGAAGCCCTTCCAGCGGGCGACGGGCACCAGCACGTCGAACCCGAGCCGGTCGGCGCGCTGGGCGATCTCCTTGGTGTGCTCCCAGGTGATCTCGTAGGTCGACGGGGCGTGGCTCATGATCAGCCCGTACGAGCAGTTGGTGCCGAACAGGCCCAGCTTCATCTTTTGGTCGCCGAACAGCGGGTTGGTCTCGGTGCGGTCGGCCGCGGGCCGGGTCTCGCTCGCGGGGCGGGGGTCGGTGGGGGCGAGGCCGAGGCGCTCGTTGGCGGTCACGGTCATGGCTGGTCGTCTCCTTCGACGGGGTCGGGGCAGGCGCGATCGGCCCGCCTGCCGTGGGCGGGCCGGATCGCGGGGAGGTGGGTGGCTAGCCGAGCTGGAAGGGGTCCCGGGTGCCCCCGGTCAGCTCGACGAACACGGACTTGTTCTCGGTGTACTCGTTGACGGCGTCGACGCCGTTCTCGCGGCCGATGCCGGAGGCCCCGAAGCCGCCGAAGGGCATGTTGGGGGCGATGACGCGGTAGGCGTTGATCCACACCGTGCCGGCGCGGAGTTTGCCTGCGACCCGGTGGGCGCGGTGCACGTCCTTGGTCCAGACCGCGCCCGCGAGGCCGTACGGGGTGTCGTTGGCGAGCTTGAGCGCCTCGTCCTCGTCGGTGAAGGTGTAGGCGGCCAGCACCGGCCCGAACACCTCCTCGCGGACGATCGTGTTCTCCGGGGTGACGTCGGTGACCACGGTGGGCTTGACGAACAGGCCGCCGCGCTCGGCGTCGGGCTCGCCACCGCAGGCGAAGGTGGCGCCCTCCGCGGCGGCGCCCTGCAGGTAGCCGAGGACCTTCTCGTACTGCGGCCGGTTGGCGACGGGGCCCATCTCGGTGTCGGCCTCGGTGGGGTCGCCGAGCACGATGGAGTTCGCGCGTGCGACGACCTTCTCGATCAACGCGTCGTGGACGTCGGCGTGCACGATCAGCCGGGAGCCGGCCATGCAGGTCTGCCCGGTGGCTGCGAACACGCCGGCGACCAGGCCGTTCGCGGCGGCGTCGAGGTCGGCGTCCGGGAACACGATCTGCGGGGACTTGCCGCCGAGCTCGAGGGTGACGCGGTTGAAGTTCGACACCGCGGCTTGGGCGACCTTGGCGCCGGTGGCCGACGAGCCGGTGAACGCGATCTTGTCGACACCGGGGTGGGCGGCCAGGGCCTCGCCGGTGGAGCGATCCCAGCCGGTGACGACGTTCAGCACACCGGCGGGCAGCCCGGCCTCGTGGAGCACCTCGGCGAAGGCCACCGTGGAGGCCGGGGCGTGCTCGGACGGCTTGACGACCATGGTGCAGCCCGCGGCGAGGGCGGGAGCGAGCTTGAAGGTCAGCAGCAGCAGCGGCGAGTTCCACGGCGTGATCGCGCCGACGACGCCGACCGGCTCGCGGGTGGTGTAGCCGAAGTAGTTCGGGTTGACCGGGGGCACGGTGCGACCCTCGATCTTGTCCGCCAGCCCGGAGAAGTAGTGGTACCACTGCGGGAGGCCGGTGAGCTGGCCGCGCATCTCGCGCAGCAGCTTGCCGGAGTCGTTGACCTCGAGGCGGGCGAGCCGCTCGGCGTTGGCGGCGATGGCGTCCCCGCAGCGGCGCATGATCGCGGCGCGCTGGAAGCCGGTCATCGCGCCCCACTCGCCCTCTAACGCGGCGCGGGCGGCGGCCACGGCCTCGTCGACGTCCTCCGGGCCGCCGTCGGCGATCCTGGCCCAGGGCTGCCCCGTGTACGGGTTGAGCGACTCGAAGGTCCGTCCCGAACGGGCGCCCACCGACCTGCCGCCGATGAACAGCGTGAACTCCTCCAGGGGCGTCGTCATCGACCTCTCCTTCGTCGGATCGCACATGGCCGCGGTCACGCAGCGAACGAGGGCGAGACTATGCGCGGGCGAGACCACCTCATATCCGCGACGTGCAGCGGTCCGATCCGTTCCGTGCAACGGATCGCCGCCCAGCACGGCTGCGCCGGGCGAAGCGCTGCACGGAGCGGATAGACGTCCGCACTGCGCGGCTGGTGGGGCCGCCCGACGACGCCTAGGGTTCGTCCGCGACGGTGCGTCGTTCGTGCGGTGCTACCCGGGTGGCACCGGCGGAGCGCGCGGGGTTCGACTCACGACGGCACGAGGAGGTGTCGGGATGCTGCGAAACCCTCCCGGAGAGGGGCCGGGGTCCGCGCCCGCCCGCCTGTCGCGGTATCCGGTGCTGGACACGCGCAGCCTGGAGCGGGCCCGTGACGCCGTCACCAAGGTCTACCTCGACCACGAGCTGACCGCTCCGAACGACCAACTCGACATGACCCTGAACGCGACGTCGGACCGTCTGTTCACCCTGGGCTACCTGACCTACAAGTCCAGCGCGAAGCTGGTGATGCCCCCGACCGAGGACTGCTACCACATCAACCTCACGGTGGAGGGCCGCACGGACGCCGACCGCAGCGACGGCGACCGGGCGACGACGCACGCCCGGAGGAGCGGCATCGTGCTGCTCCCCGATCAGGAGAACACCGTGCGCTGGTCCTCGGACGCCGAGCAGCTGATCCTCAAGATCCCGCGGCGCAGCCTGGAGACGCACCTGAGCGAGCATCTCAACCGCCCGGTCCACGATGTGCTCGACTTCGACTTCGGCATCGACCTCACCACCCCCGCGGGGCACACACTGCTGTCGTCGGTGGAGTTCTTCGTCCGCGAGCTGGACCGGCCGGGTGGACTGGCCGACATGCCGGTGGCGCGTGAGCAGCTCGAGGCGTTCGTGATGACTCAACTGCTGCTCACCGGTCGTCACCAGTACCTCGACGAGCTGCTCGCGCCGGCTGACACGGTGCGTCGTGGTCGGCTGGGCCCGGTCATCGACTACATCGAGCAGCACGCCGACGAACCGCTCAGCCCGCAGGAGCTGGCCCGGGTGGGCTGCATGAGCGTGCGGACGCTGCACGCCACCTTCCAGGCCGAGCTCGGCGAGTCCCCGATGGGCTACCTGCGCCGCGTCCGCCTCGACCACGTCCGAGCCGAACTGCTGCGCTGCGACCCGACGCAGACGCGCATCGTCGACGTGGCCTTGCGGTGGGGCTTCATCCACCAGAGCCGGTTCGCCCAGCAGTACCGGGAACGCTTCGGTGAGCTGCCGCGGGAGACGCTCCGCCACGGCGCGGGCCTCGACGCCGGCACGGCCTGATCGGCACGGCTCGATCGACACCGCCCGATCGACGATCGGTGTCAGGTTCCGCTCGTGATGCCGTAGGCGCCCCTGTGGAACAGCAGCGGGGCCCGTGAGGCGTCCGCACCCAGGTGCTGCACCCGGCCGACCACGATCGTGTGGTCACCCCCGGGGAACTCGTGCTCCAACCGGCAGTCGATCCACGCGGCAACGCCACTCAGCACCGGCGCTCCGGACGGAGCGGGCTCCCATTCGACGCCTGCGAACTTGTCGGTCCCCGACCGCGCGAACGCCCTGCTGGTCTCCACGTGGTGGGCCGCCAGGACGTTGACGCAGAAACTGCCGACTGCACGCAAACGGGGCCAGGTCGATGACGTACGTGCCGGGGAGAAGGACACCAGCGGCGGTTCGAGCGACAAGGAGGTGAACGACTGACAGGTGAATCCGGCCGGTCCGTCGGGCGTCATCGCCGTGATCACGACGACTCCCGACGCGAAGTGCCCCAACACATCGCGCATCCGCTCTTCGTTGACCGGGGGCACCTCGACGTGCTGCCGCTCGCTCATGTCGCGCCATGCTAGGACCGCGAGCGGTCCACGGATATCCGCCGACCGCCGAGGCAATATCCGTCCGGCGAACCTCGCCGCAATTCTGCATCGTACGGATATTCGTCCTCCGGCAACGGATACCACTCCTGCCGGCCGCTTCCTACCGTTCCCATGTGCTCGACGACCACCCATCTCCCGCTGTCGACGTCGCCTCGCCCGGAGCGCTCGCGGGGGTCCGTGTGCTGGAGCTGGGCACGCTGATCGCGGGGCCGTTCTGCGGCCGCCTGCTCGCCGACCACGGCGCCGACGTGATCAAGGTCGAGGCCCCGGACCGCCCCGACCCGCTGCGCGTGTGGGGCCAGGCCGCGCAGGACGGCCATCACTTCTTCTGGACCGTGCACGCGCGCAACAAGCGATGCATCACCCTCGACCTGCGCCGTGACGAAGGCCGCCACCTGTTCCTGAAGCTGGTCGACACCGCTGACGTGGTGGTCGAGAGCTTCCGCCCCGGCACCCTGGAACGCTGGGGCCTCGGGTACGACGTGCTCGCCGAGAGCAACCCGGGTCTGATCCTGGCGCGGGTGTCCGGTTACGGGCAGACCGGCCCGCACGCCGAACGTCCCGGGTACGCCTCGGTCGCCGAAGCCGTCAGCGGGATGCGGCACCTCAACGGGTTCCCAGGAGGCCCACCGCCGCGCGCAGCCCTGTCCATCGGGGACTCGTTGGGTGGGATGTTCGCCATGCAGGGCGTGCTCACCGCTCTTCACGCTCGTGGACAGAGGGGCGGCCCGCACGAGGGCCGCGGCCAGGTCGTCGACGTCGCGCTCACCGAGGCATGCCTGGCCATGCTGGAGTCGGTCATCCCCGACTACGACGCCACCGGCCTGGTCCGCCAGCCCTCCGGAACCCGGTTGGACAAGTTGGCTCCCTCGAACCTCTACCGGTGCGCCGACGACCGATGGTTGATCATCGCCGCCAACCAGGACACGGTCTTCGCCCGGCTCTGCGAGGCGATGCAGCGCGAGGACCTGATCACCGACCCCCGGTTCGCCACCCACGTGGCCCGGGGCGACAACCAGGACGAGATCGATGCGATCGTCGCCGAGTGGGCGGCCGGCCACGACGCCGACAGCCTCACCACGCTCCTCGAAGACGCCGGCGTCGTCGTCGGCCCCGTCGACACCGTTGCCGAGGTCGTGCAGAACCCGCAGTTCCGGGCCCGCAACATGCTGGTTCCGCATCATGACCCGGCCATCGACCGCGACATCCTCGGCCCCGGTGTCGTCCCGGTGCTCGACGGCACACCCGGGTCGATCCGCTGGGCCGGACCCGCACGCCCCGGCACCCACAACGCCGACGTCTACACCGGCCTGCTCGGGCTGTCCGGCCCCGAGCTCGCCGCGCTGACCGACGCCGGCGTCATCTGACCACGGCTACATCGACCCGATCCGGAGGTGCTGCATGACGACGACGCCCGCATCCATCGATCTCCGTGAGGTGGGAATGCGTGACGGACTGCAGCTCGAGGCACCGATCCCGCTCGAGACGAAGCTGGAGATCCTCGACGCGATCGCGGCGACCGGCGTGCGGCGCGTCGAGGTCACCTCCTTCGTCTCGCCTGCGGCGGTTCCTGCTCTCGCCGACGCCGAGCAGGTCGTCGCCGAACTCCAACGGTGGCCTGACCTGCACTTCTCGGCACTCGTCGCCGGCCGCGGCGGAGCACGGCGCGCGGTCGCCGCAGGGATGCCGCACCTGGAGTACGTCATCTCCGCCTCCGACGGCCACAGCCTGGCCAACGCCAGGCGCACCACGGACGAGGCTGTCGACGGCGTCGCGGACATCGCCGCGCTGGCCCACGACGCGGGCGGCCGGCTCGAAGCCATCATCGCGGTGGCCTGGGACTGTCCGTTCGACGGGCGTACCCCGCTGCGCCGCACCGTCGACATCGCCCGTCGGGCCGTCGAGCTCGGGGCTGACCAGCTCTGCTTCGGCGACACGATCGGCACGACCGTTCCGGGCCGGGTCACCGACCTGGTCGCCGCCGTGCGCGACGCCGTACCCGAGGTGCCGATCGGGGTGCACTTCCACAACACCCGCGGTTCCGGCATCGCCTGTGTCCTCGCGGCCGTCCAGGCCGGCGTCGTCCAGATCGACGCGTCCGTCGGTGGGCTCGGCGGTTGCCCGTTCGCGCCGGGCGCGAGCGGCAACATCGCCACCGAAGAGGTCGTCTACCTCCTCGAAGAGTCCGGGATCGCCACCGGGATCGACCTGAGCCGGGTGCTCGACGCCGCCGCGCTGGTCGAACGAGCCGTCGGGCACGAGCTGCCCAGCAACCTCTACCGAGCCGGTGGGCCGAACCAGCCTCGTGGACGGCGGGACGCGAGTGCTCAGAACGGCGCAACGACGAGGAGCTGACGATGCCCCTTCACACTCCCACCAGCCGGGTCGGCGGCCTGCCCGCGACGATCGCCGTGCAGCGCGCCGCCACCGCTCTCGCGGACGGCCGGATGGTGGTCGTGACCGACGACGCGGACCGCGAGGACGAGGGCGACCTGGTCCTGCCCGCCGCCACCGCGACTCCCGAGCAGATCGCGTTCATGGTCCGGCACACCACCGGCATCCTGTGCGCCCCGATGCCCGCCGACCGGGTGGACGCCCTCGGCCTGCCGCAGATGGTCAGCGACAACACCGACGCCCACGGCACGGCCTTCACCGTGACCGTCGACCACCGGGACGCCGGTACCGGCGTGTCCGCCGCGGACCGCACCCGCACGCTGCGCGCGCTCGCCGACCCGGCCACCCGGCCCACGGACCTGCGCCGACCAGGGCACGTCTTCCCGCTGCGCGCCCGCGACGGCGGCGTCCTGGTCCGCGCCGGGCACACCGAGGCCGCCGTGGACCTGTTGCGGCTGGCCGGGCAGGAGCCCGTCGGCGTGATCGGCGAGATCGTCGACACCGACGGCTCCATGGCCCGCGGCGACCGGCTGCGCGCGTTCGCCGCCGCGCACGAACTCCCGGTGCTCGCGATCGCCGATCTCGTCCGTTACCGACGGGCGTACGAGCAGGTCGTGGAACACGTCGCCACGTCGGCGATGCCGACGGTGTTCGGCGAGTTCCGGGCCGTCGCCTACCGGTCCACCACCGACGGCATCGAGCACCTCGCCCTCGTGCACGGCGACGTCGCGGCTGCGAGCCGCACCGAGCGCGGCGCGCTGGTGCGGGTGCACAGCGAGTGCCTGACCGGCGACATCATCGGCTCGCTGCGCTGTGACTGCGGCGCCCAACTCGAACAGGCCCTGCACGCGATCGCCACCGAGGGTGCGGGCGCGGTGGTCTACCTGCGCGGCCACGAGGGCCGCGGGATCGGGCTGGCCCACAAGATCAGCGCCTACGCGCTGCAGGAACGCGGGCTGGACACCGTGGACGCGAACACCGCGCAGGGCCTGCCGGTGGACTCCCGCTCCTACGGCACCGGGGCACAGATCCTGGCCGACCTGGGCATCACCCGGCTGCGGCTGATCACCAACAACCCGGCGAAGTACGGCGGGCTGGACGGGTACGGCCTCGAGGTCGTCGGGCGGGTCAGCCTGCCCGCAGCGCCCTCCCCGCACAACCTGCGCTACCTGCGAACCAAGCAGGAGCGAATGGGACACGTGCTCACACTCGACGAGGGCGCCGGCTGAGCGACGCCAAGAACCCACCAGTGCCCACCACCTGATCACGACCGATGACCAGGAGGTGATCGCACCTCGGCCGGATCGCGGGACCTACCGGGCGCCCGCGCGGGTAGGTGCACCACACCCTCGGTCGGGACGTGCGACGTCCTTAGCGTCGATCTGGTCAGGAACGCGGGAACCTCGGCCCGCCGGGATCATCCGAGGAGACGGGAAGCGTCATGTCACGCAGGTGGCTCATCACCGGATGTTCGGGCGGGCTCGGGCGGGTCCTCTCCGAGGCGGTCCTCGACCGCGGTGACCAGGTCGTGGTCACCGCGCGCGATCCGCGCTCGCTGGAGGACCTCGTCGCGGGCCACCCGGAGACGTGCCGGGCGACCGCACTCGACGTCACCAGGGCCGGGGACGCCGCAGCCGCAGCCGAACTGGCGGAGCAGGAGTTCGGCGGCGTCGACGTGCTGGTGAACAACGCCGGGCACGGCATGATCGGCGCGATCGAGGAGGGCACGCCGGAGGAGTACCGGCCGCTGTTCGAGTCCAACGTGTTCGGGCTGATCGAGACGACCCGAGCCGTCCTTCCGTTCCTGCGCCGGGCCGATGGCGGGCGGATCGTCATGATGTCCTCCGGCGCCGGGATCGCCGGCGACGGCTACTACAACGCGACGAAGTTCGCCGTGGAAGGTCTGTCCGAGGCGCTCGCCCAGGAGGTCGCGCCGTTCGGGATCGCGACGATCATCGTGGAGCCCGGCCCGTTCCGCACCGAGTTCCTCGGTCGGTCCATGCGGATGGCCGCTGCGGAAATGCCGGAGTACGCCGGGACCGCTGGGGTCCGCCGCCGGTATCGCGTCGAGCACGACGGGCAGCAGGCCGGGGATCCGCACAAGGCGGTCGACGTCGTCCTCCAGGCGGTCGACGCCGAGCGTCCGCCGCTGCACCTCCCCCTCGGCGAGCGGGCCTACGCGCTCGCCCGCACGAAGTTCACAGCCTTCCTGAAGTCGATGGACCAGTGGGAGCCCCTCGCCCTGAAGACCGGCTTCGACGACCCCTCCTGAGAATGCAGCGGCACTCAGAAGATCGAGGACTTGACGGCGGCGGAGACCGCCTGATTCGAGGGACAGCAATGACGAATGGACGTTTCGCCGGCAAGGTCGTGATCGTGACCGGGGCCGGTGTGGGGATTGGCGCAGCGACTGCGCAGCGTTTCGCGGCCGAGGGCGCGACGGTGGTCGGCGTCGGGCGGACCGAGGAGACGTTGAAGCGGACGGCTGCGAACGCCGACGGTGTCGTCGAGGTCGCGGTCGGCGACGTCACGGACCAGGAGGCCATCACCGCGATCATCGACGGGGTGGCGGCGCGCCACGGGCGGCTCGACGTGATCGTCAACAACGCCGGCATCGCGGCGCCCGGGACCGTCGAGCAGCTCGACGCCGCGACGTGGCATCAGGTCATGGCGACCAACGTCGACGGTGTCTTCTTCTGCTCCCGGGCCGCGCTTCCACACCTGCGCGCCGTGGGCGGCTGCATCGTGAACGTCGGGTCGGTGTGCGGGCTCGGCGGGGACTGGGACCTGGCCGCCTACAACACGTCGAAGGGTGCGGTCACCAATCTGACGAACGCGATGGCGCTCGACCACGCAGCCGAGGGCGTACGGGTCAACGCCGTGCACCCGTCACTGACCGTCACCGACATGGCGGCGCCGCACCTGGAGCGGCCGGAGGTCTTCGAGGACTTCATGGAGCGGATCTCGATGGGCCGTCCGGCCCAGCCCTCGGAGATCGCGGGTGTCATCGCCTTCCTGGCCAGCGACGACGCGTCATTCGTGACCGGCGCGCACATCGCGGTCGACGGCGGGCTCCGCGCCTCCAGCGGGCAGCCGAACATGCGCATCCCTTCGCTCCTGGGATGAGTCGACGGCACCCGGGCGTTCATCCGCGGCGCCGAGGACGGCGCGTTCGACCGGGAGCGCCGACGAGGCGGATCACGGAGTCACGGCCGGGGAAGACCCCGAGTTGCCCTGAAGACCGGTCGGAGCTTTCGGAACTGCGGGAGACGGTGCTGTTCGAGGACTGGGCGGAGTTCGTCGGGTCCGGGTCAGCGACGCAAGACCTGCCCGTCGTCCGCCCGGCGGATCCCGCGCAGATCCGGTACATGTCCGGCGAAGGTGTAGAACAACGCCTGCATGGGGAGCTGAACCGAGAGCAGGATCCCGCCGTCGAGCGGACCGAGGATCCCACCCAGCCGCCCGACCGCGAGCGCCGTGCCGATGGCGGTCGCGCGGATGCGGGTCGGGTACCGGCTCGCGATGAAGACGTTGATCAGGATCTGGGTGCCGACCGTGCCGATGCCGGCGAGGACGACGGCGAGGTAGAGCACGACGAGGGCTGCCAGGCTGCCGAGCACACCGGCCTGGGCGACCGTCGGGTTCCAGCCCGGTCGGCGAGCTCAGGTCGGCGGGGCGAGGGGGAAGCGCTTGTCCAGCCAGCCGCGGATCTCGTCGGCGGCGAGCTGGTTGCCCGTGGGCTCGCCCTCGGCGATGGCGCCGCCGAAGTGCGTGCCGCGGACGGTCGCGGTGGTGAGGTCGTCGGTGCCGAGGGCGCCGGTCATGCGCCGGCTGTCGGCGGGGAATGCGGCCTGATCCCCCGTGAGCTCGACGAACAGCGTCGGCACGGTGACCCCGGGAGCGCAGCGGACGAGGTCGGCGTTCGAGCTGAGCCCGGACCAGGTCGACAGCCAGGCCTCGGGGGTGGTGAGCCGGCCGAAGCCGACCTGCCCGTAGTCGATCAGGTCCGGCCGCTGGCCGAACAGCGAACCGTACGGCCGCTCGCTCGGGTCGAGCGAGAGGTCGACCGTGCGCGGATCGGCATCCGTCCGGAAGATCGTCATGATCGTGGGCGCGAGGCTGCGGCGCCGATCGGCGGCCGCGCCGCTCTTCTTGAACGCCGCACGCGCCTCCGCGGTCCGCGCCAGCGCCTCCCGGGCGACCGCGTCGATCCGGGCGACCCGGTCACGCTGCGCGGCGCGGTAGCGCGCCAGGAACTCCGCCGAGTAGGAGGAGCTCTGCGGCGGCTCCGCGAACCCGTTCGCCGGGTTCCACGGGTCGAGCTCGGGCACGACGGACAGGGGGTCGGCCTCGTCGGCCACCGAGGGGTCTATGCAGGCCAGCAGCAGCTGGCCCTGACCGGGGTGCGGGGCCAGGAAGACTGCGGCGTCGGCCACCGGCATGCGGGCGTCGGCGAGTTTCGTCGGCCGGCCGCCGGGGGTGGTGGCGATCCGGTCGGGAGGCGCGAGCGCGGTCTGCTCCAGGTAGTAGGCGAAGAGCGTGCCGCCGCCGGAGTGCCCGAGGACGACCACGTGCTCGAACCCGAGGTCACGCAGGAAGACCTGGCCCGCGGCGACGTCGTGCAGGGCCTGCTCGTGGATCAGGTTCAGGTCGTTGTTCACCGAGCGGGTGTGCTGGGTCCACACCGCGACCCCGGCGTGGAGCAGCAGCGGGACCAGCGGGTGGTGGGTGACGTCCTGGCGCGGGTGCATCAGGCAGACCACCGTCTGCGCGCCCGGCACGGTGGCCAGCACGCCGCGCACCGTCGCGCCGTCGGCGGTGGTCAGCTCGTGCACGGAGGTCGCCGTGGCGGCGGGCCGCTCCCCCGCCGCCAGGTAGCGGCCCGCCCCCAAGCGGCCCGTCACGCGGGCTCCACCTTCAGCGCGTCCTTGTCGTGCTGGGTGATCCGGCCATCCCGGCCCACCCCGGCGATGCACGAGTACCAGACGGCGTGCCGGCACCCGGTGGCGCGGCGGTCGATCACGATCGGCCCGGCCGCGCTGATCGCGAAGTACGGCCCGATCTGCCCCACGGTCACCGTCGGGTCCTCGGCCGCCACCTTCGCCACGGCGGTGTTCTCCGGGACGTCCAGGACGTAGAGCGTGGTCACGGCGCCACCTGCTCCCAGTCCGCGGCCCGCTCGACGATCAGCTCGGCCTTGCGCGCCAGCAGCTTGCCGAAGCTCGGTTCCGGCTCGGCGACGACGTCGAGCAGGGCGTCGATCGTGAGGTTCGCGTCGAGGTCCTCCTGCGGGGTGACCGGCCGCATGGCCCGCGTGATCTCGAAGAAGTAGCCGTTGGGGTCGTGGGTGTAGATCGACTCGATCGTCTCGTGCTGGATCTGCATCTCCACGGGCCAGTCGCTCGCGTCCAGGCGACGGCGGTACTCCAGCAGGTCCTCCTCGTTGTCCACGTGGATGGCGAGGTGGCGGGACCGGACGAAGTACTCCGGCACCTCCCCGCCGAAGCGCGCGTAGACGTCGCCCTTCTCCCCGGACGCACCGCCGACCTCGGGCGTGGTGCCGAAGTAGTAGAAGAACGCGATCCGGTCGTCGTTGCCGATGTCGAAGAAGAAGTGGATGAAGTCCGGGTGGTCCTCGGGGCCCCAGCCGGCCGCGCAGATCGAGTGCACCACCGGGAAGCCCAGGACGTCCCGGTAGAACCGCACCGTCGCGGCCGGGTCGAAGGTCGGGAACGCGACGTGGTCGACCCCTCGCACCCGGTGGTCCTGCTCTGTCATCACTTACCTCCATGGCGTCTTCCGGTGTCACCTCCGACCATACGCCGTGATTGACACATGAGTCCAGAGTTTGACTATAGAGACGATTCATTGGGCGTGCGCGAGCCCGGACGCGGGTCGGGTGGCAGATCAGATGTCGAGGATGCGTTCCAGGTGGTCGAGGTCCTGGCGCAGGAGCTTGATCGCCGCCGCCGGGCCGTTACCGCCGGGAACATGGTGGTCGGGCCGTACCAGAGCGGCGACCGCCATGTCGGCGAGCTGCTCGATCACGCCCTCGGCGCTGTAGCGGCCGCCGGGGTGGAACCACCAGGCCACCCAGTTGCACATGCCGAGCACGCCGAGGGCCGCGACCCTCGCGTCGACGGGCCGGAACACCCCGGCGTGCGCGCCGTCGTCGATCACGCCGGCGATGGTCTTCAGCACGGCGCGGCGCCCCTGGTCGTACGCCTCGGCCAGCTCCTCGGGCAGCTCGGCCTCGGAGCGGATGAGCAGCCGGAACCGCTCGGGCTGACCGGCCCTGCGCCCCACGAGGACCTCGACTATCCCCCGCAGCGTCGCGACCGGATCCAGCCCGCGCGCGACCAGCGCGGTGAGCTCGTCGAGCGGCCCGTTGGTCACCTCGGTGACCAGCCTGGCCAGCAACTCGTCCTTGCTCTTGACGTAGTAGTAGAGCGCGGGTCGGGTGATCCCCAATGCGTCGGCGATGTCCTGCAGGCTGGTGCCGGCGAACCCGCGCTCGGCGAACAACCGCGTCGCCTGCTCGTAGAGCTCGTTCTCCACCAGTTCCCGACGTGCGGTACTCGCCGCGCCGCGCTTGCGCCCGGTCCCGTTGCCGCTCATGCGCTGATGGTAGGGGCCGGGGTCACCTGTCCCCGGCGAGCAGCCGGCCCGCGCCGGGCAGCGCCGCCTCGAGGCCGAGACCGGTCCAGCAGCGCGTACGCTCCCGCGGTGGCCGCGGAGAGCACCGGCAGCCCGAACTCCTCCTCGGCCGGCGCGACCAGGTCGAGCGAGGGCATCTGCACGCAGGCCGAGATGACGAGGGCGTCCACGCCGGAGAGGTCGAGCCCACGGGCGGCGTCCATTACCCGCTCGCCGGGGATGCAGCCGACCTCAGTGTTGTCCCCGACCTCGAGCGCCACCCAGTCGACGACGGTGAACCCCTCGGCCTCCAGGTACGCCACGACCTGTTCGGCGAGCGGGCGCACGTACGGCGTCACCAGCGCGATCCGGCGGGCACCGAGCGCGGTCAGCCCGTCGACCAGCGCACCGGCGCTGGAGAGGACCGCGGCGTCCGGCAGCTGCTCGCGGACGGCCTTCTCCACGCGCTGGTGCTCGCCGGGGCCCTGCGCCATCAGGGCGACGAGGCAGGCGTAGAGCAGGGCGTCGACGTGGGCGTCGGCGAGCTCGTCGACGCAGCGCTCGCGCTGGGAGTTCATCGCCTTCAGCTCCTCCGGGGACACCTGGTGCATCCGCATCCGGCTGGAGTGGAAGGAGAAGCTGTCGGGATGCCGCGCGAGCAGGGCCGGGATCTCGGTCTCGACGGTCACGTTGGAGCTGGGGACGACCAGCCCGATCCGATGGGTCACGAGGTGCTCACCTTCCGGGCGATGTCGGCGGCCAGGCGCTTCTTGTCCGTCTTGCCGACGAGCGTGCGGGGGATCTCGGGGAGGTGTTCGATGCGTTCTGGCCATTTGAACTTGGCAACCTCGAGCGCGGCGAAGTGCTCCTGCACCTCCGGCAGGGTCAGCTCCGCCCCGTCGACCACGACGTAGGCGCAGGTCCGTTCACCGAGTCGCGGATCGGGCATCGGCACGACCGCTGCCGCCGCGACCCGCGGGTGGCGCAGCAGCAGCAGCTCCACCTCCTCGGTGTTGATCTTCTCGCCACCGCGGTTGATCAGGTCCTTGATCCGACCCTCGATCGAGACGTACCGCTGGCCCTCGATCCTCCCGTACGCGGCCAGGTCGCCGGTGCGGTAGAAGCCGTCAGCGGTGAAGGCGCGGGCGTTGTGCTCGGGCGCGTCGTAGTAGCCGTGCAGCGTGTACGGACCACGGGCGCACAGCTCGCCGACCTCGCCGTCCGCGACATCGGTCTCGGACCCGGGCTCGAGGATCCGCACCTCGTCCAGCGGCGAGAGCGGAGTTCCCACCGTCGTCAGTCGCGCCTCGCGTGGCGCGCCCGGCCGGGTCGTCAGGAACAGCCCCTCACCCATCCCGAACAGCTGTCCCGACCAGAGCCCGCGGGCCTCCAGGGCCTCGAACAGCGCGGGCGGGACCTTCGCCCCGGACAGGACGATCTGAGTGACGGCCTTGGTGGCGGCGTCGAAGTCGGGGTGGTCGACGGCGCGGTAGTGCCCGTGCCCGATCAGGACGTGCGTGGCGGCCTCGCGAGCCAGCAGCGGGAGCGACTCGTCGAGGTCGGGGGTGCCGAGGACCAGGCAGGCACCCACGCTGTGCGGGGCGTGGACCGCGCAGACGATGCCGGCGTTGTGGATGATCGGAATCAGGTGCGCGACCCGGGTCTCGGCGGTCCAGCCCCAGGACCGGGCGTACTCCGCGCCGTTGTACCAGTACTCCGCGTGCAGCCGCGGGATCACCTTGGGCACGCCGGTGGTGCCCCCGGAGAGCTGGTGGACCGCGACGTCGTCGGGATCGATGCCCGCCTGGATCTTCTCGACCAGAGCGCGGGCCTCGGCCGGGTCCGTGTCACCGCCGAGCGCGGCGAGCGAATGGCCCCGCGGGTCGTCGCCTACCACGAGCACGTGCCGCAGCGTCGGGTGGCCGCGTCGCTGCTCCTCCGCGAAACCGACGAGGTCGAAACCGCGCAGCCCCGCTTCGACCAGGTGCGCGACCGCACCGACGCGGCGGCTGATCTCGCCGATCTCGTGCCCGCGGTGCGCGGCGAGCGTGGCGACGGGAACCAGCCCCGCCTTCAGCACGCCGTACCAGGTGACCACGGAATCGAGCCGGTTGGTGACCTGGAACAGGACGGGATCACCGGGGCGCAGCCCGAGCCCGGCCAGGCCCGCGGCCAGCAGGTCGGTCCGCGCGTCGAGCTCGGCGAAGGTGAGCCGCCCCTCGAGCGCGACGACGGCGTCGCGGTCCGGGTGGGCGCGCGCGACCCGGTGGAACTCGGTCGCGATCGTTGCGGTGCCCCACAGGCCCGCCTCGCGGTAGCGGCGGACGGCGTCCGGAGGATACGGGACGAGTGTCATACAGGCTCCTCGATGAGCGCTACCAGGTCCGTGCGGCCGCTGACCAACCCGGCCACGAGATCGTCGCGCAGCGCGGCCGCACCTTCCACCGCGGTCAGGACGCCGGTCTCCAACCGGACTCGTTCGGCCAGGTCGAGCCGGGTGAGCAGGGCGGGGCGGGCCGCCGGTCCGGTGACCAGCACCCCGCCCGTCCCCCGGGCCCGTGCGACCAGCGCGTCCCCCTCGGGTGACCAGGGGTCGCGCAGGTCCACCTCCAGCCGCTCCAGTTCGGGAACGGCGGTGCGGTCGGGGAACGTCCGGTCGCCGTGGACGAGCTGCCGGTCGAGCACCCAGTCGGCGAGCTCGCCCTCGGGTGCGGGTTCGCCTCCGAACTGCCGCAGGGCAGCCTCGACCACGTCCGGGCTCGTCTGGGCGAACCGGTCCAGCAGCACGTTCCCGGCCCGGGACATGTAGGCCACCATCAGCCGCTCCACCGGCAGCCCGGTCCGTGACGGGAAGGACTCCCACCACAGCTGGCTGCGCCGGGCCAGCTCCTGCAGCCGCTCGACGGCGGGCCGGCGGACCCCCTCGTAGCGGGCGAACGCGGTGGTGGCGTCCGGCGCCTCGCGCAGGGCGTCCACCAGCGCGATCGCGTCCTCCATCGCCAGCTTGGTGCCCGAGCCGATGGAGAAGTGGGCGGTGTGCGCGGCGTCGCCCAGCAGGACCGTGTTGCCGTCCGCCCAGCGATCGCAGCGGACGGTGCGGAAGCGCAGCCAGCGGGTCCGGTTGCCGATCAGCGGGTGGCCGCGCAGCTGCTGCGCGAATACCTGCTCCAGGAACCGCAGGGAGGTCTCGTCGGAGGCGTCGAACGGCGTGCCCGCCGTTTCCAGCGCCGCGGTGGTGGCATCGAACCCGGCCCGTCGCCACGTCTCCTCGTCGGTCTCGATCAGGAAGGTCGACCGGCCTCCCGAGTAGGGGTAGGCATGGGTGACGAACACCCCGTACTCGGTCTCCACCGGCGCGAACATCGCGTCCTCGAGCGCGAACTCGGTGCCGCACCACAGGTAGAGGCCCTTGCCCACCTCGACCCGGCCCCCGAACGCGCCGCTCTCGCGGGTCGCGCTGCTGACCCCGTCCGCGGCGACCACCAGGTCCGCGTCGAGCTCGTCGGCGGTGCGCCGGACGCCGAACTCGAGCTCGACTCCGGCCTTCTCGGCGTGCCGTTGCAGCACCGCGAGGAGATCGGTGCGCGCGACGCCGATCAGCCGGCTGTTGTGCACCCGGGCGACCGCGTCGCCGACCCGCATCGTCATATCGTGGCGGAGGCCGGTGACGGCCAGGTCGTGCAGCGTGTCGGGGTCGGCGGCCTCGAGCTTGCGCTGCGTGCCGCCGGCGAGCCCGACCCCGAACCCGAAGGTCGCGTCGGGATAGCCCTGCTCGTACACACGGACCTCACAGGCGGGGTTCGCGAGCTTGAGCAGGCGCGCGGCGTACAGCCCACCTGGGCCCCCGCCCAGCACAGCAACCCGTCGTGGCTGCATCACCGGACCTCCGATGGCATGGATTGACTAGTTCGTTGAGTATTCGACGGCATGGCAAGCCGGAAGTCAAGGTTGACTGTCATCGGCTCTGTTGAATAGTCTACGCATCCGTTAGCCACCTCCGTGCGCGAAGGAGCGCCTGCCATGGCCTATGTCATCGGCGTGGACGTGGGAGGCACGTTCACCGACGCCGTGCTCGACGACGACGCCGGGACCGTGCTCGCCGCGAAGTCCCCGTCCACACCGCCGGACTACTCCCGGGGTGTGCTCGACGTCCTGGAACTGCTGGCCGAGCAGCTGAGCAAGACGCTGCCGGAGCTGCTCGCGGAAACCCACCACATCGCGCACGGGACGACTTCGTCGCTCAACGCCCTGGTCATGGGCAACGTGCCCCCGGTCGGGTTCCTCACCACCAAGGGGCACCGCGACTCGATCTTCATCATGAACGTGGAGGGCCGCTACCTCGGCCGCTCGCCGCACGAGCTGCAGCACGTGCTCGGGCAGAGCAAGGACCACGCCCTGCTGCCCAAGCGGCACGCGCTCGAGGTCACCGAGCGGATCGACCGGGACGGCACCGTGGTCGTCGGACTGGACGAGGACGAAGCCCGCCGCGCGATCCGGGCCCTGCTCGCAGACGGCGTGCAGGCCATCGCGGTGTCACTGCTGTGGTCGTTCCGCAACCCGGTCCACGAGCGGCGCCTGCGCGAGCTGATCGCCGAGGAGGACCCGTCGGTCTTCGTGGCGCTCTCCAGCGAGGTCAGCCCCCGGATCCGGGAGTTCGCACGCAACGCGACCACGATCATGAGCACCCAGATCGGCCCGGGTCTGCGGGACTACCTCGGCACGCTGGAGGCCTCGCTGCGGGACAACGGCCTCACCGGCCCGCTGCTCGTCATGCAGTCCAACGGCGGCGCCGTGGCCGCGAAGGAGGCTCCGGCGGCGGCCATCAGCACCGTCGGTTCCGTGCTCACCGGCGGCGTCGTCGGTTCGGTCGCCCTGGGTCGCCAACTCGGCCACCGCAACATCATCTCCACCGACGTCGGCGGCACGACCTTCCTCGCCGGCCTGATCGTGGACGGCGAACCCGTCCGCGACACCAGCACGGTGATCAACCACCACCCGATCAACGTGCCCACGCTCCGGGTGGACGCCATCGGCTCCGGCGGCGGCGCCATCGCCTGGCTCGATGCGGGCGGCAACCTGCGGATCGGCCCGCGCTCCGCGCAGGCCGTGCCCGGCCCCGCCTGCTACGGCAACGGGGGCACCGAGCCCACCAACACCGACGCCAACCTCGTGCTCGGCATCCTGCCGGAGAAGGGGTTGCTCGGCGGGCGCAAGCCGCTCTCGCTGGAGCCGGCGCGCCAGGCCATCGACACCCAGATCGCCAAGCCACTGGGGCTGTCGGTGGAGGAGGCCGCCGCCGCGATCTACACCGTGCAGAACGCCCAGACCGGGGACCTGCTGCGCAAGACCGTCGTCGAGGCCGGGCACGACCCTCGCAACTTCGTGCTCTACGCGTTCGGCGGTGCGGGCCCCGCCCACTGCGCCGGCTACGCCGCCGAGGTGGGCTGCGACGAGGTCGTCGTCCCGCTCGGCCCGGTGGCCAGCGCGTTCTCGGCCTTCGGGCTGGCCTCCTCGGACATCGTGCTGGCCGCGGAGCTCTCCGACCCGACGACGGTGCCGTTCGACCCCGCGCGGGCCGAGCGGAACTTCGCCGAGCTGGAGCAGCGGGTCCGCGCGGGCCTCGAGCGCCAGGGCGTCAAGTTCGAGACCGTCGAACTGTACCGCGAGATCGACATGCGGTACGCGATGCAGCTCGCCGAGGTCACCGCCCCGGTCGCCGCCGGCCCGTTGGGCACGGCCGAGATCGAGACCGCAGCCTCCGCGTTCGAGAAGCGCTACGCCGAGCTGTTCGGCAAGGACGCGGGCTTCCGCGAGGCCGGCATCCAGGCGATCACGTTCCGGGTGCGCGGGATCGGGGTGCTGCCGTTCAGCCCCGAGCTGCCGGAGGTGCCACCGGCGACCGGGCCGGCCGAGCCCGTCACCACCCGTCCGGTGCAGCTCGACGCCCGCCTCGGCTACGTCGACACGCCGGTCTACGACTACCGCGAGCTCCGGGCGGGCCACGAGCTCGTGGGCCCGGCGATCGTCGAGGTGCCGACCACCACGGTCGTCGTCCCCGGCGGGAGCACCGGCACCGTCGATCACCTGGGCAACCTCACGATCAGGAGGACCGCATGACCATGTCGATCCCCGGCTCGGAGGTCTTCTCCAGCCGTCCCGTCGACCCCGACGAGCTGGCTCGCTCGCTGCCCTCGTCCCTCGAGGTCCACACCGTCACCCAGGAGCAGATCGACGGCCTCGACCCGCTCACCTACGAGGTCATCCGGCACCGGCTCTGGTCGGTGACCGACGAGATGGGCGAGGCGCTCAAGCGCATGTCCGGCTCGCCGATCGTCACCGACGCCAACGACTTCGACTTCGCCATCTCCGACGAGCTCGGTCAGGAGGTGCAGGTCGGCCTCTACAACACCATGCTCGTCGGGGCCGTCGACCTCGCCATCTACTGGACGCTGCGCCACCGCGCCGAGAACCCCGGCATCGAGCAGGGCGACATGTTCCTGTGCAACGACCCCTGGGTCGGCGGCGGGCTGCACCAGAACGACGTGATCGTCTACCAGCCGGTGTTCCACGACGGCAAGCTGTTCGCCTGGACCAGCGCGATCGCCCACCAGCCCGACCTCGGCGGCGTCGGCCTCGGCTCCTTCTCCCCCGCCGCGCAGGACGTCTTCTCCGAGTCCCTGCCGACGCCACCGATCAAGGTCGTCCGCGGCGGGCAGCTGCAACGCGACGTCGCCGACGCCTGGGTGCGCCGCTCGCGGGTCCCCATGCTGGTGGGCCTGGACCTGCGCGCCAAGATCGGCGCGAACAACGTCGGCGGCGAGCGCCTGCAGGCGCTGATCGCCCAGTACGGCGCGGACACGGTCAAGGCCGTGATGAAGCGGATGATGTCCGACGCGGAGTCCCGGCTGCGCAGCAAGCTCCGATCGCTCCCGGACGGCAGCTGGACCGCCACCGGCTACCAGGACCAGTCCCACGAGGGTGACCGGGACCTGCACAAGATCACCGTGCGCACCACGAAGACCGGTGACCGGCTCACCTTCGACTTCACCGGCACCGACCCGCAAGCCGGCGTCATCAACTGCACCTACGCCGGCATGCGCGGCGGGGTCATGCTCGCGCTGCTGCCGATCCTGGCCCACGACATCCCGTGGTCGGCAGGCGGGCTGATGCGCTGCTTCGACCTGATCACCGAGGAGGGCACCCTCAACAACGCGACCTTCCCCGCCGCCGTCGGACGCGGGCCGATCGGCCCGGCCTGGCTCACCGGCAACCTCATCGCCGAGTGCCTGTCGCAGATTCTCGACCGCGACCTGGAGCTGGGCGAGAACGTACAGGCAACCTGCTGCGGCACCTGGGACACCGCCGTCATCGCCGGGCTCGACGAGCGCGGCGAGCAGCCCGCCCCGTTCCTGTCGATCATGATGGAGCCGATGGCCGGCGGGTACGGCGCCCGACCGCACGCCGACGGCGTCGACACCGGCGGGCTGTTCTGCATCCCGATGGGCCGGGTCCCCGACGTCGAGATGACCGAGTTCCTCTACCCGCTGCTCACCTTGTGGCGGCGTGAGGAGCCCGACTCCGGCGGGCCCGGCCGGCACCGCGGCGGGCTCGGCGCGTCCATCGCCTTCACCCCGCACGGCACGTCTCTGCCGATGGGACTTGTGCTCGCGAGCGCGGGCAAGGCCGTGGCCCAGAACGCCGGGCTGGCCGGCGGACATCCGGGCAACAGCGGGCTCGACGTGGTCGCGCGACAGAGCCGGGTCACCGAGATCCTCGCGTCCGGACGGATGCCGTCCTCGCTCGAGGAGGTCAGCGACACCCTCGAACCGGGGCAGAACTACGCGTCGAGCTACCTGGCCCCCGGCGAGGTCTTCGCAATGACCTGGCAGGGCGGCGGCGGTTACGGTGACCCGCTGACCCGCGATCCCGAGGCCGTGGCCCGGGACGTGCGGGAGGAGAAGATCACCGAGGCCGCGGCGAAGTCCGTCTACGGCGTCGTCCTGGGAGACGAGGCCGCCACCGAGGCCGAGCGGTCGCGGCTGCGGAACGCGCGTCGCGACCGTTCCCGGGTCGCCGGCGAGACCCGCGGCAAGGCGGACCTGGCTTCGATGAGGCGCATCGACGACAACCTCGTCGAGGTGGGGTCGGACATCGCGTGCAGGCACTGCGGCGAGGTCCTCGGTGACACCGGCGACGGCGCGCTGGCCCTCGCGGTTTACGACGGCGCCCCCACCGACGCCGGTCCGCAGATCATCGCCACCGCGTGCGACTACGTCGACACGCCGGTGGTGTTCCGGCAGTACAGCTGCCCGTCCTGCTGGACGGCCCTGTCCTCCGCGGTCGTCCCCGCCGACCACCCGGACGTCGCCACCAGTCTCGGACGGTCGACCGTGACCGCCGGCTAGCGCGGTCGACCACATACGTTCGCCGGGTTTGATCATGCGGCTGCTCGGGGGCGGCCCCAGCGCTGCCGGCGCTCACTGCGGACACGGGCCTGTTCTCGGCGTTCTCCGGCCAGGACGTCGGGCCGTGCGTCGGCCGCGGCACGCACGGTGGCGCCGAGCTCGTCGAACGCGCTCTCCGGGAGGCGGACGACCGGCCCCTGGACCTCCACCCCCATGCGCACGTGCCCCCTGGCGCCGAAGACCGGCGCCGCCACGCCGCGCAGCGCAGGGTCGTGGGGGTCGTCGCGCACCGCGTACCCGCGGAACTGGGTGGCGAGCAGATCGATCTCCGCGGCCCACGTGCCCACCCCGTCGGTGTCGATGCTGAGCACGGCGGCGGCCTCCGCGATCGGATCGGGCCCGAACGCCACGATCGCGCACCCGATCGCCGAGTCCAGCAGCGGCACGCGGGCGCCGGGCTGCCCCGTGTACCGCAGCGGGCGGGTCGAGGGCCCCGTCGCTGGTCACCAGCTCGACCCCGGCGCCGGATCATCCATCCGTTGCGCCGCTTCAGCAACAGCTGACATCGACCCTCCGGGCAACCCTGCCGAACGTTGCGGACGCCACCGATACCCCTCGTCGGCCCTTTCCGCTAGAGCCTTGTCTCAACGCCGGCGTCGTACTGCGCCCGTCTATTCGTTGCCCGCCAAGAACCGGTAGCACGCGCAATGAAGGTCTTGGTCCACAGGTGCGAAGGAGCCGGCTTGAACAGGTCTGAAGGCCGGTCGTCAGGACGTGGGGGTATCTGCACCGGAGCTCGTTCCCGCTTCAGCCCGCGGCCAGGGACCGTGAAGCGGATCGAGATGGGTGCGCAGGGTCGGACGACGGCTGTCGAGGTCGGCTGTCGAGGTCGATCTGGCGGCGCGGATGCGCGGGTGCGTGCGCTCGCGGACATGGCGCCGGCGGAGGCCGCGTCCGTCGGGGGCAAGGCGCCGACCTCGGGGAGCTGATCCGCTTCAACGCGCCTCCGGCCCGCAGCGCGAGGGGACCCTTGCTGCGCAGGGTGGTGATCACTTCGACCTACTGGTGCCGACCAGGCGCTTCGCGATGAGCCAATCGACCTGGTGCAGCTTCCACATCACCCACCAACGCAGGCACGGACGTCGCCGGCGTCGCAGGCAGGTGGCGGGATGCGCCAGTGGCGGTCCCCATGCGGGGGACAGGGCGCAGCCCCTGACCGACCGCTGCGCCGTCCCGACGCACACGGAACGCGATGGCCGGCGCCAACAGCACCTGCACCGGTGCTGCCCGCTTGACCGTTCGAGCCATCGCGCTTACCGTCCTGGGCGTTAATCGCATGACTGTGCGTTTTACGCCCACCCCCCTCAATCTGGAGTGTGATGGACCCGAGGAATGGAGAGTGGTCCGCGTCCGAGGCCGCGTCGACGCTTCCCGAGCTGCTCGAGCGCAGCGCCCAGCGGTGGCCGGATCGGGTCGCCGTGGTCGACGAGCGCGGCGCGTGGACCTACCGGGGTCTGCTCCTGGCCGCGACCCGGATGGCCGGTGGGCTCGCCGCAGCAGGCGTCCGCGAAGCCGATGTGGTCGGTCTGTGGTTGCCGAACTCCGCGTTCTGGCTTCAGACGCACGTCGCGCTCGCGCATCTCGGTGCGGTCGCGGTCGGGATCAACTCCCGCTACCCGGTTGCTGAGACCGCGCGGATCCTGTCTGCGGCGGACGTGCGCACCCTCGTCGTGGATCCGGGGAGCACGGGAGTCGCGGACTCGGAGACGGTCGCCGAGCTTGTCGCAATGCCCGAGGTCGAGTTGGCCACGGTGATCTCGCGCGCCGGCCGGCTCGCGCTGCCGGACGGGGTCGCGTCCCTCGACGCGAACACGCTGCCGACCCGCACGGCGCCCCTCCGGGCGACGCCGGAGACACCGAGCACCGTCTTCACCTCGTCGGGCTCGACCGGGACCCCCAAGCTCATCCTGCACAGTCAGGGCGGCGTCAGCCTGCACAGCGACGCCATCGCCGCGTCTTTCGGATACACCGCGCCGGATGCCGTCGTCCTCGGCCAGTTGCCGCTGTGCGGGGTGTGGGGTTTCAACACCGTGTACGCCGCACTGGCGGGCGGAGCGACCGTCGTGCTGATGCAGCGGTTCGACGCCGCAGCGGCGGTCCAGCTGGTCGAACGGCACCGCGTGACCCACGCCAACGGGCCTGACCTGTTCGTGCGCCAACTACTCGCTGCCGCGGAATCCGACCGGCAGTCGGTCGGCTCGCTACGGGCCATCGGCTTCTCAACCTTCAGCAACGACTCGCGGGAGCTGGTCGACCTCGGCGACCGGTTCGGGGTCACGCTCTTCCAGGTCTACGGGTCCAGCGAGCAGCAGGCGTTGATGGTCCACCAGCCCCTCGACGCCGACCCGGAACGGCGCGCGGTCCCGGGCGGTCCGCCGACCAACCCCGCCACCCGGATGCGGGTCCGGGACGCGGACTCGGGCGAGCTGCTCGGCTTCGATGCGCCCGGCCTGCTGGAGACCACCGGCCCGAACGTGATGCTGGGCTACCTCGGCCGGGACGGCATCGACACCTCGGCGTTCACCGACGACGGCTGGCTGCGGACCGGGGACATCGCGATGACGACGCAGGCCGGTCTGCACTACCTGTCCCGCGCGAAGGACGTGCTGCGGCTCTCCGGGTTCCTCGTGGACCCGGCAGAGATCGAGCAACGCATCGAGGAGTTCCCCGCCGTCGTCGAGGCGAAGGTCGTCGGAATCGACACCGCCCGCGGATCCCGATGCGTCGCCTTCGTCCGCACCGCCGACCCGAACCGGTTCGACGAGGAGCAGCTACTCACCGCCTGCCGGCGCTCCCTCGCCTCGTTCAAGGTCCCGGTCCGGATCTTCCCCGTCGCGGAGTTCCCCCGCGTAGACGGAGCGAACGGGCCCCGTATCCAGCGCCTGGCCCTGCGCACGATGGCAGCAGAGAGGTTGACGGCATGACCGCATCGACGGTGCCCGCGACGAGTCCCCGCGATCCGCGCCTGGATGACGACCTGCTGCGGGCGGTCTTCGCGCCGGCGTCGATCGCCCTGATCGGGGCATCGGACAACCCGGAAAAGCTCATCACCTTCCGCCCGATCCAGTACCTGCAGCGCTTCGGCTTCCGTGGTGCGATCTATCCGATCAACCCGAAGTACCGGACGGTGCAAGGACTGCCCTGCTACCCCTCGGTCCGCGACACCCCCACCCCGGCAGAGCTGGTCGTCGTCGCGCTCCCGCGGGAACGGGTGTTGTCCGCGCTGCAGGAGTGCGCCGACGCCGGTGCGAAGGTCGCGATCGTCTACTCCTCCGGGTTCGCCGAGGTCTCCGACGGCGCCGGGCTCCAGCGTGAGCTCACGGCGCTCGCAGCGAGGACCGGGATGCACGTCGTCGGCCCGAACTGCCAGGGCGTGGCGAACCTGGCCACGGGCTTCTACCCGTGTTTCTCCACAGCCTTCGCGACCGACTCCCCGGAACCGGGGCGGGCCGCGATCATCTCGCAGTCCGGCGCGGTAGCCGCGATGATCTACAACAGTTGGACGGCCGCCGGCGGGGGCGCGAAGTACTGGGCGTCAACCGGCAACGAGGCGGACGTCACCGTGGCCCGACTTGCCCGCGCCGCCGTCGAGGACCCCGACATCGACACGCTGCTGCTCTACCTGGAGAGCGTCCGAGACGCCGACGTCCTCGCCGCACTCGCCGAGCGCGCCGCGCAGCTCGGAAAACAAGTGGTCGCATACCGCTCCACCCACAGCGGCGACGCATGGTCAGCCGCGTCGCGACACACCGGCGCGGGCACCGCCGCCGAGGATGCCTTGTCTACGGCGGTGCCGACCGGACCGCACCTGCACTCGGTCTCCTCAATCGCACAGCTGGTCGGTGTGGGGCAGCTGGCCCGGTCGAGCAAGGCGCTCGCTGGTCCGAGGCTCGGGGTGATCAGCAACTCCGGTGGTCTCGGAGTGATGGTGGCGGAGGCCGCGGCCGCCGCGGGCTTCGATCTCGGCGCGCTCGCCCCGGACACGCGGAATGCGCTGGTCGACGTCCTACCGGGCTTCGCATCCGTCCAGAACCCGGTGGACGTCACCGCACAGCTGCTCAACGATCCCGCGCTGCTCGCCACCGCACTACCCGCCATGCTCGCCGACACCGAGGTCGACGCACTCGTCGTCGCGCTCGGCGCGGTCGGCGACGGCTACGACCTAGACCGCATCCGCGCCGACGTGCTGCGCGCCCATCAGGCGTCGACGAAACCGATCGTCGTCATCTGGGTGGGAAGCCGCATCGATGTGCGACGGGACCTCGGCGCGACAGGCGTTCCCGTGTTCACCGGCGTCGACGACGCGCTCACCGCGCTGGCGGCCGTCCGAGTGGGCCCGGCCGCGCCAACGCCACGGCCGGGGCCGGAACGACCCACGTTCGACGACCTGTTCGTCGGCGCCAACTACACATCAGCGCCGGTCGTGGTCACCGCAGCCGCGCTCGACCACTACGCCGCAGCCGCGCACCAGACCGACGACTGCGACAACGTCCACGTGAACCTCGATGCGGCCCGGGCTGCTGGACACCCCCGCCGGGTCGTGGCGGGCCTGCACACCCTCACCCAGATCACGATCATCGGGCAGCGTCTCGGGCTCTGGACGCACTCCTCGGCCGTCGCGGGCTTCCGGTCCGTGCGGTTCGCCGCACCGGTCTACGAAGGCGACCCGATCGCCCTGACTCTCACCGTCGACGAGCTCAAACCGCTGCGGCGTCGACGTGGCTTGGTGACGTTCCGGTTCGAGCTGATCCGAGACGCCTCGCCTGTGGCGACCGGTTCGGTCGACTACGTCTTCGACGCGCGGGGGCGGTGAGTCACGGTGCGTCCCTACGAGCCGTACTTCCTCGAGGACCTGGCCGTGGGTCAGGAGTTCGAGACCGCCCGCCGAACGGTGACCGAGACCGACCTGGTGACTTTCGCGATGCTGTCCGCTGACTGGAACGGGGTGCACACAGACGCGCTCGCGACTGCGGACTCCGAGTTCGGTGGGCGCATCGTCCACGGCGCGCTCGGCCTGGCCATCACGACCGGACTCGTGCAGCGCACCGGGATGTTCGAGGGCTCGGCCGTCGCCCTGCTCGGCTTCAGTGACTGGCGATTCGATCGACCGCTGCGCGTCGGTGACACGGTCTTCACCCGGCTGCGGATCGCCGAGCTGCGCCGAACGCGGCGCGGCGACCGGGGGGTCGTCACCCGCGAGCTCGAGCTGATCAACCAGCACGACGAGATCGTCCAACACGGACGCAGCGATTTCATGGTGCGCTGCAGGAAGGTGGGCTGAGCTGTGCAGACCCGAATCACCGAGCTGCTCGGGATCGAGCACCCCGTCGTACAGGGCGGAATGCAGTGGGTCGCGACCGCCGAGCTCGCGGCCGCCGTGTCCGAGGCCGGCGGCCTGGGGATCATCAGTGCGCTGACCCAGCCGACCCCTGAAGCGCTCGCCGCCGAGATTCAGCGCTGCCGCCGGCTGACCGACCGGCCGTTCGGGGTGAACCTCACCATCCTCCCCGCGATCGACCCGCCGCCGTACGAGCGCTACCGCGACGTCATCATCGCCGAGCACGTACCCGTCGTGGAAACCGCAGGCGCCAACCCCGCCGACCACATCGCCGCCTTCCGCGCAGCAGGGATCACCACGATCCACAAGTGCACGAGTGTGCGACACGCCCTGAAGGCCCAATCGGTCGGCGCGGACATCGTCACGATCGACGGGTTCGAATGCGCCGGTCACCCCGGCGAGGACGACGTGCCGGGCCTGGTGCTGCTCCCGGCCGCCGCCCGTCAGCTCGAGGTGCCGCTGCTCGCCTGCGGCGGTTTCGCCGACGGGCGCGGGCTGATGGCAGCGCTGGCGCTCGGCGCGGACGGCATCAGCATGGGCACCCGGTTCATGTGCACGGTCGAATCACCCGTCCACCCCGACGTGAAAGCCGCGATCGTGGCCGCATCCGAACGCGACACCGAGCTCATCCTGCGACCACTGCGCAACACCTCCCGCGTCGCGTCCAACACGGTGAGCCGGGAGGTCGTCGCCGTCCTGACCGACGGCGGGACGTTCGACGACGTGCGGGAGCTCGTCGCCGGCGCCCGAGGCCGCAAGGTCTACGAGCTCGGCGACACCGAGCACGGCATCTGGACCGTCGGCATGGTGCAAGGCCTCATCGACGACATCGCGACCTGTCGCGACCTGCTCACACGCATCGTCGACGAGGCAGCGGTAATCGCTCACCGCCAGCTGGCGGCCTTCCCGCTCTCCCAGGCCGGCTGACGGCCCGCCCTCAGCCGGTCTCCACACACGAAGGAGTGTGCGAACAGTGCAATCGGCACACGCAGTTCCCGGTCATCGCCCCCTCGGGCGGGTCGTCGGCGCTTCCCTGGTCGGCTCCTCCATGGAGTGGTACGACTTCTTCCTCTACGCGACGGCCTCAGCCCTCGTGTTCAACAAGATCTTCTTCGCCGCCGACGACCCCGCGGTCGGCACCCTGCTGTCGCTGGGCACGTTCGGGGTGGGCTTTCTCGCGCGGCCGATCGGCGCGGTGCTCTTCGGCAGCCTGGGCGACCGGCTCGGTCGCAAGCCCTCCCTCGTCGCCACGCTGATCCTCATGGGTGTGGCCACGACGGGCATCGGCCTCGTCCCCGACTACCACACGATCGGGGTGTGGGCACCGGTGCTGCTCGTGATCCTGCGCTTGCTCCAAGGCCTGGGAGCGGGCGCCGAGCACGCCGGTGCGACCGTCTTCGCCGCCGAGTACGCATCCCCCCGACGGCGGGGCCTGTTCGGCGCGATCCCAGGCTCCGGACTCTACGTAGGTGTGCTGCTCTCGTCGGGCATCTTCGGGCTCTTCGCCAGCATGCCCGACGAGGCGTTCCTGGCGTGGGGGTGGCGGATCCCGTTCCTCATCAGCGTGGCGCTGGTGGCCGTCGGGCTCTTCATCCGGCTGCGGCTCGACGAGACCCCCGAGTTCAAGGAGGCCGAGGAACACCACGAGATCGTCGGTTCGCCCCTGCTCACCACGTTCCGCAGCCAGTGGCGAAGCGTCCTGATCGTGATCGGTGTCGTCGCCGGGCCGTTCACCGCGACCTACGCGTACCAGACCTACTCACTCAGCTACCTGACCCAGCAGCTGGGTGGCTCCGGATCCACCGGCACTCTCGCACTCACCATCGCCTCCGTGGTGGCGATCGTCGCGGTCCCGCTCGCGGGAGGACTGTCGGACCGGATCGGCCGACGCCCCGTGATCATCGGCGGCTCGGTGTTCTCCGCAGCGTTCGCGTTCCCATTCTTCTGGCTGCTCCACTCGGGACCGGTCGGCGTCATCCTCGCGATGGTCGGCGGCGTCGGGATCGGTGTGCCGCTGATGCTGGGTGCGCAGGGCGCGCTTCTGGCGGAGCTGTTCAACGCCCGCAACCGGTTCACCGGGTTCTCGGTCAGCCGCGAGCTCGGCTCGGTCCTGTTCGCCGGCATGACCCCGTTGGTCGCTGCCGCACTGGTCGTCGCCGCCGGCGGTGCGTCCTGGCCGGTCTCGAGCTACGTGGTCGGCGCGTGCCTGCTGACCCTGGTCGTCGGAATCGCGATCCGCGAGACACGCCCCACCGATACCGCACCCACACCACCGCGGAGCACCTCCGTGGTGCCATGAGCCCGAGCGGGTCTCGCCTATCCTGCGGATCGCTCAAGACACGACGCCAGACACTGACGCCGTGCCGACACAGCGGAACGCGAAGGTAGGAGACTGCGGTGGTGGAGCAAGCCGCGCCGAGCATGCGCGCACTCGAGCGCGGGCTCGCAGTGCTCAAATCTTTCACCAGCACCGAAGGCCCGGTCTCCATCTCCGAGCTCGCACGTAGGACCGGCTTCGACCGCGCGGTGATACGCCGGATCCTCGGCACCCTCGAGTCGCTCGGATACGTGACCCGCCGCAACGGCGGGTTCATGCTGCTGCCGTCCGTCCTCGAGCTCGGCTACGCCTACCTGTCTTCAGACCCACTACCGGGGCTGGTCGAGCCACGGCTCGAACCGCTCGCCCAGAAGCTGCAGGAGTCCTGCTCCTTCGGGGTGTTGGAGCACAACCGAGTCGTCTACCTGGTGCGCGCTCAGATCAAGCGCATCAGCGGGCCGTCACTAGCCGTCGGCTCGGTGATGGAGCCGCACCTGACATCGATCGGACAAACGCTGCTGGCACACCTCGACGAGCACGCCGTTGACGCCTACCTCGCCGAGGTCCCCCTGGAGCCGATCACGCCACGAACGATCACCACCCCCAAGGCGCTGCGGCAGCGGCTCGCGCGGGTGCGCCAACAGGGCTGGTGCCTCGTCGACCAAGAGCTGGAGCTGGGCCTTCTGGCGCTCGCCGCCCCGGTGCGCGCCAGCGACGGTCGCATCATCGGAGCAGTCAACATCACCTCGCACACGTCCCGGACCACCCCTGACGATTTCGTCGAGAAGATGCTCCCCGAGCTCCACGAGACCGCGGCCCAGATCGAGACCGACCTCCGCCACGCCCACATGTAGCGGGGCACGCCGTTGTACCGTCGCTCGTCGGACCAAGCCATACCTCGGATGGCCCCGCTGCTCGCGACCCCTTCACTCCGGCGATTCGTCACGAACGAGTGGCCGGCCGACCCTTGCCGGCCGAGTTGTACCGACCCGAGCCGACCTGTAGCGACCGAAACCACACCGTCGACCTGGAGCAGTACGCGACCCCATTTCGCCCCGCCCGACACCGTGATCCAGATTTGCTCCAGGTAGGCCTGAACCGGCGCTGGTCAGGGAACCGGCGGACCACCTCGGCGATGCTCGCGACGTTGCTGCGGTCGCGGATCGACGAGTCCCCGATGCCGACCGCCACTTGGCGGCGAATTGGTCGAACGCACGCACGTTCCACGTGCCCACCGGAAGGTTGGTCGGAGTCTTGGCGGGGATCTGCCGGTCCAGCGCGCCAGACAGCTCAGCGAGCTGCTTGGCCACATCAGCAGGCATAGCCGCATCGGCCAAGTCAGGCATCCCAGTCCTCCTCGACCCCTCCCGGCGGAACTCTCAACCTCGCGCCGGGACAGCCGCCGGCGACGCGTAATGGTGTTCACTCTGAGTGAGCAGGTCGTTACAGTACCGCTATACGGCTCCGCACTATGTGCGGTCTTCAACCGCGTCGACCGGCCGACGCCTTGGATGCGCTGATCCGGGGCACGACCAGGTCGAGGACCGTGCGCAAGTCGCCGCGGCCCAGGCGACGACGATGTCCCGGCCGAGCGCGAGGCTCATCCCGGCCCCGACCGCGGGGCCGTCGACCGCCGCCACGCACGGCGGGGCAACCGGTGCAGCGCCCGGGCCGCCTCGTTGATCTGCCCCATCAGGCCGAGCACGGACTCCTCGGGCACCCCGCCCGAGAGGTCCGCCACCCGCCTGCCCGGCAACGCCGGCGGCGGTAACGTGACGTTCGTGGAGGTGGTACGCCCGGGCCCGCTGCGCTGGTTCTGGTACGCGCTGGGTGGCGGCCTTCCTCCCCGTTTCCGGGCCTGGGTGCTGCACGACGCGACCTGCCGGACGTGGCAGCTGCGCCACTTCGCCCGGGCCTTCGCACAGATGAGCCTGGTCGCGGCACCGGTGCTGCTGCTCGTCCCCGGGCCGCTCTGGGTGCGGCTGCTGGCGGTGCTGCTCGGGTGGCTGGTCGCGTTGCAGTACGCGCTGTTCACCATGGAGGAGGCCGTCGAGCACCGGGTGCGGAAGGCGGGATTCCCGCCGGGCGCGGCGCAGGCGGGACGCCACGAGCTGCACGCCGACGAGCGCGCGGCGGCAGCGGCGCGGTACGCGGCCCGCTACCGCGCGCCGGAGGCCTGAGGACCCCCCGTCACCACCACACGACCAGCCACTCCTGCTGGGCACCCGTAGCCGCTCGAACACGTCCCACCGGGTCGCGGCCATCGCCCGGAACACGTCGAGCGCCTCCGGTCGACGGCCTCGAGGGATTCGCCGGCGACCCTACCCGCCGAGTGTCACCCGGTCCCCGACCCGTACCGTGCCGGCCCGCACGACCTCGGCGTAGCAGCCGGCGCAGGGGCGGACCCCGAACCCGGGGACCTCGACCCGGTTGTTCGCCATCACCGTGCGCACCGCGTGCGGCGCCCGCGGCAGCTCCCCGTGCTCGAGGGTGGGCACGGAGCAGCGCGGGGTCGGCAACGCGATCCGCAGCACGGTCGGGCCGTCGGCGCCGTCCGGGTCGCCGACCTGCAGCGTGCGGCCGATCCAGTCGTTCTCGACGAACGCCGGTGTGCCGGGCGGTGTCTCCACGACGAGGTTGGGGCGGTAGCGGACCTGCTCGGCGCCCACCGCCTCGAGGGTCGCACTCGTGATCAGGTGCACCGGCGCGTAGTCGACGAACGAGGCTCCCGGCGTGCCCTGCCCGATCTCCAGCGTCGCCGCCGGCACGACCGCCTCGACCCCGTGGTCGAGCACGTCCTCCGGGTCGGGCCGCTCGACCGACGCCCCGTCCGGGCGGTCCGAGGCGACCCGGACAGGCCGGGCGAGCGCCTCGGAGAGCAGCTCGTCCACGTCTGCCGCGGTGGCCTCGCGCGTCCACCCCGCCGGCGAGGTGACCAGAACCTGCCCGTCCCGGACCGCGGCGGAGTACGTGAGCAGCGACCGCCACAGGCGCGGGTGCTTGGCCGTCGCGACGATGCCCGTCGTCGAGTCGATCAGCGCGAGGCCGCGGTCGTGGGCGAACCCCGCCGCGTCCAGGCGCGCCTCGTCGACCCGCTCCCCCAGCATCGACTTCACCGGGTAGCGCCACATCGTCGCGATCCGCACGGGTAGGACGCCATCAGACGCCGGGTCGCCCGTCAAGCGTCAAGCATCGACCCCCAGGTCACGGGCGTGCCGGCCGCTCACGTTCCCGCCGTCCACACAGATCACCTCCGGTGACGTACCCCGCGGCCGGGCTGCCCAGGAAGACGAGCACGGCCGCCTGCTCGGCGGGCTCCGCGACCCGCCCCAGCGGTTTGGGCATCCGGTCCAGGAAGTCCTGGCCGAGCCCGGCGCGGGAGTCCTCGAGGATCGGCTTCTCGTCACGCCCCGACAGGTGCAGTTGACGCGGATGCCCCGGGCGGCGACGGTCGCGGCGGTGGCCAGCATGTGGAGGACGGTCGCCGCCTTGGACACCCGGTAGCCGCCGTCCGCCAGGGCGTCCGGATGGGCATCGCACCACGCGAGGCCCTCCGGGACGGACGCGGTCGCCACGAGCCCCCGGGTGATGGCGGCGTTCTCCCGGTAGCCGGCCGCGGCAAGCGACGAGACGTCGACGACGGCCTCTGCGCCGAAGCAGTTGCGCGCGAGTGGGGAGACGGAGAGCTCGGGGGAGTCGGTCATGACCGGCTCGGCTCCCCTTCCAGGTGTCTTGCCTTCTCCCCTCCCAGGCCAGTCCTTCTCCGGGTCTCGACCGGAGAAGTAGCGCAGATCACAGCCGCGAGGCTGGCTCTCCACGATCAGCCTCCCCGGTCCCCCGACAGCACGCCCCACCGGCCCTCCAGGGAGCAGCAGCCACACCGGTCGAGACGCACGAGCCGCCGAGCAATGCGGGACCAGGTCGAGGACTGCGCGGAGATCGCGGCCCGACCGCTGAGGAACAGCCGATACTTCGACACCTCGGGCGACGCCGACACCGCCGTACTCCGATGCCGCGTCCTACGCAGTGAACCGCCGGCGGCGGCGACCGCGCCGGGCACGAGCTACTGCCGCCGAGTTGCCTGCGCGAGCTGCTGGCGCGCAGCGACTTCGTCGTGGTCACCGCCCCGCTGACACCGGAGACCAGGGGGATGCTCGGCGAGGAAGAGTTTCGGGCGATGAAGCCCACGGCGTTCTTCATCGTGTTCTCTCGCGGCGGGATCGCCGACGACGCCGCCCTGCTCCGGGCCGTCGACGAGGGTTGGATCGCGGGCGCCGGTCTCGACAACTTCGGCGAGGAGCCGCTCCCCGCCGACAGCCCGTTCTGGACGGCGCGCAACACCATCTGCACGCCGCACAACGGCGCCACCACCGAGGCCACCCTGCGCCGCGGCGCCGACATCTTCATCGACAACCTCGGGCGGTTCGCGCACGGCGAGGAGCTGGTCAACATCGTCGACAAGGCCGCGGGGTACTAGGCCGCCCTCGGGCCGAGACCGCCGGCCGGACACCTCCTTCTCGCCTGATAGATTCTGCATACCGCGAATTCTTTTCCGTCTACCCGAATTCATTCGAAGGAGAATCATGGAGTATCGCCCTCTTGGCAGCACGAACGTGCTGGTCAGCAGCCTGTGCCTGGGTACAGGCAACTTCGGCCGGAGCGACGCCGCCCCGGGCAACTGGGGGGCGACCGACGAGAAAGAGGCGTTCCGAATCATGGACGCCGCATTGTCGTACGGCATCAACTTTTTCGACACCGCGAACGTGTACGGCAATTTCGGGCCCGGCACGACAGGCGACAGCGAGCGGATCATCGGGCGCTGGTTCGCCCAGGGCGGCAACCGTCGTGAACGCGTCTTCCTCGCGACGAAGGTCAGCCGCGTCATGCTCGACAACGACTTCGACGGACCGAACACCCGCGATGGACTCTCGCTCTGGAAGATCCGGCGTCACGTGGAGGGCTCGCTCGAACGCCTGCAGACCGATCACATCGAGCTGATCCAGATGCACTACGTCGAGCACCGCACCCAGTGGGATCAGATCTGGGAAGCCTTCGAGGGCCTCGTGCGCACCGGCAAGGTCGACTACGTCGGCGGGAGCCAGTTCTACGCGTGGGAGCTCATGAAGGCTCAGGCATCGGCGCAGAAGCGCCACTTCATGGGCCTGATCAGCACGCAGCACCGGTACGACATGACCAGCCGCGAGGCGGAGCTGGAGGCCTTCCCCTGCGCCATCGATCAGGGGATCGGCATCCTCCTCTTCAGTCCGCTGCGTCGCGGCGCGCTCGCGGTCGACGTGCTCGAACCGGACGATCGTCCCCTCAACGACGAGACCGTGCAGTTCATCGAGACGCACCGCCCGCAGATGACGGAGTACGCGACGCTGTGCCACGACCTCGGCCACCGGGTCGGCAACGTGACGCTCGCCTGGCAGCTGGCGCATCCTGCCGTCACGGCACCGGTCATCGGGCCGGCGACGGTCCGTGATCTCGAGGAGCTCGTCGAGAGCGTCGAGATCTCGCTCTCGGACGAGGTGATGGCGGAAATCGATCGAATCTTCCCAGCCCCGGTCGGCCACTTCTACGGCGGTCCGGCTCCGGAGATGCGGCCGCTTTCGTGGGCGTGAGATTCGGTGTCAGCCGCAGGTTCCGCGTGGTCGGCCGGCTGCCGGCGGATTGACCGGCGTCACGCCGCTCGATGATGTCCTGCCTGTCTCGGTGACCAATCGTCGACCGAGCGCCTGCCCTCGTCGTCTACGCGCGCGCGAACGGGATCACCCCGCACAGCGTCGAGACGAGCCGGCGCAAGGCGCAGATGGCCGCCTCGACCCGGCGCGCGACGGGATACATGCGGGGCGAGCTCGCCGTGGCGCTGCCGGCCGGGACGGTGATCTGCTCGCGAATATCAAGGGTGGCGTGCCGATCCGCTTCGACAGGAAGCTGCTCAGCGGTCTCGGCATCGCCGGGGGCGCATCCGACCATGATGCCGAGGTGGCCCGGGCCGTCGGCGCTGACCCGGTCGACCGACCCCGCACCGCCGCACGGCCCGTCGCCGGCCGGAGCCGGAGCGGGTACCGGGTCACCTGTGCGGCGACCACCTGCCCGTTGCGTCCGGGTGGTCGACGAGCACGTAGGGCCGGTCGGCGAGCGAACCGCGCAGTCCGGGCATGACCCACGCCGCCCCGCCGTCGGCGGCGCGCACGGTGGCGAACAGGACAAGCGGGTAGGGCGAGCGCGTGTAGTCGGCCGGGATCGTCGCGGTGAACCCGCCGGGGCCCTCCGTCATCGGCGTCTCGACGAAGTCCTCGCCCTGGTTCAGGTGCCGGTAGTGGAGCGTGATGTGCGCGCCCGACTCGGCGCCCTCGATCCGCACCGGGAGCTCGTGCCCCGGGCGCAGCACGGACGCGACGTCGACGACGATCGAGGGCGCAGCGGGTGTCGCGGCCGGCTCCGGCGCCGGTGCGGCCGCACTCGAGGCCGACCGCGGAGCAGCGGCCGCCAGCTCGGCGAGGCCGCGCGCGTCGGCGTCGATGGCCGGTACGCGATCGCGCCAGTGCCCGTATTGGGGCCGGCGGAGACCGAACCCGAGATCGTCGGCGTACACCCCGTCGACGATCTCGAGGATGCGCTCGTACGCGTCGGAGGCGGAGGCGGCGTGCCGCGCCGCCGAGCTCCGACGCCGGGGGTCGTCCGTCCGCATCGCGATGCCGTGATCGACCCCGGCACGCAACTTCGCGGCGAAGAACCGCGCCAGCTGGATCAGCACCTTCACGTCGATCGTGACCCGGCGCGTCTCGAGGGCGTCGCCCGTGACCGCGATTCGGTCGAGCGCGGCCGCGGCCGTCGCCGCGAGCTCGTCGAACCACCCCGCGACGTCGATCGGCGTGTGCTTGCCGGTGGCGCAGCCGGCGAGCAGGCCTGCGATGTACTCGTCGGTGGTGTCGAACATGGCCGGGTCGAGGGGGCTGACGGACCCCCAGGCGTGCGGGGCCGGGACCTCGGAGCTCGCCCAGTCCTCGTCGGCGATCCCGAGCAGCGGGATGTCGAGGAACACCTCGGGCCAGTACGACTGGTTGTCCGCGGCGATGTCGAACGCGACCGTCATGAGGGGCAGGATGCGCCCGGCCGTCCCGACGGCCTCCTCGACGTGCGCCGCATCGTCGGCGAACATCGAGCGCAGCCACCGCCGCCACGTCTCGGGCGACGCGTCGGGGTCGTAGAGCAGGCGACCCCACAGCCGGTACTCGTAGCGGTACTTCTTCCAGTCCGCGGTGCCCATGGCGAGCTCCGGGTCCGCGTAGAGGTCGCGCGGGCCGTTGCCCGCCGTGTCCTTCCGCCCCCGGAACGTGAGCGGCTCGCACAGCTCCACGCCCAGCGCGCCGGCGATCGTGCTCTCGCGCGCGTAGCCGGCGAACAGGACCGGATCAGCCCACAGCAGGAGCCGCTGGGTGCCGGGCCAGATGCGGAAGAGCAGATCGTGCTCGCGGTCCGCCGGGAGGAAGTCGCCGTACCCGTAGCGCGTGAAGCGGCGCGCCCCCTGGGTCACCTGCCGGAGGTCGTCGTCGCTCGGGCGGGCCCGCTCGAGGTCGCGGATGGTTGTCTGGTGATACGGCAGACCCTGGTGCTCGGCCGCGTACTTGGCGCTCAGCATGACCGCCTGGCCGGTGCCGGCGGCGATCTCCTGAAGCTCGGCGTCGACGCCCTTGGCGTGCATGTCGATCAGGATCGGCCGCCCGACATCGCGGAGGCCCTCCATGACGGTGCGCCAGAACGACCCGCGGATGTCCTCGGCAACGCCGCCCTCGTAGTGGACCCGGAAGGTCACCCCCGCGATGCTCGGGCACGCGGCGAGCACGGTCGACAGCGCCTGGGCGGAGTACGCCGCGACGTCATCGCCGGTCAGACCGTGGATGGGGTAGCGCAGATGGGGGCTCGGCACGATGTCGGGCTCGGCCGCGTGCATCCACAGACCGAGTTGGAAGTGGATGCCGCGCCGCGCCGCCTCGTCGCTGGCGAAGCGCAGGGCCCGGAGGTTCGCCTCGCGCTCCTCGGCGGACAGGCCCTCGACCGTGACGTTCCAGTCGGGGACGTCGACGAGGAACGGGTACGCGAAGCAGAGGTAGTTGTCGCGGATGTCGATCTCGTGCGAGTAGTTGTACTGCATCCCGAGAGCGAGCTGGAACCAGTTGATGCGCTGGGTGGCGAGCTCGTCGAGGTACTCCGTCCAGAAGGCCTCGTCGCGGAACCAGTCCTGGTCGAGCCGGTCGCTCGAGAAGGATCGGAGGATCCCGCGCACGGGGACGGCAGGCTCCTCGTCGACGTCGTCGAGGGCATCGAGCGCCGCGGAGGGGTCCGGGGCCGTCCGGATGCGGTCGGCGATGTCGCTGACCGCGTAGGCAGCGCCGACAGGGCCCCCCGCCGAGATCGTCACAGCGCCGTCGTGAGCGCGCCGCAGCCGGAACCCCTCCGGGTGGAGGTCGCGGTCCAGGCCGAGGACGATCGCCGCCGACGGCCCGGGGCCCGATGCCGCGAGGAGGTCGCGAGCCCAGGCGACGACCGGGGACGCAGCGAGTTCGTCATCGGTCACGGTGAAGGAGGTCGGCATTGATTCCCTTTCCGCTGAGCGAGGCAGTCCGATGCGCCGCACGATCTCGAGCACCTTGTCGTCCTGAGAGGAGCGATGATCGCCTTCCCGGCGCCGGCGGCGTGCGGTAGCACGCGCCGCCCCACCTCCGTGAACATGCGCATCCGGTCACGACGGTCGCGGCGGCCGCTCCCCGACCACGAGCACGCAGGTCGGTCCGGAGACCGCATGCGAGGCACGGACCGCATGCTCGCCCGCGTCGAGGATGTTCACCGCGTCGGCGCGATTGTCGGCGACGAGCAGCAGGTCGTCGTCGAGCACGAGATCGCGCGGCCAGGTGCCGCCGAGCTCCGACTCGCGCGGATCGACGAGGCCGTCGGGCGTGCGCGCCGCCTTGAGCACCGTGCCCGGACCGCGATTCGCGACGAGGATGGTGTCGCGCCCCGCCCGGATCGCCGAGGGCATGACCTCGTCGGCCCCCGTGAGCGACGACGCGATGACGCGCTCGAAGCCGGCCGGCCGGCCGAGGTCGTCCCACCGGATCTCGCCGGAGAGCTCGCATGCGACATAGAGCAGACCATCCGCCGCGATCGCGTGCCGAGGTCCGCTCCCCGCGGGGCAGGAGAACCGATCCGTCTCCCGCAGCACGCCCTCGGCCGTGACCTCGATCCGCCGCACGACGTCGGCGCCGAGGTCCGGCACGAGGAACGCGCCCTCGACCTCGAGCACCTGGTGGGGGTGCGAACTCTCCTGGCGCGGCGACGGTCCGGAACCCTCGAAGCGCAGCTCGTCGACCCGGCCGGCGATCGTCCCGTCCGGGTCGAGCCGGTACAGGGTCACGGAGCTGGTGCCGTAGTCCGCCGTCAGCAGGTGGCTCCCATCGCCCGACACGGCGAGGTGAGCCGGGCCGCCGGCCGCTCGCCCCACGCTCTGCTCGCGCAGCACGCCCGGCTCCGACAGCGCATACCCGGTCACGACACCCTCGCCCGTACCCTGGCTCGCCGCGTAGACGATCGGCAGGGCGGGGTGCTCGGCGACGAAGGCGACCGGACCGGCCGCGACGGTGTCGGTCAGGGCGACCGCGACCGATCCGTCGTCCCCCGTCGTCACGGCCAGCACCTCGAGTCGTCCGCCGCCGGCCGGTGTCCGGTCGGCGGACCCCACGACGACCCGGCGGGTCCGCGCGGCGCTCACGCGCTCGCCCCACTCGGCTCGAGGCTGTCGAGGAGCTGGCGGCGTTGACGACGGCGCTCGGCCTGCCGGTCGGGATCGGCCACCGGCGACGCCAGGATCAGCCGTTGCGTGTACGCGTGCTCGGGGTGCGAGATCACCTGCCCCACGGGCCCGGTCTCGACGATGTCGCCTCGGTAGAGCACGCACGCCCGGTCGCTGATGTGCCGCACCACCGCGAGGTCGTGCGAGATGAAGAGGTAGGCGACCTTCGTGCGTTGCTGGATCTCCCGGAAGAGGTCGAGCACTCGCGCCTGCGTGGTGAGGTCGAGCGCGGAGACCGGCTCGTCGCAGACGATGAGCCGCGGCTCGGGCGCCAGCGCGCGGGCGATGGCGATGCGCTGGCGCTGGCCGCCGGAGAACTCCTGCGGCCGACGATCCGCCGCGTCGACGGGGAGACCGACCTGGTCGAGCAGCGTCCGCACCCGGGCACGCGCGTCGCGCCGCGAGACCCCCTGCAGCAGGAGCGGCTCGGAGAGGATGTCACCGATCGCCATGGCGGGATTGAGGGAGCTGTACGGATCCTGGAAGACGACCTGGATCTCCTTCGCCAGCTCTCGGCGGTCGCGACGGCTCGCCGACGTGATGTCGCGCCCGTCGAAGCGGATGCTCCCGCCGCTCGCCTTCACGAGTCCGAGCACGGCCCGCCCGATCGTCGTCTTGCCGGAGCCGGACTCACCGACGAGTCCGAGCGTCTCCGCCTCGGCGATCTCGAAGCCGACGCCGTGCAGCACCTCGGTGCCCCGGCGGCGGGTGCCGAACCGCACCCGCAGCTGATCGACCGCCAGCAGCGCGCTCATCGCGCGGCGCCGATCGTGCGCGCGCTGTCACCGTCGGGGGCGCTCTCGTCGAGGATGGCGTCGAGCAGCCCGCGTGTGTACGGATGCTTCGGTGTGTGGAAGACCTCCCGCGTCGTGCCGGTCTCGACGATCTCGCCGCCCTGCATGACCGCGATCCGGTCGCAGATGTCGGCGACGACGCCGAAGTTGTGGGTGACGAGCAGGATCGCCATGCCGAACTCCTTCTGCAGGCCGCGCAGCAGGTCGAGGATCTCGGCCTGCACCGTGACGTCGAGCGCGGTGGTCGGCTCGTCGGCGATGAGCAGCCGCGGCCGGCTCGCGACGGCGCCGGCGATCAGCACGCGCTGCGCCATGCCGCCCGAGATCTGGTGCGGGTACGAGCTGAAGACGCGCTGCGGATCGGGGATCTCGACGCGCGCGAGCAGGTCGAGCACCGTCTGCCGGGCCTCCTGCCGTGACACCTTCAGGGTGCGCCGCACCCGCTCGGTGAGCTGCGCCCCGACGGTGAACGACGGGTCGAGGTTCGACATGGGCTCCTGGGGGATGTACGACACGACCCGCCCGCGCAGCGACCGGAGCTCCGACTCGGAGAGGCCGACCAGCTCGCGCCCCTCGATGCGGACGGAGCCCCGGGTGACGCGCGCCTCGGGGGCGAGCACGCCCAGCACGGCGAACGCGGTCTGGGTCTTGCCGGAGCCCGACTCTCCGACGAGACCGACGACCTCGCCCGGGTCGACGGTCAGGCTGACGCCCTTGACGACCTCGCGCGGGCCCGTCGAGCCCGGGAACGAGATGCCGAGGTCCTCGACCGCGAGCATCGGCTCGTCGACGCGCTCGCCGTCCACCACGGCCGACGTCGGCGCCGCGGTCGCGGCGAGCCGGAGGCCCTGCGCCGGCTTCTGGCGCTTCGGGCGCGGGCCGCTGAAGGCGTCGCGGAGGGAGTTCCCGAACAGGACCATGCATCCCGTGTAGACCCCGAGCGCCACGCACGGCCACACGAACTGCAGCGGCGCCGCGTCGATGTTGTTGAAGCCGGAGTGGATCATCAGGCCGAAGCTCGGCACGTCCTTCGCCCCGACGCCCAGGAAGGCAAGACCGGACTGCGAGGCGATGGCCGTTCCCATGAGGAATGCCGTGTTGACGATGATCGGGCCGCGAACGGCATACAGCACGTGGCGGCCGAGGATGCGGATGTCGCTCAGACCCGACACACGCGCGGCGTCGATGTAGAGCTCCTTCTTGACCCCCAGCACGAGGTTCCGCACGATCCGATACGTGCCCGGGCTGAGGAGCACGCCGAGCACGAGCATCGTCCAGCGGTAGTCACCGTGCGTGAGCGGGAGCAGCACGATCAGCGTGATGAGGCCGGGGAAGGTCAGGATCAGGCTGAAAAGCCACTCGGTCCCGCTGCGCACCGCGTTGCCGAAGTACCCGCCGACGAGTCCCGCGATGACGCCGACCGCGAGGGCGACGCCCGCGCCGATGACCGCCGAGACGACGCTCGTCTGCAGCGAGTAGAACAGCTGCGACAGGATGTCGCGCCCGCTCTCGTCGCCGCCGAGCAGGTACCCGGCCGTGCCGGGTGACGCGTTGATCGCGTCGAGGCTCGCCCCATTCGGATCGTGCGGCGAGATGAGCGGGCTCAGCAGGCCGAAGAGGGACAGCAGCACGATGATGACGCCCGTCATGATCGCCTGCGGGTCGCGGAGCAGCTGCCGCCACACCGATCGGCGCGGCACCGACGAGATCTGCTGGTCGGCCGGATCCGGGATCAGCGTGGTCAATGCAGCCTCGCTTTGGGGTTGAGGTAGCCGTTGACGATGTCGGCGATCAGGTTGACCACGGTCACGAGCACGACGCTCACGATCGTGACGCCCATGATCACGGGCACGTCGATGCTCTGCGCCGAGGTGAAGGCGAACGAGCCGAAGCCCGGCAGGGCGAAGACGTTCTCGATGATGACGGAGTGGCTGAACAGCTGGATGAACTGCAGCGAGGTCACCGTCAGGGCCGGGCTCCCCGCATTGCGCAGCGCGTGCTTCAGCACGATCGACCACGAGGGCAGACCGGCGGTGCGGAGCGTCCGCACGTAGTCCTTGCCGAGCTCGTCGATCATCGAGCCGCGGACCTGCGCCGTTATGGCCGCCATGCCCGCGACGACCAGCACGACGACCGGGAGCGTCGTGCTGCGCAGCCAGCCGACCGGACTGTCGCCGAACTGGACGTAGCCGGTGGCCGGGAAGATCTTGAGCTCGACGGCGAAGACGACCACGAGCACGATCGCGGTCAGCAGCGCGGGAACCACGTGCCCCACGAGCGAGATGCCCTGCGCGATCCGGTCGGGCGCGCCGCTGCGCGATGCCGCCCAGACACCCAGGATCACGCTGAGGATCAGCGCGATGGCGAGGCCCGGCAGGACGATCGACATCGTGACGACCATGTGCGACAGGACGGCGGGCGCGACCGCCTGGCTGGTGAACAGCGACGTACCCAGGTCGCCGCGCACCGCGTGAGCGAGCCAGTCACCGTACTGCACCACCAGGGGCCGGTCGTAGCCGAGGTCGTGCAGCCGCCCGGTCACGGAGTCGGGGGTCGCGTCGGGCCCGAGCAGCGTCGAGACCATGTCTCGGAAGGAGGTGCTGAGCAGCAGGTAGGTGATGAACGTCACCAGGACCGCGAGTACGACGCCGATGCCGAGTCGCCGGAGCGCATAGAGAAGCACGGGGGAACTCCTTCTTCCCGACGGGCCGTCGCACGTCGCGACGGCCCGTCGGCGTGTCACTTGCCGGCGACGCCGAACTGTCGGATGTCGGAGGGGAGCCCGGCTCGGTCGACGAAGGTGACGCCCTGGGAGGTCGCCCACAGCGCAGCAGTCATCGTCACCGGAGCTGCGAGTGCCTGATCGACCGCGTAGTTGTTCAGTTCCTTGTAGACCTCGATCGACTGCTTCGGATCGACAGTCGTCGTGATCTTGTCGTATATCGACGTGATGGTCGGGTCCGTGTACTTCTCCGGATTGACCGTGCCGCCATCCGGCGTGAAGTACAGCGCCGCCGTGTACGGGTCGGAGACGATGCCGGACTGCTTCAGGTAGAGCTGGTACTGGCCGGTCAGGATGATGCTGGCGGTCTGGCTCTCCGGGATCGGCACCCACTTCAGCGTGATGCCGACCGCTCCGAGCTCCTGCGACAGCGTCGGCTCGAACTGCTGGGTGGCCTGGCTGCTCGGGATCTCGATGGTGAAGCCGTTCGGGTAGCCGGCCTGAGCCAGCAACTCCTTCGCCTTCGCGGGGTCGTACGGGTACTTCTGCTCCAGGTCCTTGTCGAAAACGTCTCGCGAGGGGAAGAAGACCTGGTCGGTCGGGGTCGCATGCCCCTGCAGGAGCTTGTTGGCGATGCCGTCGCGGTCGAGCGCGTAGTTGACGGCCTGCCGCACCCGCACGTCCTTGAACTCCGGGTTCGAGGACTTGCCGTACTTGTCGAGGAACAGCAGCCAGTACACCGTCGTCGCGTCGACCTGCGTGACCGTGGCGCCCTCCACCGCCTTCGCTCCCGACACCTGCTGCGACGTGACGATGGTGGCGTTCGCCTGACCGGCCTTGAAGGCGTTGAGCTGGGCGGTCGGATCGTTGACGATGTTGACGTTGATCGTCGAGAAGGGGAACGACTCGGCGTCCCAGTAGTCCTTGCGCTTGCGCAGGACGTACTTGGTGCCGGGGACGCTCGCCTGGGTGTCGAGGGTGTACGGGCCGGATCCGATGGGGTTCGTGGCGATGTCCGGGCTGTTCAGATTCGAGGCCTTGGCGATCACGCCCACCTCGCGACCCATGAGCGAGACCCACTTGGGGTCGTAGTACTTGAAGTGGACGAGGACCGTCTTGTCGTCCGACGCCTCCGCCGACGCCACCGCGGTGTCGACCGACTGGATGTAGCCCGACGTGTTGACGCTTCGGTTGATCGTCGCCGCGACGTCCGACGCCAGCACCGCGCTGCCGTCGCTGAACGTCAGACCGTCACGCAGCTGGATCGTGAGCGTCTTGCCGTCGGGCGAGTACGCCCAACCCTTGGCGGCCCAGGGCGTCACGGCGCCCGTCTGCGGATCCCAGTAGGCGAGGGATTCGTAGATCGACCCCCAGATGTACCGGCTGTTGGTCGGCTGCATCTGAGCCGGATCCAACGTGAGCGCGCTCGGCGGGATGGCGAGGTTCAGCGTGTCGGTGGCCTCCGACGACGAACCGGAGTCGGAGGAGCCGCCGCCTGTGGAGCAGGCCGCCAGGGGAAGCGCGACAGCGATCGCGGCCACGACGGCCCCGATCCGGAACCGTCGCAGAACGGGCAAGCGGAACAATTCATACCCCTTCGTATGGATGCAGTCAGGACCGTTGGGGTGCGGTCGCGGGGGGTGCCCGGATCGTCGGCGCGTCCGTCCGTCGCGCGAGTTGCCTGGTGGCGCGCGGGTTGCCTGGTGGACGTGCCGGGCCACGACGATCGACAGTCTCGGGAGACTAGCGCCGCCGTGCTAACGTCCACAATACGTAATCTTGTTTCCGCATCATGGAATTTGTGAGGTGCACGTGAAGTATCGAGCGCTCGGCAGCACCAACGTCCTGGTGAGCCGGCTCTGCCTCGGAACGGGGGCCTTCGGATTCAACGAATCGTGGGCCGGGGACCTTGCCGCCACGCCCGAGGCCGAGGCCTTCCGCATCATGGATGCCGCGCTCGACCTGGGCATCACCTTCTTCGACACCGCGAACGTGTACGGAAACCACGGCCGCGGCACCAGCGGCGACACGGAGCGCATCATCGGTCGATGGTTCGCACAGGGGGGCGGCCGGCGCGAGAAGGTCCTCCTCGGCACCAAGGTCGGCCGGACCATGTTCGACAACGACTACGACGGCCCGAACACCAAGGACGGTCTCTCACTCTGGAAGATCCGCCGTCACGTGGAGGAGTCCCTCCGCCGGCTCGGCACCGACCACATCGAACTCCTCGCCATGCACCGCATTGACCGCAACGCGCAGTGGGACCAGCTCTGGGAGGCGTTCGAGGGCCTCGTCCGCGCCGGCAAGGTCGACTACATCGGCAGCAGCCAGTCCTACGCTTGGGAGCTGATGAAGGCGCAGGAGGTCGCACGCCGCCGCAACTTCATGGGCCTCGTGAGCACGCAGCACCGGTATGACATGCTGACCCGCGCCGCCGAGATCGAGGCGTTCCCGTGCGCGATCGACCAGGGCATCGGCGTCCTGCTGTTCAGCCCGCTGCGGCGCGGCGTCTTCGCGGTGGACCTGCTGAAGCCCGACGATCACCCGATCCACGAGTCCGACGCCTGGTACGTCGAGGCGTACCGTCCGCAGCTGACCGAGTTCGCGAAGCTCTGCCACGACCTCGGCCACAAGCCCGCAGTGGTCCACACGGCCTGGCAGCTGGCCCAGCCGGCAATCACCGCACCGATCATCGGCCCCGCCACCGTGCAGGAGCTCGAGGAGCTCGTCCAGAGCGTCGATGTCGAGCTCACCCCCGACGTGCTCGCCGAGATCGACCGGATCTTCCCGGCGCCGGAGGACCACTTCTATCCGAACCAGGATCCGCGGGTGATCCGTCCGGTGTCGTGGGCGTAGCCGGCTCGACAGGCTGACGGACCCCATGCGCATCACGATCGCCGACGACGAGGTCGCCTTCGTCTCCGACAGCCACGGAGCCGAGTTGCACTCCCTGCGCTTCGCGGACGAGGAGCTCGACTACCTCTGGATGCCGGAGGAGCCGGGTCCTGCGCGGACCTCCACGTGCTTCCCGCTGCTCGGAACCGTGCCGGGCGGCCGTTACGAGTTCGAGGGCCGCTCCTACGAGATCCCGATGCACGGGTTCGCGCGGGAGACCGACTTCGACGTCGTCGACCGCACCGACGACAGCGTGACGTACGAAATGACGGACACAGCGGAGACTCTCGCGGTCTACCCGTTCCGGTTCCGGCTGCGTGTGCGCTACGCCTTGGAGGGGCCGACCCTGGTCACCGAGTACGTCGTCGACAATCCCGGCGACACTCCGCTCCTCTACTCGGTCGGATCGCATCCGCGGTTCGCCTGCCCCGTCGACCCCGCGCAAGGCACCGGGTTCGCCGGCCATCACCTCGCGTTCGAGGCGCCTGAGGGGCCGGAGAAGCTGGTGCGAACGTTCGGACCACGCGAGCCGGTCGAGGCGGCGTTCACCCCCGACGGGCGCCGGCTGAGGCTCGAGGACGGGCTCTTCCCGGACGGTGCCTTCTGCCTCGGGTCATTGAACTCCGACCGCGTCGTCCTCGCGGGAGACGGGAGCACGCGCGCGCTCGCACTCGACATCCCGGGGGCCTCGTACCTCCAGGTCTGGAGCGTGCCCGGCTCGCCGTTCGTCGCGCTCGAGCCCTGGTACGGCGCCATCACCCGCAACCCGCCTCGCGAGGAAGACGGGCACTGGGGTCGGCGCCCTGGAACGCTGGCGCTCGCCCCCTGCGCGACGGCGAGGCATGCGTTCTGCATTACGCCGCTCCGCTAGCGAACGAGCCGTCTGCGCCGATCAGCTTCGCCCCGGAGCGCCCCTGGCCCCGGGCGCCGCGAACAACACTTGACCGGCTGCACGCCAACGCTCTACCGTCCTCCGAAAGTAACTTTCCGTCAGGCGGAAGGATGACCTGGTGTTCGGCGTCGAGCACATCTTTGCCCGCTTCGAAAACGTTTTCGAACCGTACGTTCTGCCAACCCGTCCCGAGCCGCGCCGCGGATGACCACCGGCACCGAGCTCACCGGCCGACTCGCGCCTCCGGCCGGTCCCACCCCCGACGGCGCAGCGGTCGAACCTCCCAGGTGCAAACGTGGCGACCGGGTGGCTTACCTCTTCCTCGCGCCCTGGTTCGTCGGTCTCGCCCTGCTGACTGCCGGCCCGCTGATCGGGTCGCTGTACCTGTCGTTCACGAACTTCAACCTGCTCCAGGCGCCGACGTGGGTCGGGTTCGCGAACTACGTGCGGATGTTCACCGACGACCCGCGATACCTGCAGTCGGTGAAGGTCACGTTCGTGTACGTGCTGCTCACGGTGCCGCTTCAGCTCGGCTTCGCCCTTGCCGTGGCGATGCTGCTCAACCGGCGGCTGCGCGGGATCGCCTGGTACCGGTCCGTGTACTACATCCCGTCACTGCTCGGCGGGAGCGTGGCGATCGCCGTGATCTGGTCGCAGATCTTCGACGACGACGGCGTCCTCAACGTGTTCCTGGCGTTCTTCGGGATCGCCGGTCGGAGCTGGATCTCCAGCCCCGACACCGCGCTGTACACGCTCGTACTGCTCAACATCTGGCAGTTCGGATCACCGATGGTGATCTTCCTCGCCGGGCTCAAGCAGGTGCCGCAGGAGCTGTACGACGCGGCCGCCGTGGACGGCGCGGGCGCGTGGCGGAAGTTCCGCTCCATCACGTTCCCGATGCTCACGCCGATCATCTTCTTCAACGTCGTGCTGCAGATCATCCAGGCCTTCCAAGCGTTCACGCCCGCGTACGTGGTCAGCGGCGGAACCGGCGGCCCGTCGGACTCCACGCTGTTCTACACGCTCTACCTGTACCAACAGGGCTTCACGAACCTGAACATGGGCTACGCCTCGGCCATGGCGTGGGTCCTGCTCCTGATCATCGCGACGTTCACCTTGATCAACTTCGGGCTGGCCCGTCGATGGGTCTACTACGAGGAGAAGTGATCCGATGACGACCGCGGCTCCGCCCCGATCGCGCCGCCGACCCCGCTGGCACGTCCACCTCGCGCTCCTCGCCGGGGCGGTGGTGATGGTCTACCCGCTGGTCTGGATGGTCGGCGGCTCCTTCAAACCCGAGAGCGAGATCTTCTCCGCCCTGAACCCGCTGCCCAGCTCGCTGGACCCGCGCAACTACGTCACGGGGTGGACGGCGACCGATCCCTCCTTCACGCAGTTCTACCTGAACTCGTTCGCGATCACGGCCACCTGCGTCGTGGGCAACGTCGTCGCCTGCAGCCTGACCGCCTACGCGTTCGCCCGCCTGGAGTTCCGGTTCAAGAAGGTGTGGTTCGCGATCATGCTGGGCTCGGTGATGCTGCCGGCCCACGCGCTGCTCATCCCGCAGTACGTCGTGTTCTTCAACCTGGGCTGGGTCAACTCGTTCCTGCCGCTCGTGGTGCCGAAGTTCCTCGCCACCGACGCGTTCTTCATCTTCCTCATGGTCCAGTTCATCCGGACGATCCCGAGGACGCTGGACGAGGCCGCGATGATCGACGGCTGCGGGAAGATCCGCATCTTCACCCGGATCATCCTGCCGCTGCTGGGGCCGGTGCTGATCACAACCGTGATCTTCACGTTCATCTGGACCTACAACGACTTCTTCTCGCAGCTGATCTACCTGTCCTACCCGGAGACGGAGACGGTGCCGGTCGCCCTGCGCCGGTTCGTCGACGCCACCGGCGACTCGTCCTACGGCCAGCTGCTCGCGATGTCAGTGCTCTCCCTGGTCCCGACGTTCGTCGTCTTCCTCATCGCGCAGAAGCGCATCGTCGAGGGCATCGCGACGACCGGGCTCAAGGGCTGACCTCGGATCACCGGTGATCGACACCACGAGAGGTACCGACGACATGAGCTCCACTTTCAGCCGACGGCGGCTCCTGCAGGCCGGCGCCGTGCTCGGCGTCGCCGCGCCCGTGCTCGCCGCCTGCGGCTTCGCGCCCCGGCAGCAGTCCGACGGCATCCGCTTCAGCAGCTACGGCGACCAGAAGAAGCTCGGGCTGCGCGGCCAGCTCGCCGACCTCTACACGCAGGGCCACCCGGACGTGAAGGTCACCTTCGAGGGGTCGGCCACGGCGGAGTACTGGGACAAGCTCGCCACGCAGATGGCGGGCGGGAACGCGCCGGACGTCATCAACATCGACATCGCCCGGATCGGCCAGTACAGCGCGGGAGGCGCGCTGGCCCCGGTCGACGAGTTCATCCCCGCGATGATCAAGACCGAGTTCTTCGACGAGAACCTGTTGGTGCAGGGCCGCGTCGACGGCAAGCAGTACGGCGTGCCCGTGGCGATGAGCACCTACAGCATGGCCTACGACGTGACCGCCCTCGACTCCATCGGGGTGGCACACCCGGACGGCACGTGGACGTGGGAGGACTACGCGGCGCTCTGCAACGAGATCCGCCGCGCGTCCGGCAACACCCTCTACGGATCCGAGGACCCCAGCGGCGACCCCCAGTCGCTCGAGATCTTCCTGCGCTCCAAGGGCGAAGCGCTCTACCGCGACCGGACGGACCTCGGGTTCACCGAGGACAGCCTGGCCGAGTGGTTCGAGTACTGGGCGGCGCTGCGCTCGTCGGGGGGCGTGATCCCCGCCGACATCGCTGCCCAGTCGCAGTACGGGGACTGGCCGACGATGCCGATCGTCAAGAAGATCGCCCCGCTCGGGCACATCTACACCGCGAACCTCCAGGGCGGGATGCAGAGCCTCACCGACCACACCATCGACATCACCCTGCCGCCGAGGTACACGAAGGACGGCAAGGCACCCCAGTTCCCGGCGCCGAGCAGCTACCTGTCGCTGAACGCCCGCTGCACCCGCAAGGCGGACGCCGCCGACTTCATCAACTGGTTCGCCAACGGCGAGGAGGCCGCGCACACGCTGCGGCTGATCAGCGGCCCGCCGGCGTCGTCGGCCGCCCGCGACGTCCTGCTGGCGGGCCAGCTCGAACCCAGCGAGAAGCAGGTCCTCGACTACACCAACCTCGCGCTCGAGAACACCCTCCCTCCCCCGCCCCCTGCCCCGCCCAGCTCCACTGCGGTCGCCGACCTGCTGCTGAAGACCAGTCAGGACATCGCCTTCGGCTCCACGTCCGTGCAGGACGGTGTCCGCACGTTCTTCACCGACGCCCGCAAGTCCCTCGCGGCCTGACCACCTCAGATGGGAACTGATCGCTGAAATGTCGAACCTGGAAGCCGGCCGGACCTCCGTGCAGCTCGTGTGGAACGACGGGAACGCAGGCGGCGCCGGGCGGCCCGTCGCGTGGGCCCTCGGGGAGCTGAGCGCAGCGCTCACGCAGAAGGGCGTGCACTGCACGACCTCTCCCACCCCCACCGGCCCCGCCTCGCTCACCGTGGAGGTGCTGACCGCGCAGGAGGCGCAGGGGCGCATCGGCGGCGCTGAGCCACCGGCCGCCGCTGAGTCGTACCTCGTCCACCCGGACGGCGAGCGCATCACCGTCGTCGGCGCCGATGCGACCGGCACCGTATACGCCCTGCTCGAGCTCGCCGCCCGCGTCACCCACGCCGAGGACCCGCTCCCGGCCCTCGCCGCCACCCGTGTCGAGAGCGGCGCACCCGCCGTACCCGTTCGCGGGATCGTGCGGTCGTTCTCGAGCGTCGACGAGGACCTGCCCTGGTTCCACGACCGCACCTTCTGGACCGAGTACCTCACCTGGATCGCCGCGGCCCGCTTCAACCGGTTCCACCTCGCGCTCGGGATGCAGTACAACTACGGCGCCGACAAGAACGGGGCCACGGACAACTACCTGTGCTTCGCCTACCCGTTCCTGCTCGACGTGGACGGCTTCGAGGTGCGGGCGGAGGGCGTCGACGCCGCGGAGCGCGACCGCAACCTGGAGACGCTCCGGTTCATCGCAGCCGAGACGAAGCGGCGGGGCCTGCGTTTCCAGCTCGGTCTGTGGAACCACGCCTACGACTACGGCCGCGACTCGGTCCACCGGTACCCGATCGTGGGGATCGGTCCGGACAACCACGCCGACTACTGCCGGGCCGCCATCGCACAGCTGCTGCGCGCGGTACCGGAGATCGACGGCCTGACCTTCCGGGTGCACTACGAGGGCGGCATCCACGACGAGAACCACGAGGTGTTCTGGAGTGCGGTGTTCGAGGGCGCCGACTCCGTCGGCCGCCCCTTGGAGATCGACATGCACGCCAAAGGCGTGGATCAGGCGCTGCTCGACGCGGTCGACCGGCCGATGCTCTCGCCGGTGCTGTCGGCGAAGTACTGGGCCGAGCACCTGGGCCTGCCCTACCACCAGGCCTCGATCCGTGCCCGGGAGGCGGCGAAGCCCATTCCCCCCGGTCACTCCATGAAGGGCATCACCGAGTTCTCCCGCCGCTTCACCCGCTACGGCTACGGCGACTTCCTCCGCGACGACCGCAAGGTCGACCTGATGTTCCGGGTCTGGCCGGGCACGCAGAAGCTCTTGCTGTGGGGCGACCCGGCGATCGCCGCAGGCTACGGCCGGCTCGCCACCTTCGGCGGGTCGCGTGGCGTCGACGTCTGCGAACCGCTGTTCTTCAAGGGCCGCAAGGGCAGCGGCGAGCCCGGCAAGCGCGACCCCTACATCGACCCCGAACTGCAGCTCGGTGGCCACGAGTGGATCAAGTACCGCTACACCTACCTGCTGTGGGGCCGGTTGCTGTTCGACCCCGAGTCGGACCCGGAGGTGTGGCGGCGCCACCTGCGCGCCACCTACGGCACGGCCGCGGGTGACGTCGAGACCGCCCTGAGTTCGCTGAGCCGCATCCTCCCGCTCGTCACGGTGGTGCACGGCGTGGGCGGGTCGAACAACGGCTACTGGCCCGAGGTGTACGTCAACCTGGCGACCTCCGCGCGGGTGCAGGCCACCCACTACGCGTTCGACACCGACGACCCGAAGAACTGGGGCGGGGTCAGCCCGTTCGACCCGACGACGTTCTACGCCATCGACGAGTACGTGGCGGACGCCGCCCGGGGCGCGGTCAGCGGCAAGTACACGCCGCTCGAGGTCGCCGGCTGGATCGAGGACCTCGTCACCGAGGGGCGCAAGGCGCTCGACCGGGCCAGGGCAGCGAGCGACCCGACCGACGCCCAGGTTCGCCGCACGCTGATCGACCTGGAGGTGCTCGTCCGCCTGGGCACGTTCTTCGCCGGCAAGTTCCGCAGCGCGGTGGACTACTCGACGTTTCGCGCCACCGGCGACCCGCGCCACCTCGAGTCGGCGCTCGCGCACTACCGGCCGGCCCGGGACGCCTACGCGTCGATCCTCGACGTGGTCGACGGGGTCTACCAGCCGGACATGCGGTTCGGGGTGGAGCGCTCCGAGCACGGGCACTGGTCGGACCGGCTGCCGGAGATCGACGCCGACGTCGCGGCGCTGGCCGAGGAACTCGCCGAGGCCTCCCCGGACGCGGCACGCAGCGACCTGCCGCCAGTGCCGCCCCGGCCCGTCGAGCCGGGCGTGGCGCACGTCCAGCCGCCGCACTTCGAGCGGGGCGCGCCGCTGTCGTTGACGCTCGAGGTGCTCGCACCCGACTCGGTGACGGGCGCCACCCTGCACTACCGCCACGTCGACCAGTCCGAGTCGTTCCGCACGACCGCGATGCAGCCGAGCGGCGACGGAGGGCTGATCGGCACGATCGACGCGGAGTACACCGCATCGTCGTACCCGTTGATGTACTTCTTCGACGTCGAGCACCGCGACGGGGGGCGCGCGATGCTTCCGGGGCTGGCGCCGGACCTGTCCAACCAGCCGTACCTGACGCTGAGCGCGTTGCCCGGCGCCGCTGGGTAAGCCTCGGTCCCGAACGCTCCCACCGCACGAACGGCACCCCCGTCCCGCTCTATCGGACGGGGGTGCCGTTCGCATCGGACGGGCTGGGGCTCAGTCGGTGCGCAGCACCACGAACTGGAACCGGCCCTCCACGGAGTAGCTGCGGCTACGCCTGAAGTTGATCATGTCAGGGTGGGTCACGGCGAGCTGACCGACAAAGCCTGGGCGCGCATCGAGCCGCTGCTGCCGCCGGTCGCCGGCCGGGGGCGGTACTGGCGCGATCACCGGCAGGTGATCCGTCACCACGAGCGACTCGTCCACTTCGGCGCCGTACGCGCCAGGCGCCGCGCCCCGGTCACAGACCTTCCTTGTCCGGCGTTGGCGGCGGTCACCTGATGGGTATGCGCCAGCGACTACCGCGTGTCAGCGACGGCAGCGCCGCCAAGCGGCGTTCTTCCGTAGTTGGGACCCCACACACTCGGCTTACTGAGGATCAGGCGCCGCCACAAGCACACAACCGGCATGACCGGCATGGTTGCGCAGCCGTTCGTGGATCTCCCGTACTCGAGTCGCCGGCCTGCGTTCGCGTCCTGCGACGACCGGGTGTCGCGTACCTCGACCTCGACGGCGACTCGATGGAGGTCGAGACCGCGGTGTGCTGGCGCGCCGAGGACGGCTCACCGACCATCCGCGCCTTCCTCCGTTCGGTGACAGCGGTGACCGAACGCACTACCCCCACCTGCCCCACGGGGTCGGCAAAGTTGGATGATCTTGAGTATGCGGGGTGGCTGGGGTCTCCGTGCACCACACAGGGGGTCGGCAAAGTCGCGTTGAGTAGGCGCTGAGTTGCGGTGTCACGTGCTCGCGGGAGTCCCTTACCCCTCGCTCCCTCGCTGCGCAACACGGTCAGCGCCTCACGGGTGAGCCGGATCCCGCCCTCCTTGATCGTGGCGCGTCCGGAGTGTCCAGCGCCGCACCCACGAGCCGAAGACGAACTCCTCCAGACGCGGCGGGTCTGATCTGCTGGGACGTGTCGGTGGACTCCACGATCGTGCGGGCACACCAGCACGCCGCGGGCGCCCGCCGCGACCCGGCCGGCCAAGTCGAGCCACCCGGTGTCGAGCTGGCCGACCATGCGCTGGGCCGGTCCCGTGGTGGGTGGACCACCACGCTGCATCTGGCCTGCGAGCAGGGGCGCAGGCCGCTGTCGATGGCTGCTCACCGCCGACACCGCGCAGACAGCCCGCAGTTCGTGCCGGTCCTGGAACGCATCCGGGTCCTGCGGGTGGGGCGGGGTGACCAGCAGGCCCACCGGCGGAAGCGTGGGTCGCGTGGGGCCGGCCGCCCCGGTTCGACCCCGAGGCCTACCGCCAGAGCCATGCCTCAGCTCCTCGATGCGGATGCCGGTGTGGCGCAGGGTCTGGGACGTGACGTTAGCCGGCTCCGGAAGACGCGGACCGCGTGATACGGCGGTGGTGCGATCGAGGTCCCGGGTCGAAAGGTCGCGCGCTCTTGCGCGCATCCGACTCGGGTCCGGCCTCTCGCGAGCGCGCCGTGCTGCCGGCGGCGCCTTCGGGACTCTGCCGCGCCGCCGCAACGAAGGGCCGCTCCCCCGCCGCAACGTGCCCCTGGGTCACCTGTCTTTCTGCCTCCTCGACAACGTTCGTCAGCAGCATCGCGCGCGTCAACGGTCCGACGCCGCCGGGTATCGGAGACACGAAGGCGGCCACATGCTGCACGTCGCGGTGCACATCCCCGACGAGCCCGTTCACCGTCCGCGTGATCCGGGGCTGCCCAGACTTTGGTTGACCCGGGTTGGGTGGGTGTTCAGGCCGCGTGAGCGGTGGAGACGAGTATCTCGAATTGGACGGGGGTGAGCCTGCCGAGGGTGTCCTGGCGTCGTCGGCGGTGGTAGGTGGTTTCGATGCAGGACACGATCGCCAGGCGGAGCTCGGTGCGGGTGCGCCAGCGGCGGCGGTCGAGGACGTTTCTGCAGGAGGCTGAAGAACGATTCCATCGCGGCGTTGTCCGCGCAGGTCCCGACCCGCCCCATCGATCCACGGAGCTGCGCTTCACGCAGAACCCGCTGGTAGGCGTGGGAGCGGAACTGGCTGCCTCGGTCGGAGTGCACGATCGCGGTCGCGTTCGGGGCGCGCAGCGCGATGGCGTTGCGCAGCGCGTGGACGGCGAGCTGGGAGGTCATGCGGGTGTCGATGGAGTAGCCCACGATCCGCTTGGAACAGGCGTCTTTGACCGCGCAGAGGTAGAGCTTGCCCTCGGCGGTGGGGTGCTCGGTTGGTGGCCAACCTCATCCAGCACCCCAAGTCCGTCGGCATCCGGTGCGGCCTCGGCCGCGCGGGGCAGAGCGAACTGAGTCGCGGTACGTCCGATCATGACAGGCTGAGGCCCTGAGGGGAACGCGCGCCGTCGCCAGCATCTGGGGGATGGTGTCGTCCCGATGCTGCTCGTCGCAGTAGCCGTCGATCTTCGTGGCGAACTCGACGAACCTGGCGTTGCCGACGCCGGTGAGCAGCACAGGTCGCGCTGACGCGATGCCGCCACGCGAATCGGGCAGGTGATCGACGAGCAGCGGATGCCCAGGCAGCTGCAAGATCGCGACGCCGCGCGACCTGCGACCCCTTTACCTCGACGGGTTCGCCACGAACGGTATGGCTTGCTGAACCTGCCGGCCGACTTGTACCGACCCGAACCGACCACTAGTGACCGAAACCACACCGTCATCCTGGAGCGGAACGCGACCCCATTTCACCCCGCCCGACGCGGTGCTCCAGTTTTGCTCCGGTTGGGCATGAACATGCGCCTACCAAACCAAGCCGCAAGATCACTAGCAGCGGCCGTCAAGATCACTAGAAGGCGCGGTTTCCACAGGTAGAAACGCCGACGGGCGGCTCCCCCGCCGAAGGGAACCGCCCGTCTGTGCCGTCGGGACGACAGGATTTGAACCTGCGACCCCTTGACCCCCAGTCAAGTGCGCTACCAAGCTGCGCCACGTCCCGGCCACCCCCCGAAGGGAGCGGGATCAGCCTACCGCATCGCCGATCCGCCCCGACCGGCCGGTCGTGACTCCCCCCAACGCGCCTGGTAGTCGCACCTGACCGTCCGCGCGCGCCGGTGGCCCAGCGCGGCGAAGGCATCAGTCTCCGGGGTGAGCGGCGCGGGCACCACCGTCGTCGGTAGCACTTGGACGGCGACTTTGGTGGGTACTCGCCAGTAGGCAGCCGGTTACGTCCTGTTCGCCCGTTCAAGGCAGGGCGGGCTCTTCCGCGCGTACCGGGTTCGCGGCGGTCGGCGGTGGTGGGTCGAGGGGGAAAGTGCCGCGCACGGCGAACCCGCCGTCGGGTTGCGGGCCGGCGGTGAGCTCGCCCCCAGCCGCCCGGACGCGCTCGGTGAGCCCGGTGAGACCTGCACCACCACCGGTGTCCACCCGCCGTCCGGTCCGCGGGCCGCGGCCGTTGCGCACCTCCACGGCGAGTTCGGTGCCCCGCCAGCGCAGCCGCACCGTCACCCGAGCACCCGGGGCGTGCCGGGCGGCGTTGGTGAGCGACTCCTGCACCACCCGGTAGACGGCGCGGCCCGTGCCCGGCGCGACCTCCACGGGGTCACCGCACTCGTCGAGGTCGACGGCCACGCCGGCGGCGCGGGAGCCGGCCACGAGCGCGGGGATCTCGGTGAGGCCCGCGACGTGCTCGCTACCGTCGAGCAGGCCGAGCGCCGCCCGCATCTCGGCGAGCGCGCGCTTGGCCAGCCCGCGCAGCTGCTCGGCGCCCTGCCGGGTCTCCTCCTCGGACGTGGACGCGGCGATCGCGGCGGCGCCCACCGCGATGAGCGTGGCGTGGTGGCCGACGGCGTCGTGGATCTCGCGGCCGATCCGGGCCCGCTCCTGCGCCCGCGCGGCATCCCGCGACGCCGCCAGCGCCTCCTCGCGGGCCTGCTCGAGCTGGCGCAGGCTCTCCGTGAGCCGTGCGCGCGTGCTCACCAGCAGCCCGAGGGCGGCGGGGGCCCCGGCGTACAGGGCCACGAACGCGAACGTGAGAACGATCTGGCCGGGGTCGAGGTCCTGCGTGAGCAGCACCGGGACGACCGCGACGACGATGGTGACCAGGAGCCACGGCACGAGCGCCGCCACGCGGTGGCACCGCCTGCCGAGCGTGTAGAGCGCGACGATCGCGGGCGGCCAGCCCAGCCCGCCCGCGAGCGCCGCGAACGAACCGAGCAGCCCCAGCGGGGGCCACAGGTGGCGCACCGGCAGCAGCGCGCACGCCACGAGCGCCGCGGGCACCGACCACTCGAAGGGCGCCACACCGAGCAGCACCGCGATCGCCGGGAGCACGACGGCGGCCGTCTCGACGAACAACCGGCGGCTCGGCAGCGCGGCGACCGACGGGATCCGGATCCTCGTCACGGCAACCCCCAACCCTGCGCCAGCAACGCGGCCTGGACGCGGTTCTCGGCGCCGAGCTTGATCAGCAACGCCGACACGTACTTCTTGACGGTGGCTTCGGCCAGACCGAGCCGCCCCCCGATCACCGCGTTGGAGTCGCCCGCGGCGAGGCCGCGCAGCACCTGCCGTTCGCGCGAGGTCAGCTCGTCCAGCCGGGACGGGCCGGTGCGGGCCGACCCGGCGGCCAGGCGCGGCAGCAGCCGCGCGGTGATCCGCGGGTCGAGCACGGCGCCGCCAGCGGCGAGGTCGAGCACCGCCCGCACCAGCGTGTCCGGGTCGGCGTCCTTGAGCAGGAACCCCTGCACGCCCAGCCGCAGCGCCTCTGTCACGTAGTCGTCGAGGTCGAACGTGGTGAGCACGGCCGCAGCGGGCGCGTCCGGGCGCGAACGCAGCACGCGCAGCGCCTCCAGCCCGCCGACGCCGGGCATCTGGACGTCGACCAGCACGACGTCGGGCCGGTGGGCGTCGACCGCGGCGAGCATGGCGGCGCCGTCCTCGGCCTGCCCGACCACCTCGACGGAGCCACCCGCTTCGAGCACCGTGCGCAGCCCGGCCCGCATCAGTGGCTCGTCATCGGCGAGCACGACCCGGACCGTCACCCGTCGAGGGTAACGCGAGGGCTCCGATCAGCCCTTTTTGTTCCGCTTCTCGCGCACCCGGACGTTGATGCGGACCGGTGAGCCGGTGAACCCGAACTCCTCGCGCAGCCGCCGCTCCAGGAACCGGCGGTATCCCGCCTCCAGGAACCCGGTGCTGAACAGCACGAACGTCGGCGGCCGGTTCTGCGCCTGGGTGGCGAAGAGGACCTTCGGCTGCTTCCCACCCCGCACGGGCGGCGGCGTGGCCGCGATGACATCGGCCAGCCAGCCGTTGAGCCGGCCGGTGGGGATCCGCTGGTCCCACGAATCGAGCGCGGTGCGCAACGCGGGCGCGATCTTGCGGACGGCGCGGCCCGTGAGGGCCGAGACGTTCACCCGCTCCGCCCACGGCACGCGCACGAGGTCGCGCTCCAGCTCGCGCTTCATGGCGTGGCGGCGGTCCTCGTCGACGAGGTCCCACTTGTTGAACACCAGCACCAGCGCGCGCCCGGCCTCCTCGACCATGGAGATCACGCGCTGGTCCTGCTCGGCGATCGGCTCGCTCGCGTCGATCAGCACGACGGCCACCTCGGCGGCCTCGATCGCGGCGCGCGTGCGGAGGCTCGCGTAGTACTCCATGCCGCTCGCGGTCTGCACGCGCTTGCGCAGCCCCGCGGTGTCGACGAACCTCCAGACCTCACCGTCGAGCTCGACGAGCGAGTCGACGGGGTCCACCGTGGTGCCCGCGACGTCGTGCACGACCGAGCGCACCTCGCCCGAGACGCGGTTGAGCAGGCTCGACTTGCCGACGTTCGGCTTCCCGACGAGCGCGACCCGGCGCGGGCCCCCGGCGCCGGCGCCGACGTCGTCGCGCGGGCTCTCCGGGAGCGCCTCGAGGATCGCGTCCAGCAGGTCGCCGGACCCGCGCCCGTGCAGGCCGCTGACGGGGCGCGGCTCGCCCAGCCCGAGCCGCCAGAGCGACGCGGTGTCGGCGACGAGCCGCTCGTCGTCCACCTTGGTGGCCGCGAGCAGGACGGGACGGTCCGAGCGGCGCAGCACCCGCGCCACGGCCTCGTCGGTGGCGGTGGCGCCGACGGTGGCGTCGACGACGAGCAGCACCGCGTCGGCGGTCTTCATCGCGAGGTCCGCCTGGGCCGCGACGGCGGCCTGCAGGCCGGTGGCGTCGGGTTCCCAGCCGCCGGTGTCGACGAGGGTGAACCGCCGCCCGTTCCACAGCGCGTCGTAGGCGACGCGGTCGCGGGTGACGCCGGGGATGTCCTGCACCACGGCCTCGCGGCGCCCGAGCAGCCGGTTGACCAGCGTGGACTTCCCGACGTTCGGACGCCCGACGACGGCGAGCACCGGTGCGGACAGTGCCGCCTCGACGTCCTCGTCGGGCGCGGAGGGGCCGTCGGGCGCCCCGAACTCGTCGGGGTCGATCCCGAGCGCGGCCATGGCAGCGCGGTCGTCGGTTCCGTTCACGTGGTGCCCACTCAGTTCTGTGTCCGTAGTTCGTCCAGTTCGCGGACCATGCCTGCCAGCTCGGCCCGCAATGTCTCGGTGGCGGCGCCCAGTCCGGCGCGCCCACCGCCGCCGGGGACGGTCAGCGGCTCCCCCACCACCACGTCGACGCGTGGCCGCCACCGGCGGCCCGACCCCTCCGGGCGCCGGGTGCCCCGCGCCACGACCGGCAGCACCGCTGCCCCGCTGGTGCGCGCCAGCCAGGCCGCCCCGTGCTGCGCCGCCGCGACGTCTCCGCTGCCGCGCGTGCCTTCCGGGAAGACCCCGACCAGCCCGCCGCCGCGGAGCACCGCGACCGCCGCCGTGAGCGGCCGCCGGTCGGCTTCCCCACGGCGCACGGGCAGCTGCCCGATGCGCCGCAGACCCCAGCCGGCGACCCCGCTGAACATCTCCTGCTTCACCCAGAACACCGTGCGGCGCCCGAGTAGTCCGAACAGCAGCGGTCCGTCGACGAACGCGCTGTGGTTGGCGACGACGACCACCGGCCCGCGCTCCGGGATCCGCTCCCGGTGGTGGACCTGCACCCGGTAGAAGGGCCGGAACAGCCAGGACGCGACCCAGCGGCCCAGGTCGTGCATCCACGGCCAGGCGCCTGGCGGCAGGTCCGCAGAGCTCACGTGACCATCCCACGGTCCTCCACCAGCCGCAGGAGCTCGGTCAGGACGTCGTCGACGGACAGGTGGTCGGTGTCGAGCACGAGTGCGTCCGGGGCGGCGTGCAGCGGCGAGGTCTTGCGGGTGGAGTCGAGCCGGTCGCGGCGGCGGACGTCGGCGAGCACCGCCCCGTGGTCGGCCAGCCGGCCCGCCTTGCGGTCCTGGGCCTCGCGGCGCGCGGCCCGGACCTCCTCGGACGCGGTGAGGTAGACCTTCAACGGCGCGTCGGGCACCACGACGCTGCCGATGTCGCGGCCCTCGACCACGATGCCGCCGCGGGTGGCGACCGCCTTCTCGATGAGGGCGCGCTGGCGTTCGACCAGTGCCGAGCGCACGGCGGGCATCGCGGAGACCGCGCTGACGGCACCGGTGACGGCGGCACCGCGGATCTCGGCCTCGACGTCCTCGCCCGCCAGCAGGATCGCGGGCGCCGCCGGGTCGGTCACCGACTCCAGGTCGCCGACCGCGGCCACCGCGACCTTCTCGGCCTCCGCCTCGGTGCCGTCGAGCCCGGCGCGCAGCACGGCGAGGGTGATCGCCCGGTACATCGCCCCGGTGTCGAGGTAGGCGGCATCGCACGCGGCGGCCAGCCGCCGTGACACGGTCGATTTCCCCGTGCCCGACGGTCCGTCCATCGCCACGACCCCGTGCAGCCGCCCGGTCGTCACCCGCAAGCCCCCTCGTCCTCGGGCCGCGCCGGCCCGTGTCCTGCCGCGCGCCGATCGCGGGCCGCCGACCATCATGCCTTGCCGCCCGACGGGCCCGGCGTTCGGCTACTGGGGCAGGTCGGTGCGCAGGGCGGCCGCGCCCCGCAGGTAGACGTGGCGCAGCTCGGCGCGGGCCCGCGGGGTGTCGACGTGGGCGAGCAGCCGCAGCGTGCGCGGCATCGCGCCCGGCACCGCGATCTCGGTGGCGCACATCAGCGGCACGTCGGTGAGCCCGAGCAGCCGCGCGGCGTAGGCGGGGAACTCCGCGGTGAGGTCCGGGGTGGCGGTGAAGAGGATCGAGATGATGTCGTCGGCGGTGAGCCCGTTGCGCTCCAGCACCGCTGTGACGAGCTCGGCGGAGCCCTCGAGGATCTCCTCGCGGGTGTCGCCGCCGACCTGGATGGCGCCCCGGATCGCGCGCACCGCCACTACATCCCGACCGATCGGTAGAGCGAGCCGACCTCGGGGCGGGTGAGCGGCCGGAACCGGCCGGGCCGCTGGTCGCCCAGCCGCACGTCGCCGACCGCGGTGCGCACCAGCCGCTGCACCGGGTGGCCGACCTCGTCGAGGAGACGGCGGACGACGTGCTTGCGGCCCTCGTGGATCACGAGCTCCACCAGCGAGCGCCCCGGCGTGGAGTCGACCAGCTTGAACGAGTGCACCTGCACCGGACCGTCGTCCAGGTCGACCCCGTCGCGCAGCCGCTTGCCCAGGTCGCGCGGGACCTGGCCGATCACCTCGGCGAGGTAGGTCTTCTCGATCTCGTACGAGGGGTGCATCAGCCGGTGGCCCAGCTCGCCGTCGTTGGTGAGCAGCAGCAGGCCCTCGGTGTCGGCGTCGAGCCTGCCGACGTGGAACAGGCGCGCCCGGGGCGAGCCGGTGAAGTGCTCGTCGACGATGCCGCGCTCCACCACCAGGTCGCCGACGCAGGGGCGGCCCCGGTCGTCGTGCATGGTGGAGAGGATGCCGCGCGGCTTGTTGAGCGCCAGGTGCACCAGATCGTCCTGCAGGACGATGCGGGACCCGTCGACGTGCACCACGGCCGTGTCGGGGTCGATGCGCCGCCCCATCTCGCGCACGACCTTGCCGTCGACGCTCACGCGGCCTGCCGCGATCATCTCCTCGGCCGCTCGGCGCGAGGCGACGCCGGCCTGGGCCAGCACCTTCTGCAGGCGGACGCCCTCGGGGCGCGCACCTGTGGTCATCTCATTCATCAGGGGTGTTCTCATGTCGTGTCGTCAGAAGTCGTCGATCGCGTCGACGTCGGGCAGGAGGGGAGCCAGCGGGGGCAGGTCCTCGAGGGACGTGAGCCCCAGCCGTTCGAGGAACAGCTCGGTGGTGCGGAACAACGTGCCCTGCGTGGCCGGGTCGACGCCCGCCTCCTGCACGAGACCGCGGGTGAGCAGGGTGCGCAGCACGCCGTCGCAGTTGACGCCGCGGACGGCCGAGACGCGGGCCCGCGTGACCGGCTGCCGGTAGGCCACCACGGCGAGGGTTTCGAGGGCCGCACGCGTGAGCCGGGCCCGCTGCCCGTCGAGCAGGAGGCGCTCGACGTGGTGGGCGTAGGCGTCGCGGGTGTAGAAGCGCCACCCGCCACCGGTGCGGCGCAGGTCGATGCCGCGGCGCTGCGCCGTGTAGGCCTCGGAGAGCCGGTGCACGGCAGTGCGGACGCGCGCGACCGGCTGGTCGAGCGCCTGGGCGAGCGTCTCCTCGTCGGTGGGGGCGTCGACCACCAGCAGCAGCGCCTCCAGCGCGGCCTCGAGCTCGGCGTCGTCGGCCAGCTCGTCGGGCGCCGGGTCGTTCTCGGCCTCGTCGGTGCCGGGCGCGTCGGGCACGAGGCCGAGCACGGCGGCGGCCAGGTCGGAGGGGGTGTCAGTCATCAGTGGGTGTGGCGTGCTCTGTGCGATCGTGAGCGGACGGTGTCCAGCGTACTGTCAACTCGCCGAACGGCTCCGGCTGCTGCAGGTCGATCACCGCGCTGCGGAACAGGTCGAGCACCGCAAGGAACCGGGCCACCACCTCGAGCGGGTTGGCGCAGTCGGTGGTGAGCTCGGCGAACGTGGCCGAACCCAGCTCGGCCAGCCGTTCCCGCAGGATCGCGGCGTGCTCGGCCACCGACACCGGCACCCCGTGCAGGTGGTCGAGCCCCACCGTGGGCGGCGGCTTGGGCCGGAACACCGAGGCCGCGAGCTCGGCGAACGCCTCGGGGTCGACGCCGAGCAGCACCTCCGGCAGGAGCGCGGAGAACCGCTCCTCGAGGGCGACCGACCGCGGGAACCGGCGCTGCGCCCCGGCCTCCAGCTCGACGAAGAGGCCTGCCACCTGCTTGTACGCGCGGTACTGCAGCAGGCGGGCGAACAGCAGGTCGCGCGCCTCGAGCAGCGCCAGGTCCTCGGCGTCCTCCACCTCGGCGTCTGGCAGCAGCCGGGCCGCCTTGAGGTCCAGCAGGGTGGCGGCCACCACGAGGAACTCGGTGGTCTCGTCCAGGTCGGCGTCGTCGCCCAGCGCCGCGAGGTGGGCGATGAAGTCGTCGGTGACGGTGTGCAGCGCCATCTCGGTGATGTCGAGCTCGTGCTTGCCGATGAGCTGCAGGAGCAGGTCGAACGGACCCTCGAAGTTGTGCAGCCGCACCTGGAAGCGCGGGCGCGCCGGTGCCACCACCGGCGCGTCGTCATCGACAACTGTCACGGGCTCACCGCGCCAGGACCTCGCGGGCGAGCAGCCGGTACGCGTTCGCCCCGTTCGACGTCGGCGCCCAGGTGGTGATCGGCTCCCCGGCCACTGTGGTCTCGGGGAAGCGCACCGTGCGGTTGATCACGGACTCGAACACGAGGTCGCCGAACGCCTCCACGACGCGCTGGCGCACCTCCTTCGTGTGCAGGGTGCGCGGGTCGAACATCGTGGCGAGGATGCCGAGGATCTTCAGATCCGGGTTGAGGCGCTGCTGCACCTTGTCGATGGTGTCCATCAGCAGCGCAACCCCGCGCAGCGAGAAGAACTCGCACGCCAGCGGGATGAGGATCGAGTCGGCGCAGGCCAGCGCGTTGATCGTGAGCAGGCCGAGCGAGGGCTGGCAGTCGATCAGGATGACGTCGTAGCGGTCGAGCACCGGCTTGATGGCCCGCCCCAGCGCCTGCTCGCGCCCCACCTCGGTGACGAGCTGCACCTCGGCGGCCGACAGGTCGATGTTGCTGGGCAGCAGGTCCATGCCCTCCACACCGGTGGGCCGGATGACCTCGTCGATCTCCGCTCCCCGCTCCATGAGCAGGTTGTAGATCGTGGTCTCCAGCTCGTGCGCCTGCACCCCGAGGCCGACCGACAGCGCACCCTGCGGGTCGAAGTCGACCAGCAACACCCTGCGGTCGTACTCGGCGAGCGCCGCGCCGAGGTTGATGGTCGACGTCGTCTTGCCGACGCCGCCCTTCTGGTTCGCGACGGCGATGACCCGCGCCGGACCGTGCTCGGTCAGCGGGGCCGGTTCCGGCACCATCAGGCGGTGCCTCCCCGCGGGGTCGGTGGCGGCGTCCAGCTCGCCACCCTCGTAGTCGCCATACGCTTCCTCGCCGTTCGTGTCCGTGTCGAGCGGCTCCGGGCGGGGGGTGAAGGGCCGCGGCGTGTCCATGCGGTCTCCGGTCTCTGGCGGGCGACCCGGGAGGGGCCGATTCGCGCAGCGTAGGAGTCCGGGTGGACGACCGGCAACGCGCCCCGCCGCGTGTCGGCCGACCTATCGGCCGGATGTGGCCGACCTGTCCGCAACGTTACCGGCTGATGACGCAACGCCGGTGGGCGCCCACTGTCCGTGGGCGTGTCGGGCCGTGCTCTCAGCGCAGCGCGCGCGGATGCGTGGTGGCGTAGACCTCCCGCAGCGTGTCGACCGTGACGTGGGTGTAGACCTGGGTCGTGGTGACCGAGGCGTGGCCGAGCAGCTCCTGCACCACCCGCACGTCCGCGCCGCCCGCGAGCAGGTGCGTGGCGAAGCAGTGCCGCAGCGTGTGCGGCGACACCTCGGCGGTGAGCCCGGACACCTCCGCCGCCCCGCGCAGCACGTGCCACGCGCTCTGCCGCGACAGGCGTGCCCCCCGCGCGTTGAGAAGCAGCGCCGCTCCCCCGCGACCACGGGCGGCGAGCGCCGGACGGGCCCGCACCAGGTATGCGTCCACCGCCGCCAGCGCGGGCCGCCCGACGGGCACCACCCGCTGCTTGCCACCCTTGCCGCGCAGCAGCACCGTGCGGGCGGCGGTGTCGAGCTCGTCCAGGTCGATCCCGACGGCCTCGGAGATCCGGGCGCCCGTGGAGTAGAGGAGCTCCAGCAGCGCGCGGTCCCGCAGCGCGCCGGGGCCGTCGCCGATGCAGCCGGCCAGCAGCTGCTCGACCTGGTCCACCGACAGTGCCCGCGGCAGCTTCGCCGGCAGCGCAGGCGGCGTGACGTCCCGGGCGACGTCCACCGGCACGAGGTCCTCACGCACCGCGAACCGGTGCAGCCCCCGCACCGCGGCGAGCGCCCGCGCCGCCGACGACGCCGCGAGGTTCAGCGGCGGGCTGCGCAACGCGGGGACGAACGCGGCGACGTCTGCTTCCTGCACCGCGGCCAGGTCGTCGACGCCCCTGGCGGCCAGGTGGTCGACGTAGCGGGCGAGGTCGGCGCGGTAGGCGGCGAGGGTGTTGGCCGCGCTCCCCCGCTCCACGGCGAGGTGGTGCAGGAAGGCCTCGACGACGTCGGACGGCCGGGTGCCCACGGGCCCATCCTCTCCCCGCGGCGACTGCGGGGGTGGGTGCGACACCCGCTCCGCGAGTGCAGGAAAGCCACATTCAGGGCCTCTCCGGCCCTGAATGTGGCTTTCCTGAACCTCGGGGGGACCGGGCCTCAGCGCAGCGCCGGGATCACCTCGCGCTCGAAGAGCTCGATACCCGACTGGTCGTACGCCGCCTCGTGGAAGTTGACGATCGCGTAGCTCATCCCCAGGTCGCGGTACTTCCCGAGCTTCTCCACGATCTGGGCGGGGGTGCCGACGGTGGGGCTCTCGCCGTTCAGCGTCCAGTTGGCGATGGTGGTCTCCGCCTTCTCCGCGCCGACGTACGGCTCGAGGCGGGCCTTGGCGGCGTCGATCCGCTTCTGCACGTCCGCCTCGGTCTCGCCGATGAGGACGTTGAAGTTGGCGGTGCGGGTGATCGCGTCGTAGTCGGTGCCGACGGTGTCGCAGTGCCCCCTGAGGATCTCCGACTTCTGCGTGAAGACCTCGGGGCTCCCCATGAAGTTGGTGTACTGCGCGTACTTCGCGGCGATCTTCAGGGTGACCTTCTCCCCGCCGCCGGCGATCCACAGCGGGATGCCGCCCTCCTGCAGCGGCAGCGGGCGCACGATCGCGCCGTCGACCTGGTAGTGCTTGCCCTCGAGGGTGGCGGTGCCCTCGGTCCAGGCCTGCCGCATGATCTGCACGCCCTCGTCGAGCATCCGCAGGCGCTCCCGGGCCGCCGGGAAGCCGTAGCCGTACGCGCGCCACTCGTGCTCGTACCAGCCTGCGCCGATGCCCATCTCGATCCGCCCGCCGGAGACGTGGTCGGCGGTGGCGGCGACCTTGGCCAGGTAGGCGGGGTTGCGGTAGCTCATGCAGGTGCACATCTGGCCGAGCCGCACGCGCTCGGTGACCGCGCCGAACGCGGTCATGAGGGTCCAGGCCTCGTGCGTGGCCTCGTCGGTGGGGACGGGGACGGTGTGGAAGTGGTCGTAGACCCAGATCGACTCCCACGGGCCGGCGTCGGCCCGCTGAGCGAGGGACTTCATGGTGGGCCACTGGTCCTTGGCGTCGATACCGACGAGGTCGAGGCGCCAGCCTTGGGGAACGAAGATTCCGAAGCGCATTCCGGTCACGGACCACCAGCGTAGTCCACTTGTATGACGAGTGCGCCACTGTGCGCATCGCACAGCCACACCGGTCGAACGCAGCAGAACGCCTCGTGACGATGCTCTGACCAGGCCCTACGGTTCCCGAAACGGTCGAGGAGGGTGCCATGGCAGGTCACGTGGGAGTCGACGACTACGCACTCACCCGTGTGCCCGCGGAGGCGCGGTACTCCTGGTGGACCGTGGCGGTGCAGCGGTTCGGCCAGGTCTCCGCGCTCAGCCAGTTCCTGCTGGGGTCCACGCTCGGGTTCGGGATGGGCTTCTGGGAGGCGTTCCTCGCGTTCACGCTCGGCGCGGTGATCCTCGAGATCGTCTCGATCGGGGTCGGGATCATCGGCAGCCGCGAGGGCCTGCAGACCTCGATGCTCACCCGCTGGACCGGCTTCGGCCAGGGCGGCAGCGCCGTGGTCGGCGTCGCGATCGGGATCTCGTTGATCGGCTGGTTCGGCATCCAGTCCGGCGTCTCGGCCGAGGGGCTGGTCAGCCTGATCGGCGTGCTGCCGGTGTGGGTGTGGTCGCTGCTGTTCGGGCTCGCGGTCACGTTCATCGTGCTGTGGGGCTTCGCCTCCATGAAGTGGGTGGCCTACCTGACGGTGCCCGCGTTCCTCGTGCTGGTCGCCTGGTCGATCGGCAGCGAGCTGCTCGCCCACGACTTCGGCGCGCTCGTCGCCTCCGCGCCGGCCGGGCCGAGCCTCTCGCTGCTGGAGGGCACCACGCTCGTGGCGGGCGGCTTCATCGTCGGCGCGGTGATCACGCCGGACATGACGCGGTTCAACCGCAGCGCCGCCGACGTGGTGAAGCAGACGGTCATCGGGTTCACGCTCGGCGAGTACCTGATCGGCATGTCGGGTGTGCTGCTGGCCCACGCCATCCGCTCCGACGACATCATCACGATCGTGACGTCCTCGGTGGGCTGGGTCGGCACGCTCGTGATCATCCTCGGCACGCTCAAGATCAACGACTGGAACCTGTACAGCTCCGGGCTCGGCGTCGTGAACTTCGTCGGCACGGTGTTCGGCAAGCACGTCAACCGGGCGGTGGTGACGCTGGTCCTCGGCGTCGTCGGCAGCGTCCTCGCGGCGGGCGGGATCCTGGACAGCTTCATCGGCTTCCTCACCGTGCTCGGCGTCGCGTTCCCGCCGATCGCCGGGATCATGGTGGCCGAGTACTTCGTGGTGAAGACGTGGCGCCCGGAGCTGGAGCGCTCCCGCGCGGCGGGCACCGTGCCCGAGACGGCGCCGACGTGGGTGCCCGCCACGCTCGTGATCTGGGTCGGCGCCGCGCTGATCGGGCACTTCGTCAGCTGGGGGCTGCCCAGCATCAACTCGCTCGTCGCCGCGTTCGTGCTCTACGTCGTGGCAGGCAAGCTCGGCCTCGTCCGCGGCGTCGGGGTCAGCCGCACGGTCGACAGCTTCGACCCCGAGGACCAGAAGGAGAGCGTCTGAATGCGGATCGGGATCGACGTCGGAGGCACCAACACCGATGCGGTGCTCATGGACGGCGACCGGGTGCTCGCCGCGGTCAAGGCGGCGACCACCCCCGACGTCACGTCCGGGATCGTCACGGCGCTGGACGGACTGCAGGCCCAGCACCCGTTCCCGCCCACCGACGTGCGGGCGGTGATGATCGGCACCACGCACTTCATCAACGCGCTGGTGCAGGCCCGTGACCTCGCCCCGACGGCGGCGCTGCGCCTCGGGCTGCCGGCCACGGCGTCGCTGCCGCCGATGGTCGACTGGCCGGGCCGCCTGGTGGACGCGATCGCCGGGCGCGCCTACCTCGCGCACGGCGGCCACGAGTTCGACGGCCGCCCGATCTCCCCGCTCGACGAGGACGAGCTGCGCCGCCACGCCGACGACATGGCCGCGAACGGCGTGCGGTCGGTGGCGATCTCGTCGGTGTTCTCGCCGGTCAACACCGAGTTCGAGGTGCGCGCCGCCGAGGTGCTCGCGGACGTGCTCGGCCCGGACGTCCCGGTGTCGCTCTCGCACGAGATCGGCCGCGTCGGCCTCCTCGAACGCGAGAACGCCACGATCATCAACGCCGCGCTGCGCGAGCTGGCAGCGGGCATCGTCGACGGGCTCGCCGCCTCGATCGCGGGCCACGGCATCAGCGCGCCCCTCTACCTCAGCCAGAACGACGGCACGCTGATGGACGTCGAGTTCGCCCGCCGCTACCCGGTGGCGACGTTCGCGTCCGGGCCCACCAACTCGATGCGCGGCGCCGCCGTGCTTTCCGGGCTCGGCACCTGCGCGGTCGTCGACGTCGGCGGCACCACCACCGACGTCGGTGTGCTCACCGGCGGCTTCCCGCGCGAGGCCACGGTGGAGGTGAGTGTGGCCGGCATCCGCACGAACTTCCGCATGCCCGACGTGCTCTCGGTCGGGCTGGGCGGTGGCAGCCGGGTCCGCGGATCCGGCACCGACACGACCGTCGGCCCGGACTCCGTCGGCTACCGGCTGACCGAGCAGGCGCTCGTGTTCGGCGGCGACGTCCTGACAGCCACCGACGTCGCGGTCGCCGCGGGCCGGGTGGAGATCGGCGACGGCTCCCTGGTTGCCGGCCTCGACCCGGCTGCGGTCGCGGCCGCGCTGGACCGGATCGCCGCCGACGTCGCCGACGTCGTGGACCGGATGCGGATCTCCGCCGATCCCCTGCCGGTGGTAGCGGTCGGCGGCGGGTCGGTGCTGCTGCCGGACTCGTTCCCCGGCCTCGGCACCGTGCACCGGCCGGAGCACTTCGCCGTGGCCAACGCCATCGGCGCGGCGATCGCCCAGGTCGGAGGGGAGGTCGACCGCGTGTTCGCGATCGCCCCCGGGCAGCGCGACTCCGCCGTCGACGAGGCACGCCAGGAGGCCGTCGACCGCGCGGTGGTGGCGGGCGCCGACCCGGCCACCGTCGAGATCGTCGACTTCGACGAGGTGCCGATCCCGTACCTGCCCGGCAACGCCACCCGGATCCGCTGCAAGGCGGTCGGCGACCTGCGGATCGAGCAGCCGGCGGCCCAGGCGTGACCAGCACGGTGGAGCAGACCCTGACGACGATCGGCCCGGACGACGTGGAGGCGCTCGCCCGCGGCGCCGCGGTGCTCGGCACCGGCGGCGGCGGCGACCCCTACATCGGCCGGCTGCTCGCCACGCAGGCGCTGCGCGAGCACGGCCCCGTCCCGCTCGTCGCGCCCGCGGACCTGCCCGACGACGCCACGGTCATGCCGGTCGCGATGATGGGCGCGCCCACCGTGATGGTGGAGAAGACGCCCTCCACCGAGCGGATCGGGGCCGCCGTCGCCGCGCTCGCGGAGTACCTCGACGTCACCCCCACGCACATCGCCTGCATCGAGGCGGGCGGGGTCAACTCCACGTTCCCGCTGGTGGCGGCCGCGCAGCTGGGGCTGCCGGTCGTCGACGGCGACGGGATGGGCCGCGCGTTCCCCGAGCTGCAGATGGTGCTGCCCACCCTCGCGGGCATCGCGTGCAGCCCGATGTCGATCGCCGACGAGAAGGGCAACGTCGGCGTGCTCACCACCGTGGACAACCACGCGGCGGAGGCCCTCGCCCGGTCGCTGACCATCACGATGGGCTGCGCGGCGATCATCTCCAACTACGTGATGACCGGCGCCCAGGCCCGCGACGCTCTCGTGCCCGGCACGCTGGGCCTCTGCGCGCGGATCGGCCACCGCCTCGCCCGGGTGCGGGCCGAGCACGGCGACCCCGTCGCCGCCGTGGCCGAGGAGCTCGGCGGGCGGGTGCTGCACACCGGCAAGGTCACCGACGTCTCGCGCCGCACGGTGACCGGTTTCGCCCGCGGCACCGCGATCGTCTCCGGCCCGGCGGGCGAGCTGACGCTGGAGTTCCAGAACGAGCACCTGATGGCCGTGTGCGACGGCGTGGTGCAGGTGACCACACCGGACCTGATCGTCGTGCTCGACACCGACACCGGCGAGCCCGTCACCACCGAGGCGCTGCGCTTCGGCCACCGCGTCACCGTGCTGGCCGCGCCCACCGACGAGCGCTGGCACTCCCCCGGTGGCATCGCGCTCGTCGGCCCCCGCTACTTCGGCTACGACACCGACCCCGTCCGCTTCGACGCCCGGGAGAGCGCATGACCTGGCTCTTGACGCCGGAGGACCTCCCCGACCTCGCCCGCGGCGCCGCGCTGCTGGGCACCGGTGGCGGGGGCGACCCGCACATCGGCAGGCTCATGGTCGAGGCCGCGATGCGCGAGCACGGGCCGGTGACCGTGCTCGACCCCGACGAGGTCGCCGACGACGCGTTCGTGATCCCCACCGCCATGATGGGCGCGCCCACCGTGATGGTGGAGAAGATCCCCCGCGGCGACGAGGCCGTGCGGGCGCTGCGCACGCTCGAGGCCCACCTGGGGCGGCGGGCCGACGCCACGATGCCGATCGAGTGCGGCGGCATCAACTCGATGATCCCACTGGTGGTGGCGGCCACCGCCGGGCTGCCCGTCGTCGACGCCGACGGGATGGGCCGCGCGTTCCCGGAGCTGCAGATGGAGACGTTCGGGGTCTACGGGGTGCCCGGCTCGCCCATGGTCGTGTCCGGCGACCACGGCGAGACCGTCACCATCGACACCGGCGCGGACAACAAGCGGATGGAGTGGCTCGCGCGAGGCGCCACCATCCGGATGGGCGGCGCCGCGCTCATCGCGGACTACGCGATGTCCGGCGCGGACGTCAAGCGCACGGCCATCCCCCGCACCCTCTCCCTGGGCGTCACGGTCGGGCGGGCCCTGCGCGAGGCACGCGAGCAGCTGCGCGACCCGATCTCCGCGCTCACCGAGGTGCTCGCCCCCACCCTGTACCGGCACCTGCGCGTGCTGTTCGCGGGCAAGGTTGCCGACGTGGAGCGCCGCACCGTCGACGGGTTCGCCCGCGGCAGCGCCCGCTTCGTCTCCTTCGACGGCTCCTCGACCCTGCGCACCGCCTTCCAGAACGAGACGCTCGTGGCCGAGGTCGACGGGGTGGTGCGCTGCATCGTGCCGGACCTGATCTGCGTGCTGGAGGCGGAGTCGGGCGAACCGATCACCACCGAGAGCTTGCGGTACGGCCAGCGCGTGGTCGTCGTCGGGATCTCGACGCCGGACATCATGCGCACGCCCGAGGCGCTCGCCGTCTTCGGGCCGGCCTGCTTCGGGCTCACCGAGGAGTTCCGGCCGGTGGAGGACGAGGTCCCCGTCGGCTGAGGGCGGATCGGTAGCTCTCGTCGGGTGGGTGTCTGGGATCATTCGCCGATGACGGGTGTGCGACTCGGAGCAGCCGACGTCGACCCGCTCGTCGTCGGGCTCCAGCTGCTCGGCTCGGGCGGGGGCGGCGACCCGGTGGCGTTCCGGCACGGGCTGCGCCGCGCACTCGAGGCGGGCGGGGTGGAGCTGCACGACCCCGCCGACCTCGGCGACGCCCCGGTCGTCGCGGTCGGGATGCTCGGCGCCACCCGGGTCTTCGCGGAGAAGCTGCCGAGCGGGCAGGAGATCACGCGGGCGGTGCGGGCGCTGGCCCGCTGGACCGGCATCACGCCCGCCGCCCTGATGCCCTACGAGGCGGCCGGCCTCAACGGGGCGCTCGCCGTGGCCGCCGCCGGCGAGCTCGGGCTCCCCCTGGTGGACGCGGACCTGATGGGCCGGGCGCTCCCCCGCCTCGACCAGCTCACGCGCGCCGTGGCCGGGCACCCGCTCACCCCGTACGCGCTGGCCGAGGCGGGCGACCAGGTGGTGCTGGTCGACGGCGCCGACCCGGTGGCGCTGGAGCGGGTGGCGCGCACGGTGGTGGCGCAGGGCGGCGGCTGGGCGGGCGGGGCGCTCTCGCCGGTGCCGGCCCGGACGCTCGCCACCGACGCCTGCCTGGGCACCCTCGCGCGGGCGCTGCGGCTGGGCCGTGCCCACGCGCAGCTGGTGCGCCCCGGCCCGGCCGAGGTGGCCGACGCCCTCGGCGGCCGGGTGCTCGCCGCGGGCCGCATCGTGGAGATCGCCCGCCACCCCTCGGCGTCGTTCGGGCGGGCCGGTGTCACGCTCGTCGACGACCGCGGCGGCGTGCTGCGCGTCGAGGCCGAGAACGAGTACCTGCTCGCGATCCTCGACGGCGAACCGGTCGCCAGCTGCCCGGACCTGCTGTGCCTGCTCGACCGGCGCACGGCGGCCCCGATCGCGGTGGACGCGCTGCGCCCCGGCGACGACGTCCTCGCGGTGACGCTGCCCGGCCCGCCGTGGTGGCGCGCCACCCCGGAGCGGCTGCGCCACGTGGACCCGCACGCGTTCGGTCTCGGCTGCGACGCCGTGCTCCTCCCGGCGGGGAGCACCCCGTGACCGACGCACCGCTCGCCCTCGCCGCGCTGCTGCGCCACCCGGACTGGTCCGCGGTGAGCGTGCTGGCCGCCCCCGGCGACGAGCCGGCCACCGGGTCCGTCCGCGACGTGCTCACCGTGGCCGACCTGCGCGCCGACGTCACGGCCGCCGACGGCGCCCTGCTCGCCGTGGCGTTGACCGGCGACCGCGAGGACTGGCACCTCGACGCCCTGCTGCGCCGGGCCGCCGCGGCCCGGGCCACCGCGGTGCTGCTGCCCGGCGACGAGCCGCTGCGGCTGGCGAGCAGGCTGCTGGCCGAACGCGTGCGGCTCACCGTGCTCGGCACCCCCGACCCGCTCGCGGCCGCGATGATCGCCACCCGCCTGCTGCGCGAGTCCGAGCAGGTCGTGGCCGGGTTGGTGGCCACCACGGCGGCGGTGTGCGCGGCCACCGGCGGCGGCGTCGACGAGCTGGTGGCCGAGCTCGCCACGGCGTGGCGCCGCCCGGTCTGGCTGCTCGACGGCGCCGGTGACCGGCTCGCCGGCCCCACCCCCGGCCCGGCTGACCCCGACGCCCTGCTCACCCGCCCGGTGGGCGCCGGGCGCCGGCCCACCGTGCTGGCGGCCGCCGTGCCACCCGGGATCCCCGCCGAACTCGCCGCCGTCCGTGCCGCACTGGGCGTCGCCGCCGGCGCGATCGGGCAGCGCCTCGCCGAGAAGCGCCTGGCCGTCGAGCGCGACGCTCGGCTGCGCACGTCGCTGCTGGCCGAACTCGTGCAGGCGGGCGCCGAACCGGACCCCGGCACCCGCCGCCGCGCCCTGGACGCCGGCTGGCAGCTCGACGGCTGGCACGTGGGCATCCGCATCGATGTCCCCGACTCGGTCGACCCCGTCGCCACGCGCCCCGAGGTGCTGCGGGCGTTCGAAACCGCCCAGCTGCACGCGCTGGTCGTGGAGCAGGGCCGCGGGTGGGGCGCCTGGACGACGTTCCCCGAGGAGCCGTCGACCACCGAGCTGAACCGCCACGCCTCCGCGGCCCGCCGCGCGCAGTGGCTGCTGCGCTCCACCGTGCCCAGCGCGATGGGCGTGGGGCGGCTCTACCGCGAGGCCACCGGGCTCGCCCGCACGCTCGGCGAGGCGGGCGACGCCGCCCGGCTGGCCGCCACCCGCTCCGCGAGCGGGTACTTCGTGCACGTCGACCGCCTGGGCCTGGGCCGCCTCCTGCTCGCCTGGACCCGCACCGACACCTTCCTCCCGGCCGCCCGCTCGATGCTCGAACCGCTGCGCGACCAGCCCGGCGATCTGCTCGCCACCCTCACCGCATACCTCGACGCCGAGTCCTCGCTCACGGAGACGGCCGCTGTTCTCGGGGTGCACCGCAACACCGTCGCCGCCCGCATGGCCCGAGCCCAGGAGCTGCTCGGCGTGGAGCTCACCGACCCCGACGAGCGGCTGGCGCTGCACCTGGCCTGCCGGAGCGTGCTGTTCCACAGCTGACGGTCCCCACCTGAGATCCACTGCAGGCGCGGATCGGCGACAGGGGCGACGGGCGCCGCAGGAACGTCTTCGTCCTCGGCTTCGGCTGCCTGCCCTTCCCCTCGATGGTGTGGCTCTCGACCGAGGACCTGAGCAACTGGCCCCTCTCCGCCCTGGGATTCGGGATGGTCAGCGACCAGCTGGACGCATGCCGCCGGCACCGCCGCACCACGCGCCTGCAGACGGGCACCGACGCCTGATCGAGCACGCGTTCGGGCGCGTCAACACCGGATGAACCACCGCGTGAGGATCTCGTCGACCGCCTTCGCGGTGGGCAGCTGGGGAGCCGGCTGCAGGCCGGGTTCGTCGGCGAGCGGGTGCGCCAGGCCCGGCACGGACACCAGTTCGACGTCGTCCGGTCGCGCCGAGCGCGCACGCAGTGCCGCCACCAGGTCGGCCGCGTCCGCACGCAAAGCCGGGTGGTCGCATTCACCGCTGACCAGCAGCACCGGCGGGGGCTCCGCGATCGCCCCGGCGCGGGCGACGAGGTCGAGCTCGTCGGCCACCCGCTCGGCCTCCGCGGTCCACCGGTACGGGTGCCCGGCGATGCCTTGGAGGAGCGGGACGACCGACCGGATCCGCACCGCGGGGTTCACCAGCGCCACCGCCCGTACGGCGCCCGGAGACGCGGTCAGCACCTGCAGCGCCACCATCCCGCCGAGCGAGGCGCCGAGGAGCGCGACCGGCCCGTCGTCCACCGGCAGCCGGGCGCGCAGCGCGGCGAGCGCGGCGGGGAACTCCTCGGCCGCCTGACGCGCGATCGGGGCGAGGAAGGCCAGCAGCGCGTCCTCGCTGGCGAGCGCGAGGGCGGCATCGACGGCGCCGTCGACCATCCGCGCCCCGCACATCGGCATCCCCAGGTGCACCCGCCAGGCGGGCACGCCCGCCATCGGCAACGCGGCCGCGAACGCCGCGTCGGTGCGGGGCGCATCGAGCATGTGCCAGGTGACGATCAGCGGCGCGGGCTCCGGAGCGCTCCCGGTCGGCGGGAGCGCCGTGAACGGCACCCCGGCAGCGGTGCCCGTGATCGTCTCCGTGTGGTTCACGGCTCGAGACGCTAGCCGGGCCGACGGGGCGCGCGCCCGGATTCCGCCCAGAGCGCAACGGCGGGCCGACCGCCGCCGGGTTCCGCGGAACCCGCGGCACCGAACCCATGATCACCGGCCGGGAGCGAAACCCGACACCTGGCGACGGGAACGCGCCAATCCGCCGATCAAACCCCGACATGGCGCGCCACACGGTCATCCACACGGACGAGATCGACCTGACGGTCCGCCGGCCAAGATCGAACAGCAGTGGATGCAACGTCGAGCGTGTGGACAACGCCCCCGGCCTCTGGACCACCGGATAGTCCCCCGCATCCCACGGGACGTGCTCGCCCCCAAGCCCGGAAGGCCGCGACGAGCATCTCGCAAAGCGCCCACCGGATCGGTTGATCTCCCACCCGGCCCGGCAGGCCACCGCAGCGCGCGAAGCGCGGCCCTCCCACCTGAGGACCGGCGGTCACACCCCGCGGCCGGCGGTGAGGCCGGCCTGGTGCAGCACCGACAGCCCGATGCGAGTCGCGGTCGAGGATCGCGCCATCCCACCCGAGCCGCGTTCCGCGGAACCCAGCGGACGCAGGCCCCATGATCACCGGCCGGGAGCGAAACCCGACACCTGACGTCGGGAAACGGGCCACTCCAATGATCAAGCTCCGGGTGGCGCGGCCAGTCGGATCAGCGCTCCTGACCGGCGATCCGCTCGGCGAACCGCGTGGGCCGGTCCGGCCACGGCGCGTCGGCCGGGCGGGCGGCCGTCGGCGCGACGGCCAGCGCGTGGGCGGCCAGGACGCCGGCCACCGTCGTGGCGTTCACGATGGTGCCCGACAGCGCCATGCGCACGGCCACCGGCAGCGAGACCCAGCGGGTGGCGAGGTCGGCCTCCTCGTCGTCGACCTGCTCGGGGCGCCCCACCTCGGTGAGGCCGCGGGCGAGGTAGACGCGCACCGCCTCGTCCGTGAAGCCGGGCGAGGGGGTGACGTCGACCAGCACCGACCACTCCGACGCCGCGAGGCCGGTCTCCTCCGCCAGCTCCCGCTGCGCCGTGTTGAGCGGGTCCTCGCCACGCACGTCGAGGAGGCCGGCGGGCAGCTCCCACAGCCGGCGGCCGACGGCGTGCCGGTACTGGTGGATCATCATGAGCCGGTCGTCGGCGTCGAGGGCGGCGATCGCGACGGCGCCGGGGTGCTCCACGATCTCCCGCACGGCCACGCGGCCCGACGGCATGAGAACGTCGTCCGCGCGCAGCGCCATCACGCGGCCGGTGTAGATGTCCTTGCTGGCCTGCACCGTGAACTCGTGGCGCGAACCGGTCACGACGCCGCCCCGTTGACGGCGGCCTTCGCGGTGGCGGCGGCGGGCTCGCGGGCGGGCAGCTCCACCGGCAGCCGGTCGGCCGCCCGGTAGGCCAGCGCCGCCTTCACGAACGCCGCGAACAGCGGGTGCGGGCGGGTGGGCCTGCTCTTCAGCTCGGGGTGGGCCTGCGTGCCCACGAAGAACGGGTGCACGTCGGTGGGCAGCTCGATGAACTCGACGAGCTTGCCATCGGGCGAGGTGCCGCCGAACACGAGCCCGACCTCCTCCAGGCGGTCCCGGTAGGCGTTGTTGACCTCGTAGCGGTGCCGGTGGCGCTCCGACACCTCGTGCGCGCCGTAGGCGGCCGCCACCGCCGACCCCTTCTTCAGCACGGCCGGATAGGCGCCCAGGCGCATCGTGCCGCCCATGTCGCGCTCGCCCGCCACCACGTCGCGCTGGTCGGCCATCGTGGAGATCACCGGGTGCGGGGTGCGCTCGTCGAACTCGGAGGAGTTGGCGTCACCGAGGCCGCCGAGGGAGCGCGCCGCCTCGATCACCATGCACTGCAGGCCCAGGCACAGGCCCAGCGTCGGGATCCCCCGGGTGCGGGCGTGCCGGATCGCGCCGAGCTTGCCCTCGATCCCGCGCACGCCGAACCCGCCGGGGACCAGCACGCCGTCCATCCCCTCCAGGCTCGCGGCGGCGCCTGCCGGGGTGCGGCACTCGTCCGACTGCACCCACGCGATCTCCACGCGCGCCCGGTGGGCGAAGCCGCCCGCCCGCAGCGCCTCGGTGACGGACAGGTACGCGTCGGGCAGGTCGACGTACTTGCCGACGAGCGCGATGCGCACCGTCTCGTCCGGGTGGTGCACGCGGTCGAGCAGGTCGCCCCACACGGCCCAGTCGACGTCGCGGAACGGCAGCCCGAGCCGGCGCACGACGTACGCGTCGAGGCCCTCGCGGTGCAGCACCCGCGGGATGTCGTAGATCGACGGGGCGTCCGGGGCGGCGACGACGCCGTCGGTGTCGACGTCGCACATGAGGCTGATCTTGCGCTTCATGCCGTCCGGGATCTCCCGGTCGGCGCGCAGCACGAGCGCGTCGGGCTGGATGCCGATGTTGCGCAGCGCGGCGACGGAGTGCTGCGTCGGTTTGGTCTTGAGCTCCCCGGACGGCGCGAGATAGGGCACGAGCGAGACGTGCAGGAAGAAGCAGTTGTCCCGGCCCACGTCGTGGCGGACCTGGCGGACCGCCTCCAGGAACGGCAGTGATTCGATGTCGCCGACCGTGCCGCCCACCTCGGTGATGACGACGTCGGGGACGACACCGTCCTCGTCGGGCTCCGCCATCGCGTGGATGCGGTCCTTGATCTCGTTGGTGATGTGCGGGATGACCTGGACGGTGTCGCCGAGGTACTCGCCCCGGCGCTCCTTCGCGATCACCGACGAGTACACCTGACCCGTGGTGACGTTGGCCCGGCCGTGCAGGTTCCGATCGAGGAACCGCTCGTAGTGGCCGATGTCGAGGTCGGTCTCCGCCCCGTCCTCGGTGACGAAGACCTCACCGTGCTGGAACGGGTTCATCGTGCCCGGATCCACGTTCAGGTACGGATCCAGCTTCTGCATGATGACCCGCAAACCGCGGGAGGTGAGGAGCTGGCCGAGGCTCGAAGCCGTCAGACCCTTGCCCAGCGAGGACGCAACCCCGCCGGTGACGAACAGATGACGCGTCGCGCGAGGCTGCACGGGTCTTCAGGGTACATACGAACCCCGGTCGTCGGCCAACTCCCCCACGTGTCGGCGCGCCGGGGCACCCGATCAGGCGGCCGGCGCCGCTCCGCCGCTGGCCGTGGGTGCGGTGCCGTAGCTCCCGGCGCGGCCGTCGATCTGCTCGCGCACCGCCAGCACCGCCGACACCTGCCCGGCGCCGCTCTGCACGTCGTCCACGGTGGAGAGCCGCTCGACGACGTCCGGGTCGGCGCGCGCGACGCCGACCGCGCCGGTGGCCTCCGCCGACCCAGTGCGGCCCGCCAGCACCGCGCCGCCGCCGACGAGGTCCAGCTGGGCGGCCAGCCGCGCCACGACCGCCGCGGCGTCCCCGGCGTCGACGCCCTCGAGGGCGCCGCCGGTGAGCACGAGCACGACGTTGCCGGGCTGCGGCCGTTGCCCGGGCTCGACGAACCCGGCCGCGGCGAGCCCGGCGAGCACGGCGTCGGCCTGCTGCGCGGCGATGGGCTGCCCGGCCTGCTGCCCCGCCGGGGCCAGCACGATGCCGCCGAGCAGGCCGCCGACGAGGCTCCCGGTGTCGGCCGCCGCCGGCAGCTGGGCGCCCGCGGGCAGGAGCTCGGCGGTGAGCGCGCGCAGCTGGTCGGCGCGAGCCGGGTCGCCGACGGCAGGCGTGAGCGCCACCTCGCCCCCGACGGTGGCCCCGGCCTGCTGCAGGAGCGCCCGCACGGCGTCGCGGTCGGCCGGGTCGGCACCCGAGGTCACGAGCGTGACGGTGCTGCCCGGGAGCAGGCCGCGCACCGCCGCGGGCCCAACGCGGTGCGCGAACTCGTCGGACGCGCGCTGCCCCGCGGCGAGGGCGTCGCGTTCGGCGCGCAACGTCTGCACCTGGCCCGCGAGGTCCTCGGCCTCGTGGGAGACCGCCGACAGCAGCCGGTCCGACACCCCGGCCGACCCCAGCACGACACCGACGGCGAGCGCCAGGAACACCGCGGCGATCGACACCACGTGGTAGCGGAACGAGATCACCCGAAAAGTCCCCCGGTCACATCCCTGACTTGCTGCACGAGCCCCACCCACAGCTGCGAGATCCACGCCAGCACGGCCTCGCCCGCGTCCGACACGAGCAGCGCGGCGAGCACCGCGACCAGCGCGGACGCCGCCATCAGCAGGATCGCCCCCACCGAGATGCGGCTGCGGTAGAGCGAGGCGATCACGCGCCCGTCCACGAGCAGGCCACCCAGCTGCAGGCGCGTGAGGAACGTCGAGGCGATGCTGCCCGAGCGCCCCCGGTCGAGGAACTCCACCATGCTCGCCGAGAGCCCCACCGTCACCACGAGAGACGCGCCCCCGTGCGCGGCGATGAGCAGCGCGAGGTCCTCCGGGTTGGCCGAGCTCGGGAACGTCACCGCACCCACGCCGAGGTCCTGCACCCGGTGCAGGCCGGGCGCGTGCCCGTCGGCGAACGCCGGGACCACGACGTCGGCGCCGCAGGTGAGGGCCTCACTGGAGATCTCGTTCGGGTCGCCGACGATGAGCTGCGGCGTGTGCCCGGCCTTCATCAGCGCGTCGGCGCCCGCGCCCACGCCGACCAGCACCGGCCGGTACTCGCGGATGAAGTTCGCCAGCCGCTTGAGCTCGGCGTCGTGGTCGTAGCCGGTGCCGACGACGAGCACCTGGCGGTCGGCCAGCCGGACCTCGACCTCGGGCACCCCCGCCCCGTCGAGCAACATCGAGCGTTCCCGGCGCATGAACTCGATGGTGTTGGCCGCGAACGCCTCCAGCTGGTGGGTGAGGCCGGACTTCGCCTCCACCATCGCGTCGGCCACCGAGTCGGCGTCCTGCTCGACGCCCTTGGCGAGCTCCAGCTCACCGGCGTAGATCACGCCCTCGTGGATCCGGATCCGGCTCCCGTCCTTGATCACCCGGAGGGCCTCGTCGCCGACGTCGTCCACGAGCAGGACTCCGGCGGCCACGAGCACCTCGGGCCCGAGGTTCGGGTACCGCCCCGAGATCGAGGGCGCCGCGTTCACGACGGCGGCCACCTGCGCCGAGACGAGCGCCTCAGCGGTGGCACGGTCCAGGTCGACTTGATCGATGACGGCGATCTCGCCCGCCTTGACGCGGCGGAGCAGGCCGTCGGTGCGCCGGTCGACCCGGGCAACGCCAGCCAGCCCGGGCAGCGCCGTACGCGAGCGGTGCAACAGGCCGGACAGCTTCATGCACGCACTGTGACACCAGCGGGGCGAGATGCCGGGAAGGCACGCCGCAGGGTCACCGTCGGTTCACCCTGCCCCGCGGCACCGACTGCAACCGATGCGCCGGACGCAGTGCGCGCACGTCGCGGCCTCACACACCACCTCTGGTGCCGGCACACCGACTGCAACCGATGTGCCAGCACCACAACCGATGTGCGAGCAGCCCGGGGCCTCAGCCGGCCGGGGCGGCCGCCCGTCGGCGGCCCTTCCGCCGGCGGGAGCCGGCGCCGTTCTCCTCGGCGCGGTCGGCCTCCCGGTGGGCACGGGCGGCGGCGAGGAGCTCCTCGGCGTGGGCGCGGCCGGTGTCGGTGTGGTCGAGGCCGGCGAGCATGCGGGCGAGCTCGACGATTCGGTCCGACTCGGGCAGCGTGCGCACGCTGCTGCGGGTGGCGCCGTTCTGCCCGGTGGCGGACTTGTCGACCACCAGGTGGCGGTCGGCGTAGGCGGCCACCTGGGGCAGGTGGGTCACGACGATCACCTGGTGGCGCGCGGCGAGGCGGGCGAGCCTGCGGCCGATCTCGACGGCGGCACGCCCGCCGACCCCGGCGTCGACCTCGTCGAACACCATCGTGGGCACCGGATCGGCGCCGGCGAGCGCCACCTCGAGGGCGAGCATCACGCGCGAGAGCTCGCCGCCGGAGGCGCCCTTGTGCAGCGGCTGCGGGGCGGCGCCCTGGTGGGCGATGAGGCGCAGCTCGACCTCGTCGACGCCGTCGGTGCCCGCCGCGAGCACCCGGCGCCCGACCTGCAGCGCGTCGGGGGCGTCGGGGCCGGCCTCGCGCGGGGTGACGGACACCTGCAGGCGCGCGTCGCGCATGGCGAGGCCCGCGAGCTCGGCGGTGGCGCCCTGGGCGAGGCGCGTGGCGGCCTCGGTGCGGGCGGCCGTGACCGCGGCCGCGTGTCCGGCCAGTTCCGCGGCGAGCTCGTCGCGGCGGGCGGCCAGGGCGGAGAGGGCCTCGTCGGAGGTGTCGAGACCGGCGAGACGTTCGCGCGCCGCGTCGGCCCAGGCGATGACGCCGTCGATGTCAGCGGCGTACTTGCGGGTGAGCGCCTTCAGCTCGGCCTGGCGGGCGAGCACCTGGGCGAGCCGCTCCGGGTCGGCGTCGAGCCGGTCGAGGTAGGCCGTGAGCTCGGTGCCGACGTCACCGAGCAGCGCGAGCGCCTCGCCGAGGCGCGCGTCCAGCCCGGCCAGCTCGGGATCGCCCGACGAGGCGAGCCGGTGGCGGGCGTCGCCGATCAGGGCGAGCGCGGCCGGCGCGTCGGGGTCGAGCTCGTCGGCTCCGACGAGCGCGGTGTGCGCGGCCGCGGCGGCCTCGCGCAGGTCGTCGGCGGCGGCCAGGCGGCGGGCGAGCTCGACCAGCTCGACGTCCTCGCCGGGCTGCGGGTCGACGGCGCCGATCTCGGTGAGGCCGTGGCGCAGCATGTCGGCCTCCTGCGCGAGGCGGCGGGCGCCGTCGCGGCGTTCCACCAGCTCGGAGGCGATCCGCTGCCACTCGGCCCGCACCGCCCGGTAGCGCTCCAGCGGCGTGGCCACGGCGTCGCCGGCGAACCGGTCGAGCAGGGCGCGCTGCTCGGCGGGGCGCAGCAGCCGCAGCTGGTCGTTCTGCCCGTGGACGGCGAGGGTGGCCTCGGCGAGCCGGGACAGCACCCCGACCGGGACGGAGCGGCCCCCGAGGTGCGCCCGCGACCGCCCGTCGGCCGACACGGTGCGCACGGCGATGAGCGTGCCGTCCTCGTCGGCGTCGGCGCCCACCTCGTCGGCCACGGCGAGCGCCGCGGCGTGTGCGCTGAACCGCCCCTCGACGACGGCGCGGCCGGCGCCGCCCGCCACGCGGGACGCCTCGGCACGGCCGCCGCCGAGCAGGGAGAGCCCGGTGACCACCATGGTCTTGCCCGCACCGGTCTCGCCGGTGAGCACCGTGAGCCCCGGGTCCAGCTCGAGCGTCGCGTCGTCGATCACGCCGAGGCCTTGGATCCGCATCTCGGCCAGCATGGTCGTGAGGGTACGGCGCCGGGCGGACAGCCCGGGTCACTGCCTCCGGTGCGCCCCGCGCCAGCCCCGCACGGGGAGGTCGAACTTGCGGACGAGCCGGTCGGCGAACGGCTGGCCGTCCAGGCGCACCATCCGCACGGGGATGGCCCCGCGGGCCAGCTCGACCCGCGCCCCCGGCGGGAGCGTGAACGTGCGGCGCCCGTCGCACTCCAGCACGGCGGGTGGCCCGCTCGGGTCGACCTCGATCGCCACCTCGCTGTCCGGCGCGATCACCATGGGCCGCGCGAAGAGCGCGTGCGCGTTGCTCGGCACGAGCAGCAGGGCCTCGACCTGCGGCCACACCAACGGCCCGCCGGCCGAGAACGCGTAGGCGGTGGACCCGGTGGGCGTGGCGCAGAGGACCCCGTCGCAGCCGAAGGCGGACACGGGACGCCCGTCGACCTCGAGCACCATCTCGAGGATCCGCTCCCTGCTGCTCTTCTCGACGGTGGCCTCGTTGAGCGCCCACGTGCGCGCGATGACATCGCCGTTGGTGCGGGCGACCGCGTCGATCGTCATCCGCTCCTCGACCGAGTACCCGCCCTCGACGATCGCGTCGAGGGCCTCGCCGAGGGACTCCTGCTCGGCCTCGGCGAGGAAGCCGACGCGGCCCAGGTTGACCCCGAGCAGCGGCACCCCGACCGGGCGGGCCATCTCGGCGGCCCGCAGGAGCGTGCCGTCGCCGCCGAGCACCAGCACGACCTCAGCGCCCTCCGCGCACCCGGGCCTGCCCTCGACGAACCGCGGCGTGAGCTCGGCGGGCAGGTCGCCGTCCTGCACCTCCGCCCACTCCTCCCCCAGCACCCGCAGCCGCACACCCGAGGCGGCGAGCCGATGTGCGACGGCGGCGGCCGTGCGCAGGTTGGTGGCCCGGCCGGTGTGCAGCACGACCAGGATCTCGCGGGTCACGGTGCCTCCTCCACGGCGGCGGCCAGCGCGGCGTCGCCCACGTCGGCTCCCCCGCGGGCGAGCCGCAGGAAGTACTCCACGTTGCCGGACGGACCGGGCAGCGGGCTCGCGACGGCACCGCGCACGACGAGGCCGAGCTCCCGCGCGGCGGCCGCCACCTCGGTGAGCGCGGCCAGGCGCAGCTCCGCGCTGCGCACCACACCGCCCGCGCCGAGCCGCTGCCGTCCCACCTCGAACTGCGGCTTGACCATGGGAAGGAGTTCCCCGTCCCCCTCGGTGCAGGCCACGAGCGCGGGCAGCACGGTGCGCAGGGAGATGAACGACAGGTCGGCGACCGTCAGGGCGACCTGGCCCCCGATCTCCTCCGGGGTGAGCGCGCGGACGTTGGTGCGGTCGTGCACGCGCACCCGCTCGTCGCTGCGCAGCCGCCACACGAGCTGCCCGTAGCCGACGTCGACGGCCACGACCTCCGCTGCCCCACGGTCGAGCAGCACGTCGGTGAACCCGCCGGTGGAGGCGCCCGCGTCGAGGCAGCGCAGCCCGGCGACGTCCACGCCGAACGCGTCGAGCGCTCCGATCAGCTTGTGGGCGCCGCGCGAGGCCCACTCGCGCTCGTCGCCGCGCTGCACGGTGACCGGGGTGTCGCGGTCGACGACCGTGGCCGGCTTCCCCGCCGGGACGCCGCGCACGACGACCCGGCCCTGCGCGATCAGCTCGGCCGCCTGCTGCCGGGAACGCGCGAGCCCGCGGCGGACGAGCTCGGCGTCGAGTCGGGCTCGGGTGACCACCGCGGTCACGCGCCGCCCGAGGAACCGGCCGCGAGCGCGTCGGAGAGCGCCGCGTGCACGCGTTCGTACGCCTCGACGTGCTCGGCGAGCGGACGGTCGGAGAGCCCGTCGAGGGCGGCCACGGCCTGCTCGACCGCCTGGAGCGGGTCGGCCGGGCGCGGTGGCGGCCCTGGCGTGGGGACGGTCATGGGTTCGGTTGCCTCCGCTTCGCTCCGGCGGCTCGCAGGCCCTGCTCGAGCTCGGTGTGCTCCGCGCCCGTCGCCACGGTAGCCGAGGCGGGCGCGGTGAGGCCGAGGCCGCCCAGCGCGGCGCCGGCGGAGTGGCCGTCGCCGGTGACGCGCACCGGTCCGCCGCCCGCGGCCCAGTGGGCGGCGCACAGGGCCCGCAGCGCGTCCACGGGGTCGTTCCCGTCGCCGGCCAGGACCAGCTCCCCCGGCCCGGGCACCTCGACGTGCCAGCCCGGGCGCGGCCCGGGCGCGAGGTCCTCCGGGCGGGCGGTGAGGCCTGCGAGGTCGGCGGCGATGTGGTCGGGCCGCTGCGCGGGCGGCGCGGCCAGCAGCTCGGCGGCGTCGGAGATCCCGGTGAGCACGAGCAGGGTGGCCATCCCCGCGGCGCGACCGCCCTCGATGTCGGTGTCGAGCCGGTCACCGATCATGAGGGGCCGCTGCGCCCCGGACCGCCGGGCCGCCTCCTGCAGCAGCGCGGGCGCCGGCTTCCCGGCGACCTGCGGCTCCTGCCCGGTGGCGAGCCGCACGACGCCGACCATGGCCCCGTTGCCCGGCAGCGGCCCGCGTTCGGTGGGCAGGGTCGGGTCGAGGTTGCACGCGACCCACAACGCGCCCGCCCGCACCGCCACCGTGGCCTCGGCGAGCTGCGCCCACCCGGTTTCGGGGCTGTGCCCCTGCACCACGGCGTCCGCCTCGTCCGCCCGCGTGACGACCCGCAGCCCGCGCCCGGTGACCTCCACCGCGAGCGCCTCCGCCCCGACCACCAGCACCCGCGCCCCGGCGGGCAGCTGATCGGCGAGCATCGCGGCCGCGGCCTGCGAGCTCGCGACGACGTCCTCGGTGTGTGCGGCGAACCCCAGCTCGGCCAGGTGCTCGGCCACCGCCGACGGACGGCGGGAGGCGTTGTTGGTGACGTACACGGTGCGCACGCCGCGCTCCGCCGCCCCGCGCACCGCCTCCACCGCACCCGGCACCGCGGACGGCCCCCGGTAGAGCGTGCCGTCGAGGTCGGCGAGCAGGACGTCGTGGCGGCCGATCAGGTCGTCGCTCACCGGGACACCTCCGGGCCGGGCTCCTCCTCGCCCTCGCCGGACCCGTCGTCCTCCGCAGACGGACCGTCGACGCTGTCCGAGTCGACGCTGTCCGAGTCGACGTCGTCCGAGTCGAGGTCGGCGTCGTCGGTGTCGGCCTCGCCGTCGACGGCGGGAGGTTCGTCCTCCAGGCCGAAGTCGTACTCGTCCTCGGCCACGGGCTCGCCGGTGAGCTCCGCGATGCGGCGGGCGGCGTCGGTCTCGCCGTCCTCGTCGGCGTCGGCGGCGTGCACGAACCACTGCAGCGCATCCGCCTCGCGGCCGGCGGCCAGCAGGTTGTCGGCGTACGCGTAGAACAGCCGCGCGCTCCACGGGTCGCGACGCGTCGGCTCGAGCTCGGCGATCTGCAGGCTGACGACCGCGGCGTCCAGCTCGCCCATGTCCCGCCGCGCCCCGGCCGCCACGATGGCGAGCTCGATGCTCTCCGCCCGGTCGAGCTCACGTGCCTCCGGGCCCCGGCTGAGCTCGAGGGCCCGCTCGGGCCGGCCGAGGGCACGCTCGATGTCGGCCATGACCGCCAGATGCCCCGGCCCGCCGCCCATCCGCCGCGCGGCCCGGAGCTCGCCGAGGGCCTCGGCCCATTCACCCGCGTGGTAGGCGACGATGCCCGCCGCCTCACGCACGACCGCGATCCGCGACGCCCTGGCCCGCGCGAACCGGGCGTGCTCCAGGGCGCGCTCCGGCTCCTCGTCCACCAGCCGACCGGCGGCCACCAGGTGCTTGGCCACGGTGTCGGCGGTGTCGCGCTGCAGGCCGCGCAGGTCGCGGCGCACGCCCGGATCGAGCTCGGACGCGGTGATGTCCTCGCTCAGGGCCGGCTCGGGCACCCTCGGCGTGGCCGGTGCCTCGGCACCCTGGCGGCGCTCACCGCGACGAGCGCGATCAGCGCCGGCGGGCCCCCGCCGCTCGCCCCGGGCGCGGTCGTCCGACCGGCCGCGCGGCCGGTCGTCGTCACGGCGCCGGTCGCCACCGCGCGCGGCGCCCGCGTAGCGCTCGTTCGACCGCGCCTGCGGCCGCTTGTCGTCACCTCGCTGCTCGCTGCGGAACCGCTCACCGGACCGGCCGCGAGCCTGCTGGTCGTCACGACGCTGGTCGCCCCGGTACCCCTCGCCGGAGCGGCCCCGCGCCTGCTGGTCGTCACGACGCTGGTCGCCCCGGTACCGCTCACCGGAGCGGCCCCGCGCCTGCTGGTCGCCGCCACCGCGCCGATCCCCGCCCGCAGCCGGGCGCCGGTCGCCCGACCGCTCCCAGGGCCGGTCGTCGTCCCGGCGCCGCTCGCCGCCGGGACGCCCGCCCCGGTCGCCCCACGGCCGCTTGTCGCCCTCTCCGCGGCGGTCGCCGCGGGAGCGCTCGTCATCACGTCGCCGGTCAGCAGGACGCCCGCCCCGCTCGTCGCGACGGTCACTCCACGGCCGCCGCTCACCGGCCGGACGACCGCCCCGGTCGCGTTCGCGGTCGCCGCGATCCGGGCGCCCTCCGCCGTACGAGCGGCCGGTGCCTTCCTGGCGCGGGCCGCCCTGCCGGCGGAAGCCGCCGCGGTCCCGGTCACCACCCCGGTCCTTGCCCCGGTCACTACCCCGGTCGCTGCCCCGATCACTGTTCCAGCCGGAACCGACGCGGGGCGTGCCGCTCCCGCGACCACGCTCGTCGGGCCGCCGGCCACGCGACGCTCCACCGCGCTGACGGTCTTTACGATCATTGGTTCCGCGGCCGCTGTCGCGATCTTCTCGCGGGCGGTCATCGCCGGAACCATCCGCGATACTCACCTGTAGAGGATACAAAAAAGTGGGCCCCCGCCTGACGGCGGGGGCCCACTGAACACGTTGAATGTCGGCGGCGACCTACTCTCCCACACCCTGGCGAGTGCAGTACCATCGGCGCTGGAGGGCTTAGCTTCCGGGTTCGGGATGGGACCGGGCGTTCCCCCTC